>MGCX01000025.1 GCA_001788565.1 Candidatus Saccharibacteria bacterium RIFCSPHIGHO2_12_FULL_49_19 | reverse complement strand
ACCCGAGTTAACCAGGGAGGTTAGCTTTTGAGTGTGAAAAAGAAGGCGGCACTCGAGGAGTTCCAACTCTTCTTTGAGGAGGTTCCCAACAGATTGCCGTTTCAGGCTAACCGGATCCGCCGATTCGACAAGCTCACGGCAAGTAGGGTTCCGGCAGTCGTTAAGTCCACTACCAATTGAGCGGCTTGCAGATAGAAAAATAGAGGTCATTGACCTCTGTTTTTCTATATCCGGGCGCCTTTGCAGGGTCAGACCCTGTAAGGCCACAACGGAGACAGATCCACAGTTTCTATAGGGTTATGCACTGGCTTTTTTAATAGCGTAATGTCAATATATTGACATGGTATGTTTGTATTGTGGCGGTGATACGCGGGTTGGGAACAGCCGCTTACAGAGGCGCAACAACCAGGTTTGGCGCCGACGCGTCTGTAAGCGCTGTAGCGCCGTTTTCACTACCCATGAGGCCATAGACCTATCTTCTACACTTCTAGTGGTTGTAGGCGGCCTCCCTAAGCCGTTCGTGACCGATATGTTGTTCACCGAGCTGCTACTAGCCATGAGCCATCGAAAAAACGCCTATTTGGACGCCAGAGAGGCCACCAACACCGTTATAAAGAGATTGTTAGAGCTGCCGGGCAAGCCGTTGTATTCACCACCCCAGATAAGCCTGATAGCTGGCGATGTCCTTAAGAAGTTAGATAAGCGAGCTCACCTCCGTTACGTAGCAGAGCATGAATCTCTCCAAATTAAATAAGGGTTAGAGGGTTATAGATTACTGCCTACAACCCTGCAACCCTACTACTCTGGTTCTATTTCTTAACTGCCTTCTCTGTTACATCAAATTTACCGATGTACCGCCCCAATGCCAAACGGGTCTGCGAATATATAGCCGCGAATGAGCCAAAAACGATAGAAGTTAACGGCAAATAAATCCACTGCAGAATCATCCAAACTGTCCGATGCCGCCTGTAGCGGGCCGGTTTAGGCGGCAAAGAGCGCATGCTCAAGTAAAGAGTTACCAAAATACCCACCGTGGCGACGGTTTGCAGCCAACGGGCGATTTGGGGTATCTGATTAGCAATATAGCTCTCGGGGTTAAGCAGGAATGGTACCGGCGCCGCCAAAAGCAGTATTAAAGATGCCGTGGACCAGCTGACGTGGCCCTCCAGCAAGCGGCCGAATTTGGCCCAGAACAGGTGTTTGGGTATCGGATTTTTGGTCAGCAGGCCCATCTTAGCTACATAGGCTACGTCACTAGCTCCATACGCCCACCGCCGAACCTGTAAAAACTGAGCTTTGATAGTTTTTCGATAAGTAGCAGCCAGCACGGCATCCTGGTAGATAGGTACGAAAACCGGGAAAACATCGTGCTTACCATCGTATCTAAAGTAGGTCCGCCAGTACTGATGGCCATCCTCAACAATCGTTCTTACACTCCAAAAATCGGTATCAATCAACGCCGCCATGGGCTGGGCGTGGGCTGAGAAGTTGCGCAAGGTGTGGGGCCGCAGGCTCTGGATTACCATCCAGAAAGAGTTACCGGTGGCGATCACCCGCATCGGCGCCGGGGCGTCCCAGATGTTATTGGTGTACATCGGAATGGGCTGATAAGATGCGTAGCGCGGCTCTTCGGTCGAGCAGTAGGTATAAGTCAATGCTCCCAGATACTGTTTGTGAGGCCGATTATCAGAGTCAAGAGTAGTAACCAAGACGTGCAAAGGGTCGATCTTTTTCTCCTCTAAGAACTTTTTTAGGCGGCGGCCGGCATAAGTAACATTGCCGCCCTTACCAATGACTTCTCCGAGTATCCCAAAGGGGTGTCCAATAGCCTCAGCATGGTAAAAGCGACTGCCATAATCTGTTATAAGTGAGTTCGCCAGCTTCTCTGAAGCCGGACCGGCCCGCTCCTCGTAAGCCAAAATTAGGATGACTTTTTTAAGATCATAGTCGCTAGCTAACACCGATTCTATGGTTGGCTCTAGGATATCGCGAGATTCGTCAACGAAGGCGATGAAAATAGCGTGATAGACCTCACCGGGCTTTATTCGATTATGGGAGATGTGTTCACGCACGCGGTCAAGATTTCTGGCATGCCAGCGAGGAGCCTCCTTGGTATGTGGTTCCAATAATTCCAGATCGGCATTTAACTTAGCCCATGGCACTTTCTTATGCTGCTCGATTAGGCGGTATCCCTGCAGTGACCTGAGATTTAAAGCTACCGCGCGGGCGAACCAGATCAGAAGATAAGCAATTATAAAATAGGCTGCTAATTTAGGGCTCAGGGCGCCAAGGACTATTGGTAGTGACAATATTGTCCAGGTTAAGGCTGCCGGTAGAATCTCAAACAGCCGGTATTTTAGATCGCGTTCATTTGGCTGTGGTATTTCAATTGATCGCACGGCTTTATTGAAGTGAAATTATGCTCCAGGCAATACGGGCTGATAACAGCAAAAGGAAAGCTGCTGAAGCTAAAATGAATATCGAAATCGTCCGGCGGACGTTGTATATCCTGGCGCTCAAGATAGCCGCACTAATAGCTATAATCACCATAAACACCGCCAGCAAGTAAATATCCAGCGGTTTCCCACTCTGATAAGCACTGCCGGATATATTGGGCCGATAGGCCACAATAGTCGTCGGGTTTTTAGAAACGTCAAACCTTAGCGCAACAATACTAACTCCTATAACAACTAGGGCTGAAAGTAGGGTGAGCAGAATCAGGACAGTCCGATCATGCAAAAACTTCTTGGGCAAATCCATGTCTTATTTAATAGTTTATATAGCTTCACGCCGGGTTAGCAATCTTTTTTTAGCGGAGAGCTAACTCGGGTTCGGCATATAATGCTCCTTAATCAGTCACATTATAGGTTTTAGGGGGTAGTTGGTAGTTAAATCTGGCCGCTCGACAAGCTCGGGGTCATTCGCCTCGCTGGTTTACCATGAGCGAGCGAAGCGAGTCGAATGGTGCGGATAGCGGGAATCGAACCCGCATCTCAACCTTGGGAAGGTCACATTCTACCACTAAACTATATCCGCTGGAGCCACCTATCGGACTTGAACCGATGACCTTTCCCTTACGAAGGGACTGCTCTAGCCAGCTGAGCTAAGGTGGCAATAACAGACCTGCCTGCCGGTAGGCGAGTTAGATTATAACAAAAAAAGGCTTTGGGTAATTCTTGGGTGGGAGAGTTTGGTTTGAGCTAAAATCTAAACGTATAATGATAGTGGTTTTAGCCTGTGGAATTTATAAAGAAAAACTATATAGCCCTTGCCTGGCTGCTTAGCCTATTAGTTATGGTGGTCGGTGCGGCGGCTTGGCTGCAGGAACTTGATTGGCGGCTAAATGGCCTCACGGCTTACAAATTATTCCCTGTTTTTGGCCTGGCAGCCTTTAGTTTGATGTGGTCAATGTACATGGTAGGCTTTGGTTCGCGTAAGCTAAAAATAAAATCCAGCCAGCTACATAGCTACTATGAGGTTACCGGTTGGTTGGTCCTGGTGCTAATAGTTCTTCATCCTTCCCTTTTGATTTGGCAGCTTTGGCGTGATGGACTGGGCCTGCCGCCGGGAAGCTATTTAAGTTATGTAGCTGCTAACCTCAAGTGGATAGCCCTGCTGGGTACCGCCAGCCTGCTTGTCTTTTTAGCCTATGAGCTGCGGCGTTTTTATCGCTCGCGCAAGTGGTGGAAATATCTTGACTACGCCGTCGATGGGGCCATGATAGCCATTCTTTACCACGGCTTAAGACTTGGTGGCCAACTAGGCGAAGGCTGGTTTCGCTACGTGTGGTTTTTTTATGGGATCACTTTAGCTATCGTCTTTTACGATAAATACAACCGGATTTTACAGACTAATAAGACTCCAGGAGTCAGAAAACTGGTGTCGTGGGTGGATAAAAATCCAATGCTAGCGCTTCTGGTGGTGATCGCGGCTGTGGGGACCGTGTGGCTGGGACAATACGCTGGCAATAAATACTTAAACAATTCTCAAAACAATTCAGTAGCTAGTGGACCAATAGTAGAGTGCAAAGATAGCTTAGCCCAAGACTTCAAGTGCTGGCGGACCCATTACCAGCAGTTAGTCGAGCAAAAGTCCACCCAGGAAGCATTGGCCGATGTTAAAGCTCAATATGAGTCAAATAGCTATATATACACCAACTGCCACCAGATTATTCATGTCATTGGCCGAGCAGCTGGCAAAAAATACGGCGACTTGGCTGAAGCCTACCGCAACGGTAACGACTTTTGCTGGTCAGGCTACTATCACGGGGTGGTTGAAGCAATAGCTTATGACATCGGTCCAGATGAATTTGTAGCCAAGATAAATGATATCTGTGCTTCGCTGCGGGAAAGCGAGCGCTATAAGTTCTCGCACTACAACTGCGCCCACGGTCTGGGACACGGCCTAATGGCTATACAGGGTAACGAGCTATTCGTCTCTCTAAGCAGCTGTGATCAACTGAAAGACGGTTGGGAGCGGGGGTCCTGCTACGGTGGGGTATTCATGGAAAACATCATGAGCGAAGTCAACCCCGACCATCATACCGATTACCTAAAAGACGACGATTTGCTTTATCCCTGCAACGCCGTGGATGTCAAATACGCTTATCAGTGCTACCAGATGCAAACCTCACATGCTCTGAAAGTTGTGGGCTATGACTTTGCCAGAATATTTCAGCTTTGTACCACGGTGCCGGCCCCCAACGACGCGACCTGCTTCAAGAGCTTAGGCAGGGATGCTTCCGGCAGTACCATCAGTGATCCTCAAAGGACCAAGGACATTTGTATGATGGGCCCAAGCGATGAAGCAAAACGACACTGCGTCATTGGCGCGGCGCTGGACTTTGTATCGTATCACCATAGCGACCGGCCGGCTCTGGCCTTTTGCGATATATTAGTTGACGCTTTCAAGGTCGAATGCATCAACACCGTTAAGTCGTATTACACTACTTTCTAAGAATGAAAAAGTCAGCCTATATCCTTATATTGTTGGCCCTAGCCTTTGGGGCGGGCATCGCCATTGCCCTGTCAAGCGGCTCGTCCGACAAGCAACCCGCTCAGGACAGTACACAGGCGACCGACAACAGCCCGGTAGCCCCGAACACTATCGTAATGGATGGCAGCGGCTTCTCACCGAACCGGCTGACCGTCAAAGTCGAGGACAGTGTGACCTTTATAAACCGCGACAGCGAGGACCATTGGCCAGCGTCTAATGATCACCCCTCGCATAAGATCTATTCGGACTTAGACTCTAAAAAACCAATTAAGCCGGGTGAGAGCTGGAGCTTCACATTGGAGCGTGCCGGTCAATGGGGTATGCATGACCATCTGTTCCCCAAAACCAAAGCAACCATAATTGTGACGCCTTAGCTACGTTGATTTTCAGGGGTCAAACTGCTAGACTACATCTGTTCTAGCTCAAGCTAATAGGGGGCGGTAGAACAGTCCGGAGTGTTCGTCTCCCTGTCACGGAGAAGGTCGCGGGTTCAAATCCCGTCCGCCCCGCCATGAAAAGTGAGTCATCTTTACGATGGCTCGTTTTTCATACTGAGATTGGACTGAGATTGAACCCGCAGCGGGTTAGCTCCGCGCGGCCAGCGACAGTTGGGGTAGCCGGAGCGCTATCGGAGTCCGCCCCGCCACGAACTTGAAGACCCACCATAGGGTGAATTCTTGTTGAAAATAATACGCTTTTGAGAGTAATATAGTTTCATCGTCCCTGGGGGTGAAGCATGTGGGCCACCAGGCCCACGTTATGTGCTCCTGATACGATCCGAACGCGGCGGAACCGCGACCTCGACCGACGAGAGGGGCTCGCATGAGTTACCCGTCGACGGCCGGCACCTCGAGCTGACAACCGCGCACGTAGTCACGTTGGGGCCTGGTGCCCCAGCGGGAGGCTCGTAACCTCCGCTCACCGCGCGCCCGGAAGGGCTAGGACATGACAGCCAGTCATGACACCCACCCCTTCCGGGCCGCCGGCCCCAAATCCTGGGGCCAATCCCCGCCTGAAAAGTCTTGGTTGATGTGCGTCCTCGGACGCCGTCTGCCACCAGCTACTCGGGCGGGATTTTCTTACTTAACAAGTCAAGTAATCTACCCCTGTCCCCTATATCCTGTGTCCTAAGTCTTATAATTTGACGTAGGCTTTGGGAGGTTGTTTAGCCTTTAACTCGTCGATATAGACCTGAATATCTTTAAGGGGAAAGACGATGTGGCGGGCGGTGATAGCCTCGTTCTCTATCTTCTCAACTTTGAGGATTTCAAGACTTTTACCGGTGTTAACGATGCCCGAAATCTGGCCGGGATGGAGTTTAAATAAAATTGTCATAGCTTGGGGCGGGATATTAGGATTACCCCTGGTTATTTGGAATCCGTAATCACCGCCTGCCGGCGCGCTAGCTGGATCCTGGCTGATTTGCTTAGCAATTTCGGCGAAATCGGCCCCGGCCTTCAGCTGAACAAGGGCGGCCTCGGCCTTCTGAGTAGCTTCAGTGTCCAGCTTGGCGTTTGTTTTCTCAATTAAAATTTGCTCCTTTAACGAGCGTTTAAAGTCAGCTATCGACCAGCCCCAAAAATCCCGCAGCACATCAGCAAAGACCTTGTCGTTGGTCCCTAAACGGTTCTGCTCGCGGACCTGAGCAATCCTCTCGTCAACTTCTTTACCACTGACCTTGATTCCATTTTGATCAGCCAGTTGCTTAACGTAAGCATAGTTAACAACCCGGGTCAGAGCTTGACGCCTGAATTCGGCAAGTTGTTCACGGTCTTCGACGGCCGAGAAATCATTAAAGGCATCACCCTGCTGTTCTTCGTAATAATGGATTTGGCGGCGCAGCTCGAAAAGATAATTTTCATAGTTAACAAAGCTGCCATCCACCCGGGCGATGGGAAATGGCACGACTTGGGTAACCCGGTACAAAAAACTGTTGTGATGGTAAAAGCGGTACAGCCCGGCCCAGGCATAGGCCAAAAAAGCGATAACCGTCAGAGCCAGCAAGGCGGCGGTTATGATGATAATCCGGTGCTTAGAGTGGGCTAGTGGATAAATATACTTGCGAGCGCCGCCTAATACATCCTCACGGTGCTCGGCGATGGTTTCATTAGTTATCTGCGGAACGTTCTCAAGGCTCATAGCCTCTTCGGGCTTAGGCGAGGCAATGCTCACAGCTTTCTCTACAACCGTGTCAGGAACCTTTTTACGGAGTTTTTTAATGCGTTTTCTAATCACTGGCTGAAATAACTTTATCAGACTCGTCCGTTCCGGGCCGCTGAGCGGGATGTATCCCCAAATCGCGCAGAATTTCGACCATTTTAGACTGGGTGCGTGCCGGTCGGTGCACGTATCTGATTACCAAATCACCGACATAAGTCTGTATAACTATTGTACCGTAGTTAAGCATGGTCTGTTCTAAGCCCTTGATTTGATAGTTTATCATCTGGACCTGCTCCAAGCTGATATCCACCACGTTGACTTGCAGCAGCGAGCGGGTCTGCTGGATAAAGCGCTGGTCGGTCATAATATAGACACTGAAGTACCAGCGTACCCACCACGGGAACATTAGGACTATCGCCAACAGGAAGCCACCCAGTAGACCCAAGATGAAGTAGCTGTACTCCGGTTTTATCAGAGCTGGTACGGTGCCCAGCAGGATGGCAAACATGGCTAAAATTAAGCCCTTTCGCATCACGATAGGATGCTTTCTAAAGACCAGTCTGACTTCTTCGTCATCAAACTGTTCTTTGAAGTATTTGTGTTTGGATTCTGTTTTAGACTCAGCCTTCTCTTCGGCCGCCTTTTCGCTCATGCTAATAGGATATAGGACATATGACTTAGGATAAAGTGCTTGGTACTCCGGGCAGGATTTGAACCTGCAACCTTGCCCTTAGGACGGGCCTGCTCTATCCATTGAGCTACCGGAGCTCGTCGAAACCGACGTACCGGCTTCCGTTAGTTCGCGAAAGCAAACTTACATTCAGCCTCAGGTCGTTTTCTCCTCTCAATTTTGTAAAGTACTGCACTACGGAACTTCACAAAATTGTATAGAAACTATAGCGCAAAAAAACAAACTGTAGTAATTACTCCTTAGCTATTAAGCGTGGAGTTCGTCAGGTGTGAACCAGAGATTAATCAGTTGCTATCGCAACACGCAGTCGCCGTGCTCGAAACTAAGAGGTAGTTTCTGCGCGCGGCCCCTTGGCGCCCAAAATCAACTTTGAAGCTCATCTTTGGTGAACCAAAGATTGATCTCAAAGTCGGCTTCGGTTTTATCACCTGAGGCGTGTACTAAATTATGAATCGGCCGCTGCTCGGCATTAGCTTTAACAGGAGTGTCGTCTGAGTAATCCCCGCGGATAGTCCCCGGTTCAGCCTTTGCCGGGATAGTATGGCCGGTAATTTCACGGGCTTTGATAATGGCATTGGAACCTTGCAACACAATAGCCATGACCGGTCCGGAAGTTATAAAATCGATCATCCAGCTCTGAATTTTTAGGCCGATCTCATGCGGATCGGAGGTACCCAGCACCTCTTCGGCATCAAGCCCCTGCTCTTGGTATGTCTCCAGGCTTTTACGGCCCATCCCCTCAATGAACTCCCGCCGCTCAGTTGGGTAATGCTTATGAGCCAGATCTTCAGACGGCGTGACCATTTTAGCCGCCACTAGCTTTAGACCAGCTTTTTCGTAGCGGCTCAATATCTCACCAATCAGTCCGCGCGAGACCGCATCGGGCTTCACGATTACTAAAGTTTTTTCCATTCCGGAATATTATAACAGATTGAAACGGTGCGCCAAATTGAATATCTTTATTATTCAGACTGATGTGCGATGTCGCACAATATTTTCTGCTACAATACGCTTATGGCATCAACGTTGTATGACACGGCAGTAGCCGACTACCTGGAGTACATGGAGTTGGAGCAAAACCGCTCCGCTAAAACTATCACCAACTACTCTCATTACCTGACCCGTCTGTCCGACTTTGCCGGAGATATCAAGCTATCTGACATTGACGAGCAAATGATTAGAAAATGGCGGATGTGGCTTAATCGGTTGGGTACTAATACCTCGGATGAACTATCTAAAATTACTCAAAATTATCACCTGATTGCCCTACGCTCTTTCCTGCGCTTCTGCGCCAAGCGCGGCTATACCGCTCTAGCCGCCGACAAGGTGGAATTGGCCCGTACAACCCGGCCGCAAGTTACTTTTTTAACCGGCGAGGAACTCGAAAGACTGGCAGCCCAACCGGACACCTCAAAAGTCAATGGTTTGCGGGATCGGGCGATCATCGAACTGTTATTTTCAAGTGGGCTCAGGATATCGGAGCTGGTTGGTCTGGACCACGATCATATTAACTTAAAGCGCCGAGAGTTTACCGTCCGCGGCAAGGGTCAAAAAGACCGGCCGATTTTTATCAGCGCCGAAGCCGCCGACTGGATTACCAAATACCTCGACAAGCGCCAGGATAATACCAAACCGCTGTTTATCCGTTACAGCGGTGTACGCAAAGTTGACTTATCGGGCAACTACACCCGCCTTACGGCCCGTAGTATCCAGCGGATGGTATCGCGCTACGCCCGATTAGCCGGCATTACCAAACACGTCAGTCCGCATACTCTAAGGCATTCTTTCGCGACCGACCTTTTGATGAATGGGGCTGATCTGCGCTCGGTGCAGGCCATGCTTGGTCACTCCAATATCGCCACCACCCAGATCTATACCCATGTCACCGACCCTCACCTCAAAGATGTTCATCAAAGGTTCCACCGTAAACGATCTTAAAGTTAAAGCTAGATAGAAAGGTTACAGAGCGCCCGCCAAGCGGCTTCTGAAGAGACAGCGCCGCCGGTAACGTCCAGCCGCTTACAAAGCACACCAGCGGTGCGGATAGCATTTTCAGGCATGGCATCATCGCGCGGCGAGATATTAACCAACCCCCCGCCAATCGAGCTGGTATCCACTCTGGCCGCCAAGCGGCGAACTGAGGTATTTGACTTAGCCGTCACATCAATGACTGACTGAGCGTCCGTAAAGCGGGCCGGATTATTACCCGGATTCATGACCCCTTCAATCTTTATATCAGCCTGCTGATAGAGCGGTGTCAGACGAACAAAGAAATAGCTTCTATTGCCGCCAAGGTTCCCGATAGTCACCCGGCAATGGTAGTCGTTAGCGCTTGACGGCGCGGGGCATGATACATTTCGTAAGGTACCATCAGCCGTTGCCACGAACTGAAGCTGCCCGCCGCCGGATGATGACGGGTAAAGAAAGAACGTTCTAGCATTGCTAGCCACATCTGCCAGTGAGTCATTGTCACCATCGTTATCAATTGGATAAACAGTCAGCCTAAGGACTGGCTCATAGCGGTTGTTAGCCCACTGGGTCTGCTGGTAAAGGACCTCTCCGGAGCCTGGCAGCTGATCGTATCCGCGGTTACTGCTCTGCCATGAAACGGTGAAATTAACGAACGAGCTCCCAGCCGGGGTACTGAGCCTAACCACTTGTGATTTAAAAGGCGGTATCTTCTGATAATTTAGGCTGGTCGGCTGGCGTTCCATAAGGATACAGGTGTACTCCGTAACCCCGCCGCTGGCTTGCGATATAGCGTCGGCAGCCGATTGTAACGGTGCAGGTGGCGGACCCGTACCTAACAGATCCTCGCAGCTATTGGCCGATGGAGCGGTGGGGTTAGCAGCTAGATAGGCGATAGCATCGTTTATTCCTGAGCGGGCGGCATAGTAGGCCGCGGAACCCAGCTGACTGGCTAAGGAATTACTTATAGCCCTGTCCATCAACCGGGCAAAACCTAGGCTGATAAGCGCTAAGATGATCACCAAAATGCTGACCACCACAATGGAAGCCATTCCAGACTGATTACCAATTGAAGTATTTCTTCTGGTCATGGGCCAAACTCACCGGCAAATACTACATTAGACACTTCGGCTTCAGCGCAGAACTGTGAACTTTGCAAGTTGGAATCGCACCGTACATTTGAGCCAGTCGGATTATCGGGATCGACTATCCGAAGCACATCGTCATCGCCAAAAACCAACCTAATTCTGACGTTGTAGAGCCTTTCCGGGTTGGAAGAGGGCTGCTCGAGTAATCTGGCCGGCTCAATTCTGAGGCTCATCTTAGTACTCAGTAGTTCTTGAGGATTTTGAAATACCAGCTCCCCGGGCTCACAGTCACCACCTGCCGAGTAACAAGGTTCAGCACAGCCGGAGTTACCGGGGAGTTCATCCCGAAGGATCCCGAACTTTTTTTGTGAATAATCAGTTATTGTGGTATTGACCTTCACATCGAAGTTGAGAGTGTAGCGCTTATTGCCAATGCAAAGATAGGTAAACTCGGCGTTTGGTGGCGGGTTTTGTAAGGTGGTTATATCTGTTGAATCTTGGATATCGGCGGTGATTTGGTTAAGCACCAGCTTAGCGACATTCTGTGTCTGACTGGTGGTGACACCCTTATAAAATAGGCGTCCAATCTCCAAAAAACCACTTACTGCCGCCACTAAAACCAGCGAAAAGACCGCCGTGGCCAGCAGCAGTTCCACTATGGTAAAGCCAGGCGAACCTTTTCGCATGCAACTAGCAGCCTCCCCATTTATAGAAACTGCCGTTTCTAAAGCAGGCCAAGGTGGTTATGTAGCCAAAACGTCTTTCATCAGCGGTACAACCACCTTCGTGGAGCAGTTCGTTGCCAAAAGGATCACCACAGACGGTCTTGGTTTCCCAAGTGTCTGAGGGTGGAGGCGGTGGTGGTGGGCCTCCTCCCCCACCGTAGGCGGAAACAGTGGTACTACCGACCGACACTCCATTACCGGCACAGGTCACGGTGACAGTACCGCCGGAACCCGAGGCATTACTTACGTTATAGGCTGTAACCTGACTGTTGTCGTCCGGTGTTCGATTCCAAGCTAAACTGGTACTACCGCCCGGATAAGAGACGCTCAGACTGCTATAGCAGTGACTAGCCCAGATATTAAAGTACATATTGCCCGGTCCGCCGCCACTGGGCCGGCCGGCTACCACCGAGCGAACGCAGGGATTAGGGGGACTGCTGGTACCATTACCGCCTGATGAAGGGTTGGGGCAGCCGCCACCGCCTCCCCCGCCGCCGCAACCTTCATCTATCAGGCCATTGCCGTTATCATCTATGCCGTTTCCGCAGATCTCACCACTCGGCGGGGTTGGCAGGCTAAAGTTACTGGGCAGCTTATAATAAAGCGTCAGCTGGCTCTGCTCAGCGGAGAGATTAGCTCCGGCCCAAGATACATTGATGGTAAAGACCTTCAGACTGTCGCTAAATTGAACTCTAACCGTGAAAAAATTGCTGTCGTAGCTTAAACAGGGATGATTCGGGGCGGCGTTGACCGGAATAGCCAAATAGGAGCCATCCGTAGTTACACAGAACTCGTTGCCGCTGGTGTACAGATATAAATCGATGTAACTGTTGGTGGCCTGCGCCTTTTTGATGAATTCGATCTGGCTTTGGGCGTAACCAAGAGCCTGGCTGCGCTGGCCGGCGGCCGTGCCGGAGCGCAGGCTGGTACCTGACACCGCATAAGCGGTACCCAGCACCAGGGCTAAGATAGCCAGGCTGATTAGAACCTCGACTATAGTGTCGCCGCGGCTATCAGCAGTGCGCGTTCTTAGAATATGCAGTAATCTCATCAGCTAAAGTATCTACCGATCAGCAACCGCCCCAGTGGTCAAATTGTCCGTTTCTAAAGCAGGCTAAGGTGGTGATGTAGCCAAAGTTTCTTTCCTCCGGGGTACACCCGCCGTCGTGAAGGTATTCCCCGGCCCACGGGTCGCCGCAAACGGTCCTGGTTTCCCAGACAGGTGGAGGCGGCGTGATTGGCGGCGGAGATGGTGGTGGTGGCGAGGGTTGACCCCAAGCTGACACGGAAACATCTCCCCAGGAGGTGCCATTACCGCTGCAGGTCGCTGTAGCCGTTCCTGAAGAGCTCGAGGCATTACTGACCGAATAGTCGTACTCTGCGCTATTGTCACTGGGCGAGGCTATCCAGCTTAAGGTCTGGCTGTTGCCGGGGTAGGATACGCTCAAGCCGCTGTAGCAGTGACTGGCCCAGATGCGGAAGGTTATGGAATTAGGTCCGGTCCGAGTTGATACGATACTGCGAACACAGGCATTGGGCCGGTTGCTGCCATCATCACCAGATTGCGGATTGGGACAGCCGGAGCTAGGTGGCGGGGGCGACGGCGAAGGAGACGGAGGCGGGGGCGACGGCGAAGGAGACGGAGGCGGAGATGGCGGGTTAGTCACCGTAATGGTTTCGCTGTCACTGGCTGATCCGCCCGGCCCATCACAAGTCAGGGTATAGGTTGTAGTGAAGCTTAAGGGCCCAACTTGTTCGGTACCGCCAGTCAGTTTAGCTCCGCTCCAGCCACCGGAGGCCGTGCAGGAAATCGCATTGGTAGTCGACCAAGTAAGATCACTGGAACCACCGTTACTTACACTACTTGGCAAGGCGACCAGATTAACGGTGGGCGGGGTATCAACACTGCCGGGCAGTTTGTAATACAGTACCAGGTGATTCTGCTCACCAGATAGATTGGCGCTGGCCCACCAGACATGAATACTAAAGACCTGATAATCGGGCAAAGCGGGATCACCGCCGTAGCTGGATCTAACCGTGTAGAAGCCTTCATAGGAATTACAAGGATGGCTGGCATCGGCATCGGCCGGCACCCGTTGGAACGCGCCGTCAGGTGTCACGCAGAAAGGATCCTGATCATCATGAGACCGGGCTGGATCGTAGTAGGTATATTGTCCCATCAGCGCCGGACTAGTAGCTTGAGCCTGTTTGACAAATTCGATCTGACTTTGGGCATAGCCCAGCGCCCGGCTGCGCTGGCCGGCGGAAGTACCGGTTTTCAGACTTTGGCTCGATATGGCATAGGCTGTTCCCAGCACCAGGGCCAGTATGGCCATGGCTATAAGTACTTCTATGATGGTGTCACCGCGGCTGTCGGTCTTGATTTTTTTAAGGCTTGATAAAAATTTCATTTTCTTAAGTACACTCCTCAAAAGTTAGTTTTGTGTTTACACCACTAGGTGTTGCTATAAGGCTCAAAGAGGCTCGTTGATTACCGCCGCCGCTCTCTACGCATAAATCCCACTGGCCCAGCGTTGGCGGGTCGGTACAGCCAGCCAGGTCTTGCTCAATGCACTCTCGAGAATTAGCTGACCTTGGTCCGTTACCGCCAGTGGTGCTGTCAAACAGGTAGGCCAAACTTGTAAAAGTCGAGCCTTGGCCGGCCGAGCTGCTGCCCTGAGGCTCTAGGTAAAGACCAAGTATGTCGTGCGCGCCGGCTTGGCCAATCATTCTAGACGATACCACCTTTGCTCCGCCCAGCAGCTTATACTCTTGAGTTAAGTCCTCGGTTTGCTGGGGATGTCCGCCAATCATCGAGGATGGACCGGCTTCCTTAATGGAACTGACTGGTTCCCCATCAGCTGCCGTTCTAAGTCCTAAAACCGTGTAGATATACAGTATTCCATCGTCGGGAACGACATGGAGTGCCCGGCCGAGCGTAATACAGTCTTCGTTTTTACCGGTGCCTGAGCCGCCGCTTCCGGTTAATCCAGGTGTCCCTGTTCCCCTCCTAAAGCAATTGTAGTTTTCAGAGTCCGGGAAGGAGCCGCTTTTGACAACGTTAGCGATTGATTGGATCTTGGATTCGAGGTCATGCATGGCTTGGTTGAATTGAGTCTGGGTCTGCTTGCCGCGAAACAACGTGACCGCGCTGATGAACAGCAGACCGGTTATTGCCAGAACGATGAGCACTTCGAGTACGGTGAACCCACCTCTTATGCTCTTCATAGGCACAAGTATAGCATAAGCGTATCAGTTGTTTTTGACAATGGATATCTGTTAGACCAGTACGTTTTTGTACCAATCAATAATAGACTTGCCGAACAGTAAGACTAACCCGGTAGCGGCTATCAAAAACGGTCCAAAGGGTATTTTTGAGGCCATCATCTTCCGACCGCTTAAGATAGCCGGCAGAACAAAGGCGGTGCCCAGCAGCGAGGCGGTAAATATCATCAAAAAGGCATACTGCGGCGCGCCCAAAACTGTGCCGGTGATTAGACCCAGACGGACGTCGCCATAACCTATCCACTTGCCGGAACTGGCCATAAATAACAGCCAGAAAATCCCGCTAGCCACCCCTATAGCCAATCCCCATTCAAAGACCGCCGACAGCTTATCCGGCTCAAAACCAGCGATGTATATCAGACGGCCGGCGGCGGCAATCAAGGCCGTCGGGTAAAGAATCCGGTTGGGCAACAGCATCCACTTAAAGTCGTAAACCAGCAAAGCCAGTAAACCTACCGAAACCAGCAGCCAAGTGATGAACAAGACCAGCTGCCCATTCGCACTAAACTCTATGGGCCATAGAAGATACGAGCTGGCAAATACCAATCCCGCGCTAAGTTCAATAACAGGATACTGCTTAGATATCGCTTTGCCGCAGTAGCGGCAACGGCCGTCCAACGCCAGCCAGGAGAGTAGCGGTACTAAATCACGGGCCGATAGTTCATGCTTACATTTCGGGCAAACTGAGCGACCGGTTAGTATTGACACACCCTTGCGCCCCTTGCTCTGCTGACGGACCCGCCAAACCAAAGCATTGACAAAACTACCAGCGCACAATCCCAAGATAAACAGCAAAACAGCTGTGGTTAACATTGTTTTTATGCTAACACAAAAGAAAGCGGCCGGTTCTCACCGGCCGCTTATTTAGCTATTAGCTAGTTCTAGCCGTTATCTACGCAGTAGCGGGTATTGTCTTTATCAAGCCCGATTATCATGGCGTAGTTCTTGGTATCGAGGTTGGCGGCGCCGCTTCCTCCCGAGCGCACTACATCCTCGCCGCTGCATTTAGCGCCAGCGGCTATGACAAATACACCCTTGGTCGGCGGCAGAGTAACATTACCACAGGTACCGTTACAAGCCACGATGGTGAATGTCGCCGGGTTACCCGAGGCTGGGCCAATGACGTCGGTGCCTAGGCTGGGATCCTTGACGTTAAGACTGGGGCCGAAAATATAGCGGGTGTAAAAGCTGTTCCAGTTTCCTGCCGTACTATAGGGGTAGGTTCCCTGGTTGTTACTGGCATAGGTCTCAACCTCGGACTTTATACGAGTCGTTAGGCTTTGGCGGGCATTATCACGCTGGTTGCGCTGAAGCTGTGGAATAGCAAAAAAGACAATGACCATGATCAGGCCGGCGATGGCCAAAACAATCATCACCTCGATGATCGTGAAGCCCCGGTATGTCTTGTTAAGTACGTTTTTCATTTGAGATTTTATGCCCCCCGTAGAGTATTACTTTAGCTACACTTATGGTTACATACTAGGCAGACTCTTCAAAAAAAGCAATAGCATTTTTACCGAAGTTGCTGAAGGAGGTTATTACCTGCCAAACTGTATATTGGCAGCAGGATAGCGGCCACAATAATCAGGGCCAGGATTCCGACGATAATCATCAGTCCGGGCTCAATTGTCGTTGAGATAGCCTTGACCTGATTATCAACTTCTTTCTCATAATAATCGGCTACTTTACCCATCATGCTCTCTAGCTGACCTGATTGTTCGCCAATCTTTATCATATCCGGCACTAGGTCAAGAAAATAAGGGTCACCGCTTAAACTCTCTGAAAGGGTCTTGCCGCCCTTGACTTGCTCGGTAGCCTTGCGTATTGACTCGGCAACGTGGATATTGCCGACAGCGTCAGCCGTGGTACTGAGCATCTTAATCATTGGAACGCCACTGCCGACCAGCGTGGCTCCGGTACGAGCAAAACGCGCCATATAAAGCTTTTTAAATAAGCTCCCAACTGGCCAAATTCTCATTTTCAGCTCATCAACCACTCGCCGGCCGGGCGGTGTCTGAGCCCAGCGGGTTCCTAAAAAGGCAACTATTGCCAAGATGATCAAGATTACCCACCAATAGCGCACCAGAACGTTAGAAACAGCCAGTAGCACTCTGGTCACTATTGGCAGTTCAGCGCCCGGCAGACCCTCATATAGAGTTTGAACTTGAGGTAAAACAGTCGTCAGCATGAAGGTCACTACCGCTACCAAGACCAGTAAAACTATTAAGGGGTAAATCAGCGCGCCGCGGACCTTGGCTACAATTTCGGCGTCCTTTTCCTGCTGGGTTGATAGCCTCTCCAGCGACGTGTCCAGTGTTCCGGAAGCCTCGCCGGCCGCCACTAAGCTGGTATAGACGTTGTTAAAAACCCGGGGGTGACGAGCCATAGCATCAGAAAGTGTAGAACCACCCTCAACGTCTCTGATTATTTCGCCGGTTATGGCTCGAAGTACTCGATTATTAGTCTGCCCCTTGACGGTGTTAAGGCTTTGAACCAACGGTAGACCAGCATTAATCAGCGTGGAAAGTTGCCGCGAGAAAATAACTTTCTGTTTAGTCTTTACGCGGTTCCTAAAATGGCTGAGAAAACTGCCCCCCTCTCCCTTGACTTCAATGTCAAGCGGGGTTAGTCCGCGCTCCGCCAGCAGCTGAGCGGCCGCTTTCTCATTCTCGGCTTGGACCTCGGCTTCGACTTTATGGCCGGTCTTTAAATCGCGGGCTGTGTAGGTATAAGTCAGCACCGCCTACTGTCCTCTCATCAGACGATCCAGCTCTTCAACATCGACTGCAAAATTACGGGCTTCGTCATAACTGATAACCCCGCCATGTACCAGATTAACTAAGGTCTTGTCCATACTCTGCATGCCATACTCCGCTCCGGTTTGAATTACCGCTTCCAGCTGATAATTTTTGCCCTCGCGGATGATATTGCGCACCGCTGGTGTCGCCACCAGAATCTCGGCCGCTGCCATCCGGCCACCGCCTAGAGACGGTATCAAACGCTGCGAGCAAATAGCCATTACGATGTTGCCAAGCTGGGAGCGTACCTGTGGCTGCTGATGCGGTGGAAAAACATCAATCATTCGGTCAATGCTTTGTGAGGCGCTGTTGGTGTGCAGGGTAGCAAACACGAGATGGCCGGTTTCGGCAATGGTTATGGCCGCCGCGATAGTTTCCAGATCGCGCATCTCACCAATTAAAACCACATCGGGGTCCTCACGCAGCGCTGAGCGCAAGGCCGCCGAGAAACTATAGGTATCATAGTGAACCTCACGCTGGACAATAACTGAACGCTTCGATTGGTGCGTATATTCAATCGGGTCCTCAACGGTAATAATATGAACCGCTTTTTCAGCGTTTATTTTATTAACCAGCGCAGCTAAGGTTGTCGATTTACCAGAGCCGGTTGGTCCGGTGACCAGCACCAGCCCTCTGGGGTATTCAGTAAATTTATTCAATACCGGCGGTAATCCCAGCTGCTCGATGGTCCGTATCTCGCTTGGTATCAGACGCATAGCAGCCGCTAGGTTACCGCGTTCATGAAAAGCATTTACCCTAAAGCGTCCCATATCACCAAAAGCAAAGGAAAAATCGAACTCCTTATCACGAAGCAGTATTTGTTTCTGATCTTCGTCTAAAATAGCAAATACTAAGGTCTCCACGGCTTCTTCATTAAGTGGCGCCACAGTATTAATCGGCGTCAGGACTCCGTCGATCCTAAGCATCGGCGGCAAACCAACCTGTAGATGAAGGTCGGAAGCTTTACGTTTAACTACCTCCTCAAGCAGAACTTCAATCTTGGGTACTTGCTGCTGCATCAAGCGCTTCCTCCGGTCACTCTAGCCGATAGCTGGTAGCTGGTAGTTGGTAGCCAGGCGGCGGGCGTTGGCCATAAGCTACTAGCCATTAGCCGATGATGAACAGAGTGAATCATCTTTATTAACCCTCAGTCGCCGCCACGCGGTTAACTTCCAATAACGTCGTCAAACCAGCCAAAGCCTTCAGATAGCCGTCTTGGCGCATAGTCACCATGCCCTCACTTATAGCGGCTTTCTGGATAATTGAGCTGGTGGTATGCTTGATAATCAAATCTTGGATTTCCTCGGTTACTTCAAAGACTTCATACAACCCCATACGTCCTTGATAGCCGGTCGGGTTGTCAGGTGTTATTTTACCTTTAACCAAAGTATAAGCGTTTTGCCCGGCCAGAGGCAAGGAGCGGTAACCCAAATCGGCGGCAATTTTTGGCACATCAGCCTTAGTTTTAGGGAGTAATTTACCGATATTTTCATGAACGGCCTGAGTTTCGGCTTTATTAGAACTATAAGTCTCACCACCCGGTATTACTCGGCGCACCAGTCTCTGTCCAATCACCGTATGGACCGTGCTGGCAATCAAAAAGGGTTCGATACCCATGTCTAACAGTCGGGGCAAAATTCCGGCGGCGCTATTGGTGTGCAGTGTGGCAAAGACCAAGTGACCGGTCAGAGCGGCCTGCACTGCTAAACTAGCGGTTTCCTTATCGCGGATTTCCCCGACCATCACTACATCAGGATCCTGACGCAAAATAGAGCGCAGCCCGGTCGCGAAGTTCAAACCAACATCGGGGTTAACCTGGATCTGGTTGACGCCCTCGATTTTGTACTCTACCGGGTCTTCCAGTGTGACTATATTGATGCTGTCGTTTTTAATCTCCTGGATCATGGCGTACATCGACGTCGATTTACCAGAGCCGGTCGGTCCAGATGTCAAAATCATGCCGTGCGGCAACTTCAGGCCTTGCCTGATAAGTCGCAGGGCCCGCCCGGTGTAGCCCATATCTTCCAGTTTCAAGCTGGTACCAGTCTTGTCCAGCAGACGTAGAACTATCTGCTCACCCCAGACCGTCGGGCTTATGGCGATACGCAGGTCAATCGGCCGATTATCTACTTTGATACTAAACTGCCCGTCTTGGGGGATACGGTGCTCATCGATTTTAAGATTGGAAAGGATTTTTACCCGGCTGACCAGCGGCGCCTCGGCGCTTTTTGGCATCTTCATTATTTCACGCAGCACCCCATCGACCCGACAGCGGATCTTAATCTCGTCCTCTAAGGGTTCAATGTGGACATCAGAGGCCCGGTTTTTAGCGGCGTAATCCATGATAGCCGACAAAGCCCGACTAATAGGTGAATCTTGGACGATCGTCTGGACCTTTTGCTCGGGACCGCCAGCACTAGCCGCCGAGTGGTCGTTTTCGTCATCATCCTTTTTCTCGTCCGAAGTCGCTGACAGCATTGAACTTATGCCATGTCCAAAGGCGCCGGCATACTGACGGAGGACGTGGCGGATGCCGGTCTCGCTAGCGGCATAAACTTTCAGGGGGCGGCCGATTTTATTACTCAAAAAATCAACAGCTTGAATATTGTCAGCATCCAGCATAGCCACGACCAGTCTTTGCTGCATCTCACCAAGCGGTACCGCCATGTAGTGTTCGGCGATATCTTGAGGCAGAAGTTCCAAGGTCTTGCTGTCGATGCGAGCATTAGTTAAATTTACATATGGCACACCGCTAACCTGGGCCAGCGCTTTGGTCAGCTGCTCATCGGTAATGTGTTTCTCTGATAATAGTAGGTTAAACAGTGGTCTGCCAGACCGGCGGGCCTGGTCGCGCAGCATATCCAGCTTGATTTCTGATATCAAGCCATCGGTAACCAATACATCCTCTACGTGCTGCTGGGTAGAGGCTGACAAGACATTCATAGGCTAGGCTGAGCCTCCCATAGCTTTACTGTCCGCCGCTGAATGGAGCGCTGTTCTGGGAATTACCTATCTGGACAGGCACTGTCAGATCCAACGCCTGAGGATTAAGAAAACTATTATAAGTCGGGTCGTTCTTCACATCGGGGAATTGTGAGCTAATTTTTTGGACGGTGGGGACCTTAGTACTGTATTTTTTGGGACTAAATATCGCACCAGCCACAAAAAACGAGATTATCGCCGCTGTAATGCCGACTAACGCTAAGACGGCCAGGTCTTTTTGCCTCATTTGATCTCCTTGCTCTCGATGATTATGGCCTTGGCGGGCTGGTAGAAAGTATCAAGGCTCAGGGTCAGAGACGCCAGGTTATCATCGTTAAAGCTAATCTGCAGACTAGTCACGTCATAAGGCCTTATAGAGCGTTCCAAGTCGCCGATCAGAGTTTGCACTCCTCCGTAACTGCTTGTTCCGCTAATAGGTATTTGCGATATTACGATTGGTTGAGGGTCGGCTTGGGGCTCATTAGAAAAGCTGGCGCTCTGATCTGTACCGCCGAGGCTTGGATTAGCGATCCCATCCATGGTTAGCAGCTTGGTAAGACTGGATATCAGCGCCGGAAAATCGTACTGCACCGGAAGGGCGTCAAGAATGATCCGGCTATTTCTGCCATCCGGCGGCGGGACATTATCAGGAACATCGCTTTTACCGCCAATAGCGTTGGGGTTGGATGCTTCAAATACATCATATTGTTTGGACAAATCTTTGGCCGCCGAAATGTTGTTCTGCAGCTGCTTGACGGTGTCGTGCTTGGCATTTACTACCCGACGCTGGTAGGCCCCCTGAGCAAGCAAGGCTTTTATACTGAAAGCGCAAAATACCACGATAACGGCCGATACGGCGACAATAGCCAGAGAGCGAGAGCTAGCCTTATCTACTTTGAGGTGTTTGCTGGTGTTGGGCACGCGCATGATTATTGTTCTCCCTGCCTGAACAAAATATCACTTGGATTATTGGCAGAGGCGTGGGTAGTCGTAAGCTGAGGTACAACCAAAGTTGGAGTCTGGGGACGACCCTCACTATCCAGTAAATTATTGGCGAAGAGCTTGGGATCAAATGTGATAGTCAGGCCATAATTAACTCTTCCATCATTTATGGCAAAGGAGCTCTCGGTAACTGTTGGGAAGGCCTTGGCGCCGCTGTCCTCATTACCAATCTTGTAGGTAGTGAACTTTAGTGTATCGATGAAGGTGTTCACAGTAACTTGCGAATCGGCCTCACCATCGATTGTCATGATATTCGAACTCATATCTATACCTAGGCGGCTAATGGATGCATTGGCTGGGGTTACCTGAGGTAGGTAAGTGAATATCCTCGATGTGATGTGCTTGTTCTGATGCAAATCGGGTAAGCTATCTAATTGGCTTTGGATGGTTAGTATCTTGTCGATATTAGGGATTTCATTTAGTTCCTTGGAGTATTTTTCGATGTCGCCATCAGCATCAGAAAGCATCTTTTTCTGTACAACATTGACCGAAAGGAACAGTACTACCAAAGCTCCAAGTGAAACAGCGCTGACCAAAAAGGCCAGGCTAACCACCATATTCCTACTGCGTTGAGCTTGGACATATTTCATCTTTATATCCGGCAATAGGTTGAATTGCACTAATGCCATACTTACTTACGCGCTCCTCTCTGCTAAGCCGGCAGCCACTGCATAGTGGTTGGAAACCGCCAATAGCTCATTTTGGCGGTCAGCCGGGTAGCTTACATTTCGCCAGGCATTACCAATCTCGACATTAAGTCCAAAACGATTAGCAATATAGAGTGGGAACTCCGGCAGTGCCGAAGCGCCGCCGGTAACAATAATCCTTTCCAGCTGAGCAGTCGGGTATCTGCCGGAGAAGAATTTGATAGACTTTTCTATCTCACCCATTAACCCATCAACCGTACCAATAATGGCGTTATAGATCTGGCCCTCCAGCTTATCTTTGCCAAGCCCGAATTTAAAGACAAACTGCTCGGCCTGGGCTTGTTCAATACTCAAGCTGGAGACCGCCGCCCGAACAATGGCGTTTGAGCCGGTAGGAATAGCCCGTGTCAGATGAGGAATACCCTTCATTGCGATAACCAAGTCCGTAGCATGGCTGCCAATATCTAAAACCATCTGCGGCGAAACTGCATCTGCCGGTATGATGGCCCGAGCTAGTGCCATACTGTCGGGCTCAAAAGCAATAACGTTAAGTCCGATGGTTTCCAGCATATCGAGCCGGTTTTCGACAAAATCATTTGGCACACTTGATAGTAGCACCTCACTTTTGGTGGCGTCTTTTGGTGAATCACCAATCACCGCCCAGTCGGTTTTAGATTGTGCCCAAGGATTAGGTATGAATGAATCAGCTTGGTAGCGGATAGCCTTGGCTAAATCGCCGGGCGGCATCTTATCAAAATCAACCACCGTGGTAAAAACCCGGTGCGAGGGGAGATTAACAGCAGCATTTTTCGTCGATATGCCAACCTTCTTAACCAGCTCGCGCACCACTTGAATAACTTTCTGCTGATCGGCCTTGGAGTCACTCAGTGCGGTTGTGCCGGTTATCTCCGATTCCCCATAACGGTCTAGTGCCTTTACGGGCCCGGAGCCCTTAAGCTGAACGACTCGCACCGCGGTGGTACCAATATCCAGGCCAAAAAAGTCCGATACCCCACTCAGTATGCTCATTGGTCAGTTGCTGGCTCGCTTTATCCGAGACTTCGGACTACGCCCAGCCACCCCCAATTTTTATTTTTCTTGCCTGTTGCATCTACCGGACTCATCTTTGACCCGATTATAGCATAAGAAGTAACCATAAAAACCTAGGTTTAATCCTGTATCCGGCTAAAATACTGGCGGCAGGCTGACTAAACTCTGAATCTGAAGTGTTGGGCTAAGACCGGTGTCAGAGAAAAAGTACGGTCCTCCAATAACCATGGCTGGAGTGTAGTAGATAAGCTCGGCGATGTTATTGCTGGCTATAGCATTACTCAGATTATCTTCGTTAGTCGTGGCGGTGGCTACATCTCCTCCGGTTCGCATAAATTTAACCTGTTTGGCAATGAGAGCCCCATTGACAGTTAACTTAGAATTGCAGCCGTTTAGAAAAGGGCTTGCTGGCGGAATCACGCTGCTGTCATGACAGGTCCAAATATTTCCAGTGTCGTCATTTACCGGATTATTGGTACAGGGTGTCGGGCCCGATGGCGGATCACATTTCGGAAGCGGCTGAGCGATAAACAGACCATCAAGTTGTCTGACAGCCGGGTCCATATAGATATTACCCAAAACTACCAAAGCGAACTTTGGAACGTTAGTAACCGTTGGTGAGCCACTGTTAACTATGTTGGCTCGGATATATACATTACCCTGAACAAATACCGACTTTACCTGCCCCGGAGCGATGTTGGCCTGGTTACCGCCGTTAAACGTTATTGGCGTGTTGTCCGGAGCGACATAGTAATACTCACCCGAGGGGGCTAGAGATATATCCGGCAGAGAACTCGGTGATGTTAGTGCCCGCTTTGTATTAAAGTAATCAGGTATGCAGTTTCCTTGCCTCGGTGGGCCGGCTTCGAGATCACCCCCGAAATCATTACCGTTATTAGCTAGTGCCAGCCGGTCGGCAGGGTCAGAAGCAGCCGTTGCCCCACTACTGTAAAAACCGGTGATGTCGCCGTATATGCCGTCAATCAATCCAACCGAGATTGCTCCATATTGGCTGGAGGAGCCGCCAGCAGGCTGACCAGCAGGTAGTGGCGTTGTTTTGCTGTAAGTAATAATACCCCCTCGCTGGTCGGGCGTGGCTATCGGATCCTGATAGTCAGTCGATGTTGTACAGGCATCGACCCCGTCATTAAACCATCCGCCGGTAAAAACGTCAGCGCCGAAGGCTTTGAAATAGGGTTTAGTAGCGTAAACGACTGGGGAGATGGCCGCTAAAAGAATTGCTAATAACACCAAGACCCGGCCGGGCCTGCTAAAAATTGTCTTTTTTGTTTGAGACCGCCTCATATTTACATAAGCAGTATACAACGTTTTTAATCAGTTACTAACACCTGTAGAATGGTCTCATGAGTTTACTTGCCCCGTGGCAAAACCTGAGCGGAGTAGTCTGTAATCAGATTACAGAGCTTCAAGTTTTGCTGACTAGGTCGATTGGAGAAATTTAATGAGCCTGTCCATAGGCATAGTTGGTCTGCCTAACGTCGGCAAATCTACCCTGTTCAATGCCCTGACCGACGCCAACGCGCTGATAGCCAACTACCCGTTCGCTACGATCGAGCCCAATACCGGAATCGTCCCGGTACCGGACGAGCGACTGGCCAAGCTGGCTAAAATTTACAAGACCGATAAGATAGTCCCCGCTACAGTAAAATTTGTGGACATCGCCGGGTTGGTGGAAGGTGCCAACAAAGGTGAAGGCCTGGGCAACCAGTTCTTATCACACATCCGCTCCACCAATGCTATCTGCCACGTTGTACAGGCTTTTAAAGACGACGATGTCACCCGTGCCGGCTCCTCAAACCCCGAAAAGGATATAGACATCATTAATACCGAGTTGGTGCTGGCCGATTTACAAACAGTTGATAACCGCTTGCCTAAACTGGAAAAAGAGGCCAAAGCCAATCCAAAGCTCAAGCCGGTATACGAAAAACTTTTGGAGGTTAAAAGAGTACTTGAATCTGGCAAACCGCTATCATCAGCCAAGGATGCGGACTCAGAAGGTCTGGAGGATCTTTTTTTACTGACAGCCAAGCCGGTAATTTATGTGTTCAACATTGATGAAACCGCTTTACAGGGTGCGACCCTGAAAGAGAAATTAACAGAGGTGGTTGTGCCGGCTAAGGCCTTATTTATATGTGCCAAGTTGGAGAGCGAATTACGCG
>MGCX01000024.1 GCA_001788565.1 Candidatus Saccharibacteria bacterium RIFCSPHIGHO2_12_FULL_49_19 | reverse complement strand
AAAATGCCACCTTGCAGCCTTATATCCAGGCTCGCCAGAACGAGCTGACACCGCTGTTGGTATTTATTGCGGCCCTTATAGGTATAAGCCTAGCCGGTATAGTCGGTGCCTTCGCGGCTATTCCGGTAGCAGCCTGCATCAAGATACTGCTGGAAGAGCGTTTTGGCGGCCGGCTTTTACCTACTCACCGGGACGTTGACGAGCCGAACGCGACCAAATAGGCCCATGTTCGGTATCATTGATTTCGATACCCTGATCTGATAGTTGCCGGCGCAGCTGGTCAGCTTTGACCCAGTCCTTAGTTAGTCTGGCGGATTCGCGCTGAGCTATCAAGCTCTTGGCGACTTCGCCGATATCTTGACGACCAGCCAGCCTCAGCCCAAATAGTCGGTCAATTTGCTCCAAGAAGGGCTGCAGTTTTTGGGTATCAACTCCTTCATGCTCGGCTAGGGCGACCAGTTTTGAGAGCTCGGACAGAGCCTGAGGTGTATTCAAATCATTGTTTAGCTCCACTTTGATCTTATCTAAAGCCCAACCGTAAACATCGGCGGCACGATTTTTGTGGCCTAGATGAGACTGAAACTTTAGATCAGCCCATGCCTGTAGGTTTTTAAGATGTGCTTCGGCAGCCGACAAGGCCCTCCACGTAAAGTTGAGCTGGGTACGGTAGTGGGCTTGTAAATACAGCAGACGCAGTGATAGCGGCTCATAGCCCTTATCAGTAACGTCTTTTATGGTGTAGAAATTACCTAAGCTCTTACCCATCCGCCGGCCGTCAACCAGCAGGTGTTCACCATGCACCCAGTAATTGGCCAGGCTGTTACCATAGGCTGCCTCGGTTTGGGCCATTTCGTTAGTGTGGTGAGTACCTATAAGATCGACCGCGCCACTATGAATATCTATGGGATCACCAAGCGTAGAGTGAACTATCGCTGAGCATTCCAAATGCCAGCCGGGGAAACCTTGACCCCACGGGCTAGCCCAGTTCATTTCGTGGTTGGCAAATCTTCCAACCAAAAAGAACCATAGCGCAAAATCCTGGGGATGTCGTTTATTCTCATCAACCACTACCTCAGCCCGCGCACCAACTTCTTTGTCGGTAAGTTTTTGACCGGTCAGTCGGCCGTATGAGTCTAATTTGCTGACATCAAAATATATCGCCTGGTCAGTCTGATAAGCAAAGCCTTTATCTAGGAGTGTCTGCACCATAGCAATCTGTTGTTCGATGAAATCAGTCGCCTTAGCCAGCCTTGGCAATGACACATTGAGTTGTTCTAAATTTCGCTTGAACTCCTCGGTGTTCTCACCAGCGACTTCCCAGACAGTTTTACCGGAGGATTTGGCACCTTTTTCAAGCTTGTCCTCGCCCTCATCGCCGTCACTAGTCAAATGGCCGACGTCAGTTATGTTCATTACATGCTTAACTTCAAGCCCCTCGGCCTCCAAGACTCGCCGGAGCGTGTCATAAAGCACATAGGTGCGTAAATTGCCTATAGTTTGATGATCATAAACAGTCGGCCCGCAGCTATAAAAGGTCACCGCTTTATCAAGAAGCGCCTTAAACTCCTCGTTTTTTCTGGTTAAGGTGTTATATATCTTCATGCTTTCGCTGAATCCAAGAGTTCACCGGCTTTAGTTATAACTTCATTTTTAAGAGAGTTGAAGCCGCGTCCATCAGTCAGCTTAAATCCGGCGGCGTAGGGGTGGCCTCCTCCTCCGAAATGCTCTGCCAGCTTATCGGCAATACCGTAACCATAGTTAGTACGGATTTTAGCGGTTATCTTGTCGTCGTGGTATAGCTTAAATACTACGGTCAGCTGGGTATCTTTGGCCAATCTCATATCGTCAATAACCAGCATCGGCGGATTGTAGAGAGGGCTGTATTTCTCAATCTCCTCCCAAGGTATCGTCAGCATCGCCAATCGGTCGTCAAGATAAAACTCAACTCGCAGCAGCAGCCTTCCTTTGTAGTGGATCAGCTCCTTGTCACGACGCATTGTTTCGCGACGAGCGGCCTCAAGCTCTGCAAGACTTACTCCGCCCTCAACAAGCTCACCAATGATATGAATGCTCCTGGCGGTAGTTGATTCACTGGATAGACCAAGACTGTCGCTCAGAATTGCTACCGCCAACATCTTTTTAGCTTGATGATTAAGCGGCCATTGCAGTTGGGTGGCCAGCTCGTATATAACTTCGGCTGTCGCGACAGCTGTCGGATTTAGCCGTATCTTCGCAAAGTCAATGGTAGCTTCGGTGGCATGGTGGTCAATAACGATAACCGGCCGGGCAGCCACCCGACCCCTGCCACCCTTCTGCTCCAGCTTAGAGAGTAGTGCCACACTACTGGTATCCACGATAATTGCAGCATCAAACTGGTCGGGTAATTCCTGCTCAACCCTGTCAGAGCCCGGTAGAGATCTTAGATACGTCGGCAGATCTACCGCGCAAAAAAGAACCGGGTCCTTGCCAATTTCTCCAAGGATCTGTTCCAAGGCCAGAGAACTCGCTAAGCTATCAGTATCCGGATTATCGGCCTGGATTATGACAATCCGCTGCGCTTCAGATACGATCTTTTGAACTGCGTCCCCTTCAGGGTAGTTAGTCATTCTGATATTTTACCACCCCTGATACTATTGCCCCGCCTTAGGTAACGGCTTGGCGACCCTCAAGGGCTCTAGAAAGCGTTATTTGATCGGCGTACTCCAGATCAACTCCAGCCGGCAGGCCGCGAGCCAGTCTAGTCAGCTTAACTTTATAATGACTTAATTTCTGAGTCAAAAGCAGGGCCGTGCTCTCACCTTCCACGCTGGCGTCTGTGGCCAAGATTACTTCTTTGACACGGTCTTCTTTAATTCGCCTAGCGAGCTCATTGATACGCAGTTGCTCGGGATCAACACCGTCTATTGGTGACAGCAAACCTCCCAGTACATGATAGGTTCCCAAAAAGGCGTTGGTTTTTTCTAAAGCGACAATGTCAAAGTGGTCAGCCACCACAGCGACCATCTGCTTATTTCGCTTAGGGTCAGTGTACAGCGGGCTAAGTTTTTGCCCCATCTCTATCAAAGCGAAGGTTTTTGGACAGTAATCCAACTTACGGTGCAGCGTTTTTAAGGCCCCAGCTAGTTCTT
This sequence comes from Candidatus Saccharibacteria bacterium RIFCSPHIGHO2_12_FULL_49_19, assembly GCA_001788565.1. GTDB lineage: Bacteria > Patescibacteriota > Saccharimonadia > Saccharimonadales > UBA10212 > MGCX01. The sequence goes on along the minus strand of MGCX01000024.1, from coordinate 16,309 downwards.
CAGATACGGCTGGAGAGGATCTGAGAAAAAAATATGCATAACGTTCTGCGGTTCGGGGGCCAACTCCTGGCAGCTGTCCAATAGCGTCAATCAAGTCGGATAACGGTTTAGGGATGGCAGAGCTCATTGACCTGATGCCTGGCTTCTACATCCCAAGCTGGGAAAGGGCGCCCATCATCGGCTGCATTTTCTCGGCCGCTAACTTCTGGCTTCGGAGTATGGCCTCCTTAATAGCTTCCTCCAGCCACATCTCCAGTTGCCCGATATCGTCTAAATCGACACGTTCGGAATCAATATGTATTTTTTTGATTTTTTGCTCACCGGTAATATCGACTTTTACAGCCCCCTCACCGGCTTCGACGGTAATAACTTCTTTTTGCAGCTCTTTTTGCAACTTGCGAGCTTTCATTAATAATTTCGCTTGGTCAAACTTACTCACCTGACAACCTCCTGAGGCGTATTTACAACTGTTATTCTATCACATAGATGCGGCTTGTGGCTGGTGAGCGCGGCCAGGCTACAAGTGCATAGTGAAGACCATATAAAACGTGCGTGCCGATAACTAAAACCATCAGAACGACAGCAAACCCCCTAGGTAGTGGGTTGCGCGGGAAAATACTATTCCATTCAATATAGAGGTAACGTAGTCCCGCGGCTGCCAGTACGCATACGGCCATTACTGCTGGGATAAGAAGCGTCAGCCTGCTGTTTAAGCCGGCAATTAGTACTGAGAGTACGACAATACCAGCCAGGCCATAGAATGTCCTACGAGCTTTTGACCACATGGCGTAGCTTCCGAAAGCGGCCAAAGCAATCTCGACAATAGTTAGTAGGGGGAGTCGGCCCACAGTAAAGTCTGTAGTGTATGGCAGCCGCCAGACTAAAGCTAATCCTGACCAAGCTATAGACTTAAGCGTGCCAACGGTTCCCTGCCACTCATCGGGGACTAGTAGTAGATCCTGGACAATCTCCGAGCTTTTAACTGAGGCAGCTACTAGCGGAGCTAGGATGGCTGCTAATATCAAAATACTGAAGATTCTTGTCACGATGTTCGTGGTTGCGGCGATTTGGCGCAGGTCCCGGAATTTATAAACACCAGCGGCGGCTACAAACCAGAGCACCCCGGGCACATAAAGGCTTAGGCCGGTGGCCACTATCAGCCCCAACCAAGCGATATTCCGATAACTTGTCCGTCTAGTTAGCCACAGAAAAAGAGTGATTATAGCCAGCGGAGCTAGGAGTAAGACATCCGGGGTGGCGCTACGAGAGATAATTACCAGCCAAGGAGTGCTAGCCAGAATCAGGGTGCCCAGTAAGCCGATCAGCCGACCGAACCAAAGGCGTAGTAGAAGGTAAAACATGGCTACGAAACTAATCATAAATAGAACTGATGGAGCTCTAGCGGACAATTGGTTATCCGGCTCTAACTGAAGTGCGGCTAGCTGGACAAGCCGAAGCGGTGCGTTTACGGGGTTGTCTACGATGTACTGCAGATTACTGCTTGCATTTATGGCTATATCTTCAGCCGGGCTTAGTCCAGTAGTTAGTGTCGGAAGTCTCCAAAAGTACAGTAAGAAGACGCACAGCAAGACCAATGCTGGTACGACTAACGCCTTTAACCTACCCCACGCCAGCCACCGCCGGGCTATTCTAAACATAAGCAACAGTATAACAAAAGCTAACCCTCAGGCGCTTGGGTATGTCTGATGTCCAGATCCCGATAACGCTGCCGCACCCTGTCGAAATACAGCTCGAGATTGCCGTCCGGGCCATGGCGATGTTTCTTTATCAGGATATCGGCGATATTAGGCCGGTTACTCTCTGGGTTGTAGTAATCCTCACGGTAAATAAAGGCTACGACATCGGCATCCTGTTCGATAGACCCAGACTCCCGCAAATCGGCTAGCTGCGGGATTTGGGGTGAACGACTCTCTACCGAGCGACTTAACTGACTTAGAGCCACTACCGGGACATTGAGCTCGCGGGCTAGAATCTTTAGATTCCGACTGATCTCGGAAATCTCCTGAACTCGGTTAGCGGTTGTGGCGAAACGCGACCCTCCGCTCATCAGCTGCAAGTAGTCAACCATAATAGCCGCCAGCGGGTGTTGATGATGCAGCCTTCGCGCCTTAGTGCGTAGGTCGCTGACCGTAATACCCGAAGTATCGTCGATATAAATTTCAGCTTCAGCTAACTCGCCCATGGCGGCGCTGATTCGCTCAAAATCATCATCTGTTAATCCCTCTCCGGTGCGGAGCGCCCAGGCATCAACTCCCGCCTCGGCGGCTAGCAGTCTATCGACCAACTGCTCTTTACTCATCTCTAATGAAAAGATTAGAACGGCGCCCTGTTTAACCCTAGCCCCAACGTGTAAAGCTATGTTCAGCATCAGGGTTGTTTTACCCATAGCCGGACGTGAGGCTATGACAAATAGATCTGATCTCTGTAGTCCGGCTAGTTTTTTATCCAGCTCTTTGAGCCCGGTCGGTATACCTCGAAGACCCCCCTTATGTCGGTGAAGATCATCTAAGCGGTCAAAACTATCACCCAGAATTGACTCTAAGCTGGTGACATCCTGTCTGACGTGCCGCTGACTGACTTCAAATAACCTGGCCTCGGCCTCTTCTATGAGTTCCTGGAGGCTTTTTTTCTCGTCATGACCCACATCAGCGATATCCTGACTGACGCCTATTAAACGCCGTCGGATAGCTTTATCGGCGACTATGTGGGCATACTCCTCGACATGGGCGGCCGTAGGCACAAAATTGGTCAGTTCAGTTAAATAACTCGCTCCGCCAACAGAATCAAGCCGTTTAACGCTCTTTAGCTGTTCGCTTAAAGTTAATAGGTCGATTGGTGCCCGTTTGTCATGAAGAGTCTGTATGGCGGTGAAGATGGCGGCATGCCTTTCATCGAAAAAATCATCCGGCTGGAGAGTATCAGCAACCTTAGTTAAGGCCTCACCGTCTATCAGGAGACTTCCCAGCAAGCTGGCTTCAGCGTCGATATTTTGGGGTGGTGAGCTGTCCAAGGGGTCTTTATCCATCACAAATTGCCTATTCTAAGTTAAGATTCTAGCACCTCGGCGGCACCGAATATATTGCTTATACTTTGGAGTTCATCTCCTTGGCCGTTTTCGCTTGGTGAAACCGCCTTAACGGGATGACGGGGCGCGGATTTATCGACTACCGCTTCAATTACCAGCCTTACCCCAAAAGCATCTTCAATAATACTTCCTACTAAGTTCTTAGCCGATGGACTGTTAATTTTCTTTTGATGCAGAGGGAATTGGAATCGCAGAGTTAATCGATTACCAGATAAATCAGGGGCGGCGAGACGCAGAGCCGTATAAAGTGATGCCGCCTTATCCTTAACAAGATCAATAACGCTTGGCCAGTTAGCTAAGTCAAATTTTTGCGGAAGGGAATTTTTATCAATAGCCGGCCTTGAGCTTTCCCTGGCTTCAGGCTTCTTAGCAGGGGGCTCGTTAGTTTGCCCAGCAGAGTCTTGCTGGATATCACTATTGGCGGCCGGTTGACCGGGTCTATTTGTCGTCTCCAGTAGGCTTATCTCCAGCACATCATAAGGATTAGAGCTAGGAGCAACCTCCAGCAAATTTCGTAACAGCCGGCTGTGCCATGGTTGAGCGGAGCCGCTAGCGAGGTCCTGCCTTAGGTGCTTGCCGATACTAGCAGCTAGGGCGGCCGGATTGATAGCTTGCTCTCTAGCCTGTTCTAGACGGTCGATCAGAGATTTGCTACCAGCGGTCCTTAGGTCGTTGATAATCTCGCCTACCAACTGCTCTGGAGGCAGGCCCAACAGACTCTGCACGTCTTCGGTACTAATAAGTTTCTGAAGTCCGGCCAACTGATCGAGTAAGCTGATCCCGTCCCTAAAGCTGCCCTCACCATGCTCGGCGAGCAGGTCGAGCGCTTCAGGTTTGATATCAATTTTTTCCTTCTTGGCAATCTTCCCGAGGTGGCTCGTCAGCGATGACTTGCTTATCGGCTTGAAGTTGAAACGCTGGGTTCGGCTGATAATCGTCTCCGGAAGCTTGTGTGCTTCGGTTGTCGCCAATATAAATAAACAGTGAGCCGGAGGCTCTTCTAGTGTTTTCAGTAGCGCATTAAATGCTTCTTTTGTCAGCATATGTACTTCGTCGATAATGTAAACCTTATATTTTGCGCTAGTTGGAGCGATGTTCACTCGTTCGCGGAGGTCCCTAATCTCGTCTATCCTCCGGTTGCTGGCGCCGTCAATTTCAACAATGTCCAGATGAATGGTTTCATCCTTATAAGGAAGCTGGTTAACTTCGTGAGCTAAGATTCTAGCGACGCTGGTCTTACCAACCCCCTTAGGCCCGGAAAAAAGATAGGCGTGACTAAGCCTACCAGAACTTAGTGCCTGCTTTAGAGTTTCAACTATATGGTCCTGGCCCACTACTTCATCTAGTGAGTGGGAGCGATATTTTCTGTATAGTGCCTGCCCCATACGTAAATAGTCTAGCAGTCCAACAGTCAGGCAGTCCAACAGATACAGTTGTAAAATTGGCTGCTCGACTCAAGGACTAATTGGCTATAGGACTACAGGGCGGCTTCTAGGGCAGCCCACTCGGCGTCAACGCTGGGATCCTCGGGAATATTAACACTTACCTGGTCACCGGGCTTGGCTTTAAAGTAAGTAACACTCGCTAGCAGTACACGGTAGCGTTTATCACCAACATCAACGTAGTAGTGCCCATCCTTCTGATTAAGAACACCGACAACTTGTTTGCGAGGAATTGGCCCGATCTGTTTGTACAGGAAGGCACCATCGTCAGCAATAGTAAGTTTTAGTATATCTCCCTGAACTAACTTAGACTTCGATGCGTAATTAGCTGGGACGGGGTAAGTTTTACCGTCCGAACCGACCATATTCTGACCATCAAACACACCTTCTATTACTTTACCAAGGGCCTTGTCCTTGACCTTGTCAACTAGCGCGGGTTCCTCACCAACTAAACTAATCAGCAGTTCCTTCGCGGCAGCTAGGGATGTCTCGGCCTCGGCAATCAATGCCCTAAGCCTCTTAACTTGTTTGTCTGGTATCTCCGACATGACGTTTGATTTCTCTCCCAATAGCAGTCTTTGTTTGCACTTGGTAATCTAAGCCAAACCTACCACAGTCGGAAAGCTAAGTCAAAAAGTCAAGACTTAACAACTGTGGATAAGTTGACTAGGCCAGTTCGACTGTTGCCCCGGCTTCTTCCAGAGCCTTTTTGGCGGCTTCAGCCTCTTCTTTGCCAACTTTTTCTACAACCGGCTTGGGCGCGCTATCAACAATAGCCTTGGCTTCACCAAGACCTAAGTTGGTGATATCCTTGACGGCCTTAATGACAGCCACTTTTTGAGCTCCGGGATCCTTGAGCACTACGTCAAACTCACTTTTTTCTTCGGCGGCTGGTGACCCGCTGTCAGCGGCGGCTGGAGCAGCAACTGCTGCTGGCGGGGCCGCGCTGACGCCCCAATGGTCCTCAAGAACCTTGATGAACTTACTAACTTCCAAAGCGCTCATCTTGTCCAGCTGTTCGATGATTTTCTCGAACTCCTTTGGGACTCCGGCCGGCTTTTCGGCCTTTTCTTTCTTTACCTCTGGTTCTGCTTCTTGGTTGGAAGCTGCCTGCTCTTCAGGTTTTTCTTCTTGCTTAGTTTCTTCGTCGGCCATAATATATCTCCTTATCTTTGGTTAAATTTGCTGGGTGCGAGCTGATAAAACATTAAGTAAGCCGCGCGCATTAGCTGATAGCACGTTGGCCATTCCGCTTAACGGTGCGGCGACTAGGCCAACCAGCTGACCACGCAGTTGATCACGGGTTGGCAAAGCTGCCAGAATCTCTACATCTTGTGCATTGATTATGATACCATCAGCATTGATACCGGCTACGAACTCTACCTGTGGTTCAGATTTGGCAAAGTCAGCGATTACTCTGGCGGGGACTACTTCATCGCTATCGCTAAAAGCATACATTAGCTGGCCGGTCAAAAACTCCAGATTAGCATTCTTGAATCGCTCATCGGCCTGCATGGCCTTCTTGACCAAGCGATTTTTAATGATTCGCACCTTAGACTCTTGGTCACGAGCCTGACGGCGTAATTTCTGAAGTGACTGTACGGATGTCCCGCGGTAGTTAGCCACTACCACAAGCTTAGAATTGGCCAGCATATCGGTAGCTTGCTCGACTACTTTGACTTTTTTTTCTTTGCTTAAAGCCACGTCGACCTCCTTAATCTCGGCCTCTAGAAACCTGCCATACAATTATATCCTTGGCGGCGCAAGATTCTACCAAAGATAAAAGAGGTAATTTTTGCTTTAGCAACCTCGGTAGCCTTCTTAATCCCGCTCATAAGACTTTATGGGCTGGACGCTACTGTCTTCGGTAGATTACTAACAGCTTACCATATCAAGAGGTGCCGGGCAAGAAGTTGTTACTTCTTTTTAGACGCCCGCCGCCGCGACGCCTTGGAAACTTTAGAGGATGTACCCGCTTTAGTGCGGCCCGCTTTAACCGAGTGCTTATCCATAGCCGCGGACCTGTAATCGGATGCGCCGGGTCTACTGATTAAGCTTCTGGCTATGTGGGGGTGAAGTTGGTTTAAGATCTCAAACATCTGACCAACTGTGTTTCTAATCGACGGTGACAGAGCCTGGTTATCTTTTATGGCGCGAAGTTGCGCCAATTGCCGGTAGTTAGTAGCTACCCGGCAGCGCAGCCGAAATCCAGCTAATACCGCATAGCCGGCTTCTCTAATAAAACCTCTGTCATGAAGCTTAGAGTTCAGCGCTAAGCTCTGATCAAAAATGTCTACATACAGATCTGTAAGACCGGCGGTCTCGACATTATCCGGCACATCATAACCGAAACGGGGGGTTGGCCACTGAGCATCAATCAGCTCAAAGACCTGCAGGTCAATAAGTTTTTCTAGACTAGGCTTGTCGATTATAAGATCCCAGAAGTAGCAAAGGCTTTTTAAGCGTCCAGCGACTGTGCCTACAGGCTCAGCTAGCTTAGTGTCTAGTAGTTTAGCCTTGCTTTGATAATCCCACTCAGTGATTTGTCGGATTATTTCATCATGGCTCAGCTGGGCCTGGTCAAACAGTATGTCATTTAGCAAGTCAAACTCTAGGCGAGGCTGAGAGAACGCCAGAATAACCGATTCTGTGTCTGTGGAGTGCGATTGAGGGAGAAGTCTATCAGATACCTGCGTTGATATGGGGCGTTTTTTGCCATCTTTTACATCGACAGAGACTCGCCGGGCCAGCTTCGCTGCCAAAGTAGTGAATTCATCAAGCTCAAGCTGGTTTAAACTATGCGCCAAGTTAATAAAATCATCCTTGGTCGCCTGAACTACAGCAGATGTCGTGCTAGCTAGCGGCTGGAGTTGTTTTTCAACCAGCTCAAGGTCAGCTGCTTTCTGAGGATTTTTTAAGTGTTTGCTCAGGCCGGCCAGTAGCTGCTGACGTTTGAGCTCCATATCGCCGATTGTGTCTGAATAAAGTTTATCGAGGTTCGGTATTAGCGATGGTTTGTAAAAATCTTTCTTCCTGGGTTTAGTCTGATTGGTCTTCATTGAGCGGGTCTCGACACCATTTTTTTGAATCATCAAAACAGCTAGTTGGCTTATGGGCTTGAGAATCATAGCCACTTGCCCTTTTCCGACTGGTTGCGCGGTTTGGATGTCCACACTCGCGGTAGGCTCTGGAGAAGCTGGCGGCTCAGAAAGCTGGACGACCTTAGAACGTGGTTTGTGGCGACGGCTACCGGCTGGTAGGTACGGCGTGACGATTTGCCAAATACGGTCGTTGATGGTGGCTATATCGGCAATCTGACCATCTTGGGTACAATCGATGGCTATGTAGTCCTTTGGAAAGAGTCGGCACAGCAGGTCATAGGCATTAACCGACTTTTTAAGATGGCCTGGGTCAGCTTCATGTTCATCGCGGGCTTTATCGGTGTAACTGCGCTTGGCTCTTTTGGAGATTAACTTGTAGGAGATTTCAGCCGGGACTCGCAAAAAAATGTTGAGATTCGGTCGTGGTATGCCTAGGAGTTGAAATTCTAGGCTGTCGGCCCAGACAAAAAACCCGCGTTGTTCTGCTTCTGAAGCGAACTTAGAGCCCTGGTGAGCCATATTTGAACCAGTGTAGCGATTAGACAGTACTACCTTTCCTTCACTCAGTGCCTGCTGAATAGATTTTGCCGCCGCAAACCGATCTAGAGCGAAGAATAGCGACGACGTATAAGGATTGATCTGCGCGGCTGGGCCATATTCTCCATTCAGGTACTGTCTCACGAAGTAACCGCTGGGCTCATCGTAGCGAGGGAAGTCGAATGTTACTACATCATATCCTACAGCACGTAGTCTTTCGCTCAGCAATCGATACTGAGTAGTTTTACCAGAGCCGTCAGAGCCCTCGATGACAATAAAACTACCGTTCATTGGCTCCCAAGCCTCGAATCTGCTTAGGAGATTTACGCTGATCTTTATAAGCCCGAGGCAACATGTGCTCGGGGCGCCACTCCCTAATTAATTTGTCGAGGTCGCCGCTTAGGCCAGTCTGGTATTTTCCGGAAAGTTCTTTATACTCACCGTCAACCGGTCCGGTCTCATAAAAAACCATTTGGGCGATACGCTCGCCAACAGGAAGAACTACACTCTCATGCTGGTTCATGTTGTAAACCTCTAGAGTCCAGCGGTTGATGTAACCGGGGTCACCCCAGCCGGCGTCCAAGCAAGCTGCCACGCCATTTCGACCCCAAGTACTACGAGCCTGCAGGGTGCTTGTCCCCGGCGCCTTGATACCTATAAATTCGTGAGTATGAGCCAGGATACGTTCACCTGGACGCAGCACAATGATTAAGTGGTTGGGCGGTATACCACGGAACAGCTGCCGACCATTAGCCTTAGCCCAACTTTTATGGACTTCGGCCCGGTATGGACCATCGAAATAACGATCAACGTCATCTTTATCAAACGGATTGTAAAACCCGCTGGCCCCAGTCCGTTCTGTACGGTAATACCAATCCCCCAACGTAACATCTATACTGCTGCCGGCGATATGTTCCGGAATTAACGGATGACAGATGATATGGCCTTCGGAAATAGCCCATCTGATTTGTTTGTTGCTATATACCCCCATAAGTTCCATACCTAGTCTATAGTTAGCCCGCATTCACTAGCAAGCATGAGCATTTTGAGTACGCTAGACTTCGACTTTTATACTTGGGCCCATAGTAGTACTAAGGTAGATCGACTTTATCAGGTTACCCTTAACGGTTGCCGGCTTAGAACTCCTAACACTATCTAGTACAGCCCGGGTATTTTGATCTAGTTTTGCCGGGCCAAAGCTGACTTTGCCAACCGGCAGATGAATTATGCTCTGGGCATCGACACGATACTCTACTCGGCCGGCTTTGGCTTCACTGACTGCATTAACTACGTCATTGGTCACCGTGCCGCTTTTGGGGTTGGGCATTAGACCCTTGGGTCCCAGCAGTCTAGCGTACTTACCCAATTTAGCCATTTCTGTCGGGGTAGCGATTAAAATGTCAAAGTTAATCTGCTCCTTGTCGAGCTGGGCGAGGATTTCACTAACTCCAGTGATATTGGCGCCGGCCTTACCAGCTTTGGCGGCGTCCGGTTCATCAGCAAATACCGCCACCTTTAGACTTTTACCGCTGCCAGCCGGTAAAACAACGGTTCCACGAATGTTTTGATCGGCTTGTTTGGGATCGACATTTAGATTAAGGTGCATTTCTATCGTGCTGTCAAACTTCGTGGGGCTGGTCTTTACGATTATCTCAACGGCATTGCCTAAACTATAGACCTTTCCAGCTTCAATGAGCTTGGCAGCTTCACGGTATTTCTTACCAGCTCGCTCCAGCTTGCTCCGAGGAGGTTTGACGGTTTTCTTTGGCTTTTCTGGAGCAGCATCGGCTTTCTTAGCTTTACGCTCCTCTTTTTCGGCCTTCGCTTCAGTTTCAGCTACGGCTTTAGCGCTGCGCTTACCGGCCTTAGCGATTGCTTTCTCTTCTTTGGCCTCTTCAACTTTAGCTTCAGCAATTTCAGAAGCATCCTGCTCGGCTTCTACCTTTTGCGACTTTTTCGCAGTTTTCTCTATTGTGCTCTTCTCTTTTGTATCCGCCATGTTACTCTACCTCAACCCCCATACTGCGAGCGGTGCCAGCCACCATCTTCTTAACAGCCTCTAGGTCATCGGTGTTCATGTCGGATGCTTTGGTGCCGGCTATCTCAGTCAGCTGGGATTGACTGAGTTTCTTTTCCAGCTTCTCTTTGTTGGGTTCACCGGAACCTTTATCCACCTTCAAAGCGGCCAAAATCAATTCGTCGGTTGGTGTACCGACAATCCGCCAGTCCATAGTGCGGTCATCGTAGATTTGGATATGTACCGTCAGCATCTGGCCCATCCGGTCTTTAGTCTGTTCATTGAAGGGGTTGATGAAGTCCATCATGTTAACACCGTATTGCCCCAAAGTTGAACCAACCGGCGGCGCGGCGCTGGCTTGTCCACCACGAATCTTCATCTTAAGAGTTGCCGTTACTATCTTTGCCATACTAAACCCTCTTTACCTGTAGGCCGTCGAGCTCCACCGGGGTCTCGCGGCCAAACATGTTAACCAGTACTTTTAGCTTGCCTTTTTGAGTATCAATCTCATTGATAGCTCCATCAAAGCCTTTGAATGGCCCATCTACGATATTAACAACTTCGCCAACCCGGTAATCAAACTTGTGTTTGGGCTCTTCTCGACCCATGCGCTTCATGATTTTAGCTATTTCTTCTTCACTTACTGGTGTTGGCTCCGTTCCGGTACCCACAAATCCGGTGACGTTGGGGGTATTGCGGACTATGTACCAGGCGTCTTCGGACAGTTTCATCTCCACCAGTACATAGCCTTGAAAGATGCGCTTTTCAACTATCTTGCGTTTGCCGTTTTTAATTTCAATCATCTTTTCTTTAGGGACCAGCACCTGAAAGATCTTGTCTCCCATATCCAGACTTTCGGCCCGCTGGCGGATACTCTCAGCCACCTTCTCTTCGTAGCCGCTGTATGTATGGATGGCATACCAGTGCTTGGTTGAATCATATCTTTTGGTCATTAGCTGCCTACCTTAAAACAGTTACTCTAAATAGCTTATCCAATGCCAGATCTACAGAATAGATCAGTACACCGAAAACAATAGCGAACATAAAGACAGCGGCAGTCAGTCTCCAGGTCTCCAGCCTTCCTGGCCAAGTGACCTGCTTAAGCTCCCGCCACGAATTAACAAAGTAACTTGGTATTAATTTTCTTAGGATCTTACCAATTGGCCGCAAGATAAGTCGGATAGCTCTAGCCAAGACGTTGTTAGAGCTGGCGATCCAGGCAAATGGCCATTTTACAGCTCGAAGAGTAACAGATCGGCGGCGGCCTCGGGGTGCCTCCGCTTTCGCACTCTGAGTTTCCACAATTTCGCGTACCGTGGGTGCGGTTTTACGAATACGTGGTCTTTTTTTACTTTCTCCACTTTGAGCCATACGTCTACTCCACTAAAAAACCTACTCTAAGAAGTAGGTCGCTAGTGTCAAGTATAGCACTTTCTAATCAGAACGAAAAGTGTTTTATGAAGTAGCCGCACCGGGGACGGAAAGCTTAAAAGTACTCCCTTTGTTCAATTCGCTGTCAAAACTGACTTGGCCGCTCAACAGCTTGGCGAGTTTAGCCGCGATATACAGGCCGAGCCCTGTTCCGTTAATTTTACGTACTCGCCAGTCGGTGCTTCGAAAGAATTTTTCACTTATCTTAGAATGCTCGTTGCGGCCGATACCAATGCCAGTGTCGGTTACTGAAAATTCAACACCGTCTTCAACTCTTTTGGCACGTAGGGTGATACCGCCTTTTTCGGTGTACTTTATAGCGTTGGTAATAAAGTTTTGGAGTATCTCGTGAACATAGAGGCGACTACTGGCTAGCCTTCCCAGGTTTTTTTGGCCGACATACCCAAACGATATTTTTTTTTGGAGAGCTTGCGGGCGGAAGTCTTGAAGAAGCGAGTCAATCAATTCGTTAACATCAAATTCTTCCATACTAGCCGCAAGATCGCCTTGCTCAGCCCGGGACAGTGTTGAAAGATCATTTAGCATATTGCTTAAGAAAAGTATTTGATCGTGAGCGCTTTGCAGAGCGTTTTTTATCGTATCAGGGGTGTGTTCTTTTTCAGCCGCTAAGAGAGCGTTGCTGATATAGCCCTCTGCGACAGCAACAGGGGTGCGGAGTTCATGGGAGGCGACACTGATAAACTCACTACGTTCGATTTCCAAGGACTTGTCACGTGTAATATCTTGTATGAGCAGCACGTACCCACCGTACTGGGCTTGACCAAACGCTGACTGAACCGGTGCCACGCTGATATAGATATAGGCGGTCGTCCCGTCCGCATAACGAAGTTGCCAGTCTCGGCTGGCTAGGTGCCGTTTATCAGATCCCAGCTGTTGTGTCTGGATCAACGGAGCCAGGTGCACGGGTTTACCGGCTTTGTCGGTCAGGTGCAAGATATCATCAACGTGCTTACCTAAGGCGTCGTTAACGTCTAGAATGCCCAGGGCTACAGCGTTACTCATGGTAACCAGGCAGCTGCTATCTAGAGTTAGAACTCCTTCCGTCATATTGTTTATGACGGCTTGCAAACGTTCCCGGTCTAATCGATTGACCGGCTCTGGGACGGACGGCAATTGAGACATTTGCTCATATTATGACATAGAATGCGCTTATGCTGGGTTGAGTGCTGGCTGATAATCCTTTATTCGCTGGCGTAAGACCCTGGCATTAGGCATCGCTCGCTCAAAAGCCCGCCAAAAGTCCGTGCCATGGTTTAGTTGCCGGGTATGAACCAGTTCGTGGAGGATAACATAGTCAATTAACTCCCAAGGCAGTTGTATTAGAAAGTAGCTAAGTGAGATATCCCTTTGGTTGGAGCAACTACCCCAACGTGAGGTGAGTTTTCTGATGCGGATTTTCCGGAAAAAAAAGCCATGCTGCTCTGCCATAATGACCACCCGTCTTGGTAATATAGCTTCGGCCTCCAGCTTTAGCGCCCGTTCGCAGGCGCTATAAGCTAAAGCCTGAACCGCTTCATCTTCAAAAGGTAGTGAGCTGGTTATTGCCACAATAGAGTTTTTTACCTGTGTTCGATCGACTTTACGCCCGGGCTCCCGCCGGAAGTATAGGCGATGTGTCTTTCCTATCAGGGCTCCGGGGTTTAAAATTGGCGGTTTATGTTTATCGAGACGCTGTCTAATCCAGTCCGCGCGGCTTCTGGCGAATGCTATCCCTACACCATAAGGAGCCCAGTATGGAATGCTGATGCGAACCTTTGCGGTAGGAGTTATGGTGAGCCGTAGATGGCGATTGTTCTTGCGCTTAGTAATATTCACCTCGCCAACCCCGGCGACATGAACATTACGAGTAGCCATTATTTAGGTGATAGTTATATTTCGCCGACTCATATCAACGCGGCCGGCATGAGGATTCGGTATTAAATTTATCAGACCGGGTTTAGCAACATTACTCTGAACGGTTTCACTGCTTAGAAGCCCCATCTGGTACAGGCGATTGATGATTGCTCCCTTTTGAGTTACAAAAGCGTGCTTACCGGAAATAACAAGATAATCTTCGCCTTTAGGATTCTGCATCCCCAGGACATGCCTGTCAAAAGTCAGTTTCGTCATTGGCTGGGCGAACCGGTCATCACTAGTTCTTCGATCCCTGTTTTGAGTACGTGCGAAGGCGCTTTCGTCGTCTACCTGCAGCCATACCAGAAGGTGCTCAGCCTTGTGGTTGCGAGCAAGGTCGCGAATCTTTCGCCGCTGGGCGGCTCTTAACGCATTGGCATCATAGATCACACTTACACCAGCGCTAAGAAATTCGCCGGTGACATAGTCCATCAAATGGTTAACGATCGCATTTTCTTGAGTGTCGAACTTTGGGTGTTCAAAAAGCTCGCTCCGTAATCTGTCGGCGCTCACGTTAGCCAGTTGAATAACCTCTGATAAGTGCCGCGACACATAGCTTTTACCCGAGCCGGGGTAGCCGTACATATAAATCAAGACTGGCTTAGATAGAACAATTTTCGTCATCTTTTTGATACTAACACAGTATTGCTGGCTCTTCGACTTCGCTCAGAGTCATTCGACCCGACATGATGCAGGTTTACCGTGAGGAGGCGGTATCTATCCTGCCGAGTCGAATGGCAGGGGTGGAGGGAATTGAACCCCCGACCTTCGGTTTTGGAGACCGACGCTCTAGCCGTCTGAGCTACACCCCTATAAACCACTTTAAGATTATACCTTAGAAAATCTACGACTAACTGAGCAATGAGCCGTTTAGCGGCGGGGTTTGACTTCGTTACGGCCTAAACTCTTTTTGGTCTCAACCTGTTTGGCCTGAACCCGCTTCACCGGACAATATTTAGCCAGCTCCACCCTATCTGGGGAGTTCATGGTGTTTTTGGTCGTGTAGTAGTGCCGCTGTTTGCAAGCTTGACAGACCAGCCCGATTATCCTTCGCTTGTCGCTCTTTTTGGCCATAAAAAATACCCTTTAGGGTTATCGGTCTAAGAATAACAGATTTGAGCTCATCAGACAATATGGAGCCGCCGCGGGGATTTGAACCCCGGACTTCGTCCTTACCATGGACGCGCTCTACCCCTGAGCTACGACGGCATATTATGAAGCGCTCCTTTAAGCTATCGCGGCGCTACCTCTATTAATTGTACTGGTGGCCGCATTAACTATCAATTACGGCTTCGACTTTCTTGACGGCTTCAAGTGCCGTAGGGGCTATTATGCCTTTAGCTCCCGCCGCCGCTTTATGGCCGCCCCCACCAAGTTCTCCAGCGATGCCTGAAACATCCTTGACATCGTTAACAGATCTTAATGAAACTGAGTATGATACGGCCCCATTGACTTCTTCCGGGTAAACGATAAAACCCCAGTAGTTATCCCCGATGTTGCGGATATACTGGCCTGTAAAGATTTCGCAAGCGCCTTTAACAGCCTCGCTGTCATTTGAGCTAATGTCGGATTGATCGACGTAGCTATAAGTGTACCCCTTTCCGCTATCTGTTAGATTCTTGGCCAGGACGCTAAAGATGGCCATTTGCTGTTTACTGTATCTATCTAGGCGATATTCCAGAGCCTCAATACTAGCTCCGGCGTCTAATAGTTCATTGGTAACTTCAAAGGTCAGTCTATGGGTTGGGTTTTTGTACTTAAATCGCATGGTGTCAGAGATAATTCCTAACAAGGCTGTCTGGGCATAGCCCTCCGGCTTTTTCAGGTTCAACTTCTTGAACAGCAGGTCGTACACCTCTTGGGCGGTCGCTGGATAATCGTTATTCATATAAATATCCGATTGTTCCAGTCCTATCTTAGTGTGATGGTCAATGATCGCTAGTTTCGCCTTCAACTCACCCGTGACCAGGCCCTTTAGCTTGTCTCCATCTGATCTTGACACTCTTTGGAAGTTCATGGCGTCGAGGATAATAAATAGATCCGGCCTAAGATCTTTGGTGATCTCTAAAATGTCTCCAAACATGATATCGTCATAGCTAGCGAGGAAAGCAAGATCCCTATTCGGCCTTTCCTCCAATACCATCCATAGCTCTTTATCCGGATAATTAATCTTTAGGGTCGTACCCATTAGCAGGGTTGCGCAGACCGCATCGGGATCCGGAGAAATATGCGAAGTTATAAGTATCTTCTGCGATTGTTCTACAAAATCAGTAAACTTTTTTTCCATAAAATGTGGTGCCGGGAGAGGGATATCGCCTTCCCTTCACTTTGTTCGGTCGCTCTTCCGCTCAGACATGCTCGAAGCACGCTTCTGCGCGTGTCTTCACTCCACCGAACCCCGTTCACTTCGTTCACTTTTGGGGCTCTCGGTCGCCTTTCCTCGACCAAGTTCAAACCCGGCAAAATGCCGGACTTGAACTTGGTGCTGGGAGAGGGATTCGAACCCCCGTAGGCAAATGCCAGCTGATTTACAGTCAGCCCTCGTTGGCCGCTTGAGTATCCCAGCAATGGAGCCACCTGTCGGATATCGCGCTCGCTATGCTCGCACTCCTTCCTGCGATGCTCGGCAAGAACATGTAAACACATTCTTGACCTCCGCTTCTCGTTCGCCGAACCATCGGTTCTCATCCGAACATGTGGAGCCACCTGTCGGATTCGAACCGACGACCCACGGTTTACAAAACCGTTGCTCTAGCCAGCT
>MGCX01000023.1 GCA_001788565.1 Candidatus Saccharibacteria bacterium RIFCSPHIGHO2_12_FULL_49_19 | reverse complement strand
GGAGTGTAACAAAAGGAGAGAGATATGGGACCGAGGGGACGTAGAATGAGAAGACGAGGCTTAGTCGTCGGGATGGCGGCTGGGGCCGCTATGAGCAACCGAGGAGACAAACAAGACGACAGTGCGCAAGCAGCACAACCAGCCCAACCCGCTCAGAGTGATATGGCCACTCAGCTTCAGGAGCTAGAGAACCTCAAGCAGCAAGGAATTATTACCCAAGAAGACTTTGACGCCAAGAAAAAGCAAATCCTCGGGGTATAAATAACTGCCCCAGCCCAATAAGGAGCCGCTTTGGTAAATATGCGGCTCTTTTAGGTTATAGTTCTACCCAAGGCCAATCGGATGACTAAGCAGTTGAAACTCGTCGGGGTCTCTCTGATCTGCGGCGCTTTAGTGCCGATTATCTTCACGTCGTTTGAATTTTTAGTCAAAGACGGTACCGAATATCTCTGGAACGACGTTTTCAATACCGACCAGGTACGCTGGGGGGTCATCCCGCTGGCCATTGTTTTGAGCATAGTTTTCTCCGCCACGTTAAAAATGCTGACTCAAAAGCGCCTGATCAAACCCAAACTAGACCCCCTGGAGAAGGAGAAAAGTGATGAGCTGGTAACTCTTCAGAGCATGGGTGTTATTTTTGTAGTCGGTGTAGCCAGTCTAATGGCCGGCGCCTCTTTGGGGCCGGAAGCTTCTTTAGTGGCTCTGTCGACAGCCCTAGGCTTATGGTTGTCCAGCAAGGCCAAAATGACCGAAGTCGCCCAACTAATCGCCCTATCGGCTGTGGGGGCGCTTTTGGTGGCATTCATGGGGTCCCTGATTCCGGTCCTGATTCCGTTGTTAATCCTTTACCGGCAGGATAAGAGGCTCGCCGCCGGGCAGGCCTTAATGCCGATATTAACCGGTTTAGCAGCCTACTTGACACTTCTTCTTATAGCTGACGGGCACGGTTTTGGAACGATTCCAGCCTCCGGACCACTGGACATAGCCGACCTCTTAACCGCCTTTGCTTTAGGCGCGCTGTGTGTCCTGGTCGCTATGACCTTACACCAATCAATTAAGAGATTCTACGGCGTTGCAAAAACCGCATACAGTAAGCTGCCGTGGTATGTTAGCGGGCTTTTGTTCGGAGCAGTGCTTGGTCTTCTGTACTTTATCGGCGGAGAAACAGTTCAATTTAATGGTAGCGAGGGCACAGTAGAACTACTAAAAACGCAGGCTCAGTACGGAACCCTGGCATTTCTTGGACTGGCGGCAGCTAAGCTGCTAGCTACCGGCTGGTCTCTGGCTGTCGGCTATCGCGGCGGTTTAATTTTCCCATCAATATACACCGGGGTGGCGCTCAGTCTTTTCGCGCATAGCATTTTCGGCGGCTTGTCCGAAAATGGGCTGATGATTGGCTCGATCGCCGGTATCTTCAGCGTCTTAACTGGCTCGCCGGCAATGAGCCTGATAATGATATCTTCCCTGGTACCACTAAAAATGATTTGGCTGGTACTTGCCGGTATAGCAGGTACGGTTGTCGCCAGACAGTCATTAAGTAAGATTATTAACGTCAAAATGTGAAATAATTAACTAGTCAAGTATTCTTTTACAGATGCCACTACTGAAACTCAGATCAGAGCAAAAAAAAGTATTAGCTGTTGCAACCATTGGGGCGGCGATTGTCGCCATTTTGTTCTTAAAAAAGTACATTATGCTGATTATCATCTCAGCCATCATTGCTTACCTATTCAACCCGGTTCACCAATGGCTAATCAGACACGGACGGGGTTCTGGTCAGGCGGCGGTTATAACTTTCTTGGTTTCGTTGGTAGCCCTAATTATTCCGATTCTATTGATAGCCGCCGTAACTATTTGGCAGGTCGAAGCGCTTACCCGAGACTTGACAGCCGATGATATCAGCTCCGCGCTCTCCGATGTCGAGAACAGCTTTATTAACTGGATTAATGGGGTGCTTAGTGATCTAGGGGCATCCTACCAGCTAACCACTCAAGAACTAGCCGATACTATTTCGTCGGCCGCTGAGTCCATCAGCCAAACGATTGTCTCGGGGTTGGTATCATCAATCTCCGGAATATTTGGCCTGATTGCTACCGCCATAATCTACATCTATGTGTTTATATCGATGCTCCGTCATCAGGATAAGATAATCTCCACCGCAAAACTACTCAACCCGCTAGGTGATGAGGCTAGCGGACTCTACTTGAGCAGGATCGGAGCCATGACCAAGGCCACCGTCCGCGGGCAATTTATCATCGCCTTTCTACAGGGGTTTGAAAGCGCCGTGATACTTTCGATCGCCGGCTTGGGTGATTTGTTTTTCTTCTTCTTGATGCTGCTTACAGCCTTATCGATCATTCCCTTGGGGGCAGGTATTGTAACAATACCTATCGGGATCATCATGATTTTAACCGGTAACGTTTGGCAGGGAACGTTGGTGATCGCCAATCACCTCTTAGTGGTTACCAATATCGATAACGTCATGCGCCCTCGTTTGGTGCCCGAAAAGGCTCGGCTGGATCCGGCACTAATGATTCTGGCGGTCTTCTCGGGCATTGCCTATTTTGGCTTTGTTGGCATCGTTATCGGCCCAGTCATCATGATTATTCTTTTAACTACCGTGCAGATGTTCCTGGAGGTTTACCGCTCTACCGAATCTTTAAAACGCGGTGTTGATAGGAATCGCCGCAGTTTGCTGAAACGTCTGACCGGTTTCATTGGTTCTGATAACGGCAATGCTAAAAAGGACTAGACCTCAAATAACGAACCGACCATCACGCCGACAGCAGTAGCCAAGCCGCCGACGATCAGGACCTTCAACCCTCCGCGTAGAGCACTTGTATGTACCAGTGTTCCCTTGAGATAGCCCAGACTGAATAACCCAATTAGAGCAAAGAGGATACTTAGCCAGACCGACTGAGGGAATTCAAATACCAGAACCGGCAGAAGCGGTATAAATCCCGCGCCAAGATATGACAGAAACATCAAAAGTCCGCTAATAATCGGCTTGTCCCGGTGGCGTTTCAGTTTGTCTATCTCCTGGATGGCGTCATCACTAAGATACTCACCAGCCGCCATTGACACCGCTTCTATCACAATGGCTACAAAAGCGCCCAGTATGACAATGTCCTTACTGCCAGCGCCGACACTAAGACCAGCGATTAGACCGGTCGTTGATACCAGACTGTCCTCAATACCAAATATTGTGCTTCTCAAGTATTCTCGGTTTGGTGAGGTCATTTGTCGTTTATTATACGCCCCGGACGGAGTTCAATTCGTATTGACAAGATGACTGGTTCGGTGCATTATTGCAATTAGGTAATAAGGAGGTTTGAATGAGTGCGAGAAATCAACCAACGGGTTGGGTCGGCTGGGTATACTTCGCCAGTCTGATGATGATGCTAGTGGGAGGTTTTCAGGCCATTAGCGGACTCGTAGCGCTGTTTAAGGATGACTTTTATCTAGTCACCGAGAAGTCTTTGCTGGTCTTTGACTACAGCACATGGGGCTGGGTGCACTTGATAATGGGCATTGTCATCTTTGCCGCAGGTGTTGCACTGATGAACGGGGCCGCCTGGGCTCGAATGGTCGGTATTTTGCTCGCCGGACTAAGCCTGTTTGCCAACATGGCTTTCCTTTCGGCTTTTCCGCTGTGGTCGATTTTGATGATCGTGGTTGACGTTCTGGTCATCTACGCTCTAACTGTGCACGGCGACGAAGTCCGAGAATAAAACAGACATAGCTTTTAAAAACTCGTGGTGTTTTATGCCGCGAGTTTTTTTATTTATCTAGGATAAGCAGCTGAGCGTTGCGGAGACAACAGATTTACTAAGCCTAAAATAATCAAGATAACCAGCAACGCCCTGACAAGTCCCTGCCAGTCAAAATCAGGGATAAAAGCCATAAAAACCATAACCAAGAAGCTGGTTACGCCAAATATCGGCCAGCGGTTACGGCTAATCAGATTCCTGGCGCTACAGACAGCTTGCCAAAACCGAGTCGCTCTAAGAACTTTGAGCCACTTACGAACACTCTTATTCTTAGATACTATCGGTCGGCCCAAAACAAAGAACAGAACAAAGAGAAGAGTTGATACAGCAAAAACTGTGGTAGCGCCGCGTTGGAAGGTAGCCAGCAGCTCGTCATAAACCACTCCGGTCGCCGGCTGATAAGCGACGTTTTCAATTTGATTAAGCACCGCTGGGCGCAGAGCTTTTATACCGATAAGTTGCAGCAGAGAGACAATGGCGATGGCCGCCATGATTGCCATGAAAAGTCGGCGTCGGTGATTGCTTAACGCCAGAGCACCGACCAGACAGGCTGCGCTAGCCAAAAGTAGGGTTCCGTTAAGAAAGTCTGTGACGCTCACAAACTTCTTAAAAGTTTCGAATTTGGTTTTCAAATCAACATCGACAGATACCGCCGGATCTCTTTCACCAGTGTTAGCAAAGAGTCCGGCCGATGAACTCCCCAATTTCTCTTTGACGGCTGTTAGCAAGTTCTCTAGCTTTAGCTGAAAGCCGGTTCTTTGAGAACCTTCTTCTTTAGGAGCTTCATCACGGGCGGCATTCATCAGTTTTTGATGAGCAGTTCGGTTAGCGGTGATCCAGATAGATTGGAACTGATCACTTTGGATTAAGTCCTGAGCCAAGTTAGTGGTTCTGGTCTTGATTCTCTCGCTTAAGGGTGGCGCCAGGAAGGCTGCTTGAGGCGGCAAGACTTCACCAACCTTCTGCTCAACATTAATAGTCTCAAAGAGCTTATCGACGCTGTAAACGGCCACGGCCGAGGAGACCTGCTCATTTTTAGGTAGAGGAGCTACCAATTCCACCCAATTATCTGTAGTCAGTAACTGGCGCTGGGTCCAGTGGACAATCATAAAACCAGAAAAAAATACTAGGCCTAGTACCGCCAAGGTGATTACGGCAAGCTTAGCCCACCCAAAACTTGGTCCCCGCCGATGGATTGATAGTTTTTTAACCATTCCAACTTCTTCTTATACCTAACTAATACCATTAAAACTGCTTTACTACAATATCAGGGAGAGGTGATATAATCTGGCCATCATGACTAAAGCGAAAAACGCGCTTGAAAAAGAATACTCTACGGTATTGCGTAACTTCCGCTTAGCGGGAGCTTTCGCGTTGCTGATGATCGGCGTAGGCTCATTCTTTTACCACTTTGTAGAGAAACTGAACTGGCTGGACGCCGTCTATTTTTGCGTGGTCACCCTAGCAACCGTTGGTTATGGCGACATCACCCCCCACACCAATCTCGGAAAAGTATTCACCATGTTCTACATTCTGACCGGGGTGGGAATCATTGCGACTTTTGCCAACTTACTGCTCAAGCGTTCGGCACTGCGCCGTGAAGTTAAGCGTAGTAAAGCAAACAACGCAATAGAATAAACTTGCCGACTTGACAAAATCAGCCTTAAGCCTGATTATTTAGTTATAAATAAGGAGGCGTAATGGATCGCGGAGACAATTTGTCAGGGTGGGGAGTATTCGCCGGTTTTCTAATGTTGATCGGCGGGGTTGTGCAGGGAATAGCCGGTTTGACGGCTTTGCTAAAAAACACCTACTTCCTGGTTGGTGAAGAGTCGTTGGTGGTATTTGACTACACCACTTGGGGCTGGCTGCACTTGGGATTCGGTCTGTTCCTATTGTGGGCCGGTACGGCTTTGCTGAACGGCGCCAATTGGGCCCGGGTCGTAGCAATCGTTTTGGCTTCTCTGTCAGTAATTGCCAATCTCTTGTTCATTGGAGCTTACCCGCTTTGGAGCATCACAGTCATCGTCCTGGATCTCTTGATAATATATGGGTTGACCGTCAAAGGCGGCGAAGCCGAAGCCTAAAAATAGATAAAAAGCAGACAGCACAGAAAACCGCCCCGATCGGGGCGGTTTTCATATTACTTATTACGCGAATTACTTGCTACCGGCTCATCGGTGATGTCTCTTTTTTAAGCGTGCCAAATTCAGTCGAACCTCGTGGTGCTGAGCTACAGTACGGGCCTCGGCAAGGGTCTCACGCGTGCCAGCGGTTTCCACTAACTTCTGAGCTCTGGTCAGTGCTTCTCGTGATTCCTGTTCACTGATATCCTCAGCAGCTGTCACATCTTCGGTAATAAAACGAACTGAGTTACCTTCCGTCTGTAAGATCCCGCCATAAACCGCGAAATGCTCCAGCTGCTCGTCATTGTCGTTGACCTTCTTTCGGATACTTAAAACACCCGGTACGCCAACTGCTAAGAGCGGCATGTGTTCGGAAAACACGGCAATCGAACCGTCTTTGGTGGGAACGATTACCTCGTAAGCCTCATCATCGTATTTGACGCCGCTGGCACTGATTAATTGGAAGTGCATGGCTTACTTTCTGCTATCACCGACTTCGCTGATAGCACCTTTCATGTAAAAGGCTGGCTCGCTTTTGGCGTCGTGTTTACCATCTAGAATCTCTTTGAAGCCCTTTACCGTGTCAGCCTGTGACACATAGGCTCCTTTAGAGCCGGTAAAGGTTTCGGCCACAAACATTGGCTGGGTCAGAAAGCGCTGAATTCGCCGAGCTCTAGCCACCAGCTGTTTGTCCTCATCGGAGAGTTCTTCCATACCCAAGATGGCGATGATGTCCTGCAGGTCCTTATAACGCTGCAGGATGCGCTGGACTTCGCGGGCCACGTCGTAGTGCTCCTGGCCGACCACCTCGGGGTCCAAGACTGTGGAGGTTGATTCCAGAGGATCAACCGCCGGGTATAAGCCTAACTCGGTTAGGGCGCGGCTTAAGACGACCGTCGAATCAAGGTGAGCGAAGGTGGTAGCCGGAGCTGGGTCAGTGAAGTCGTCGGCCGGCACATAGACCGCTTGGACTGAGGTAACCGAACCCTTCTTGGTCGAGGTAATCCTTTCTTGCAAGGCGCCCATTTCAGTAGCTAGATTGGGTTGATAACCGACAGCGCTGGGCATTCGGCCTAATAGAGCCGAGACCTCCGAGCCGGCCTGAGTAAACCGGAAGATATTATCAATAAACAGCAGAACATCCGCACCTTGATCGCGAAAGCTCTCAGCAATGGTCAAACCGGTCAGACCGACTCGCAGTCGGGCGCCGGGAGGTTCATTCATCTGTCCAAAAACCAAAGCGGTGTTCTTTAGAACTCCAGCTTCCTTCATCTCGATGTACAAGTCATTGCCCTCACGACTGCGCTCACCGACTCCCGCGAATACCGACTTCCCCTTATGAAACTTGGCGATATTGTTGATAAGTTCCTGGATGAAGACCGTTTTGCCAACTCCGGCTCCGCCGAACAGGCCGACTTTACCACCTTTTACGATTGGGCAAATTAAATCAATGACCTTGATTCCGGTTTCTAAAATTTCAGTCTTAGTGCTTTGGTCGTCAAGCGCCGGAGCGGTGGCATGGATGGGGCGCCGTTCGCCTGTTGGCTCCGCCTGACTATCAATCGGCTGACCGGTAACATTGAATATCCGTCCTAGCGTCGAGTCGCCGACTGGCACACTGATTGGCTGACCGCTATCTAACACATCCAGGCCGCGAGCTAAGCCATCAGTCGGGCCCATAGCCACCGCTCGCACCGAGTTTTTACTTAGATGCGAAGCTACTTCTAAGACCAGGGGCTTACCGCCCAGGGTAACTTCCAGGGCATTGTGGATCGCCGGCAAGTGATTCTCAAATTCCACATCAATCACCACACCAACGATTTGAATAATCTTTCCTGAGACACTGTCTGTTTTTTTAGTAGTTGTCGGCACTAGTGGTACTCCTCTTTAGGTTAAAGCTTCCGCTCCGCCGATTATTTCAGCGACTTCCTGCGTTATGTGGGCTTGACGGGTGGCGTTAAGCTCCAGCGTTAGGGCATCTATCAGATCGCCGGCATTTCGATTGGCATTACCCATCGAAACCATCCTCATAGCATGCTCGGCGGCGGCGGCTTCTATTCGGGCCCGCCACAGGGCCGACTCAAAATAAAGCCTCAGCGCGGCGTCTAAAACAATCTGGCCGTCGGGTTCCAGTTCGTAAACCACAGCTGTCTGCTCTTCGTCGCCAACCTCTGACTCACTGTTCTGGATGGCTGGGACCAGTTGTAAGTTGCGAACCTGGGTAACCATAGTAGAGACCGGTTCGGTGAATATCAGTGACGCCATGCCGAATCTAGCCTCATCTACACCCGAAGTGATGGTCTCCAAAGCCGGCGCGAACAAGTTAATGTCCGGGTCGTCGGGAATATTCTCATAAGCGCCGATTAACTCGATGTTACTGCCGCGTGAAAAATGGCGTGCCCCTTTGCGCCCAAAAGCAATAACGAGGGGATTTATACGATTTTTTTGGTCCTCTGCAAAAGAACGGGCGGCGGCGTTAAAAACATTGCTGTTATAAGCTCCGGCTAGACCCCGGTCACTGGTGAAGATTATATATAGTCTGCCGGAACTAGCCGGTGGGGTAAAGAAGGGGTTACGGACTGCTTCGGGACTTTTGCTCAGCCTCCGAAGTACTCCGATAGCGGCGTCGCTGTAAATTCGGGCGGCGGCAGCGGACGTCTGGACCTTGCGAAGTTTAGCCGCCGCTACCAGCTCCATAGCCTTAGTTATCTGTTTGGTGTTGCTAATCGAGCGGACCCGGCGCTTTAAAAGCTGAGTAGAGGCCATCTATTTCGTCTCCTTGGTGACAGCTTTGTACTGTCCGGCAACACTTTGGGCGGCATTCAGAATATTTTTCTTCATTTCATCGGTCGCTTTCTCGCCTTTTTGCAGCTCAGAAGTCAATTTGGCGTGTTTCTTCTCCAAATCGGCAAGAAAAGCCGCCTGAGCAGTCTTTACGCTGGAGATCGGCACGGAATCAAAAGCTCCCTCGGTAGCGGCATAAATACTGGCTGCCTGCTGCCAAACCGGCAGCGGCGCATACTGAGGCTGCTTTAGGATTTCGGTCAGCAGACGGCCGCGAGCCAAGCGCGCTTGGGTGTCGGCGTCTAAGTCAGTAGCAAACTGCGAAAAGGCCGCTAGTTCCCGATATTGGGCCAGATCCAGTCTTAGTCGTCCAGCGACGTCTTTGATGGCCGGCGGCTGAGCATTACCGCCGACCCGGGATACCGACAAACCAACTGAAATAGCCGGTCTGATGCCTTGATAAAAGAGGTCTGACTCCAAATAAATCTGACCGTCGGTAATGGATATGACGTTGGTCGGGATATAGGCGCTGACGTCGCCGGCTTGAGTCTCAATAATCGGCAGAGCGGTCAAAGAGCCGCCGCCCAATTCGTCGGATAGCTTAGCGGCCCTTTCTAGCAAGCGGGAATGCAGATAAAAGACGTCGCCCGGATAAGCTTCACGACCCGGTGGGCGACGCAGCAGCAGCGACATTTGCCGATAGGCGGCGGCGTGCTTGGAAAGATCATCATAAACGATTAGAGCGTGTTGTTTATTATCACGGAACCATTCGCCGATAGCACAACCGGCATAAGGCGCTAGGTACTGTAGTGGGGCCGGATCGGCGGCCGAGGTGGCCACGATGATGCTATTTTCCATGACGCCCTCACGCCGCAAACGAGCAATCAAGCGGGCTACCTTGGCTCTTTTTTGGCCGACCGCTACATAGATATTGATAATCCCGGTTTTTTGGCGGGCCTGATTAATCATCGTATCGACAGCGATGGCAGTTTTGCCAGTTTGACGATCGCCAAGTATAAGCTCGCGCTGGCCGCGGCCGATAGGTACCATGGCGTCTATTGCTGCTAGGCCGGTGGGCACCGGCTGATGAACCGTCCTACGAGCCAATACGCCGGGGGCGATCTTTTCAATTTCACCGCTAGCTTTGGTTTTAGGGGCTTCTTTGCCATCTAGCGGCCGGCCCAATGGATCGATAACTCGCCCTACCAACTCCGGCCCGACCGGAACGGATAAGATCCGGCCGGATAGTTTAACACCTGCGCCAGCCCTAACATTAATGTCCTCGCCCAGCAGTACCGCGCCGATTTCATCCTCCATCAGGTTCAGAGCGAAAGCTGAGACAGCGCCGCCGGAGCCCTCAATTTCCAGCATTTCACCGTAGCCGCAGTCACGCAGACCATAGATCCAGGCTACACCGTCGCCAACCCGGGTAACCACCCCAGCGGATTTCTGGTCGCCAGCAGTTTCCAGCTTAGCAATTGCCGCTCGGACTTCCTCGGCTAAACCTTTGACATCGTTTTTAAGTTCGGCCATCTTACACCGCCCCCCTGATACTCTCGAGTTGTCGTCTAACGGTTTTATCCCAACTATGGTTGGCCGTTTCAATCTTAACCCCTCCTAATAGTCGCTTATCCAGGTGAGTGACAATGTTGACTGCCCTAACCTGGGCTAACTTCTTAACTTGGGTCGTCAGCTCCTGCAACTGTTCAGCGGATAACGGGTGAGCTGAGGTAATTTGAGCCTGAGCTAGTAAGCCGCGGTCTTCCAGCTCACGATTGATATCAGCTAGTAACAGTTCGGCCTCATTCTTGCGTTTCTGGGATGATAAAACGGCGACAAGGCGCGCCGCGATGACCGGTGGACGCTGCCCGTCAAGCAGCTTATCAACAGTATATTTAGCTAATTGTCGTCGGGTCAGTTTAACCATGAACTAACCCCTTTATAGCTCGTTCCACTAGCCGTCGATCACTAGTCTCATTGATCTTTTCACTCATAACTTTTTCGGTGGTCAGGATTACCAGGTCAGCTAATTCATCTTTGAGCTCTTCGCGAAGTTTCAGTTTTTCCTGCCCCAAACGCTCCTCAGCCTCGGCTATCAGTCTCTGAGCCGATGTCTCAGCGGCGGCCTCGGCTTTAGTGATTATCTCTTTAGCCTGAGCTTTAGCTTCAGCTAAAGAGTGGTCGGCCTGTTCACGGGCGCCAGTAATTATCTCACCAGCTTTTTGCTCAGCGGCGGCCAGAGCTTCCTCGGTCTTTTTGGCTTTGAGTAGGCTCTCTTCCAGAGTTTGGCGGCGGGCTTCAATTGTAGCCACCAGCTTTGGGAAAACCCAACGCCGCAAGATCAAAAGCACGATTATAAAAGTTACCAGCTGAAACAAAAATGATTTGAGGTTTATATTGAAGGCGCCTAAACCGCTAGAACTTGACTCAGCTTCAGCAAATTTTACCGGTAAACTAATCAATATAAGCTCCCCGTTTGGAGGGCATACATGTATGAGCGCAGACTTTGACGCAGTAATGTGCCATGTATGTATGTCCTCTTAAGACGTGGTAAACAATATTAGTAGGACGAAGGCGAAAACAGCGTCCACCAAGCCGACCATGATGAAGGCGTTGGCTAAGATCTTACCCTGAATCTCCGGGTTACGACCAATGGCCCCAACGGCTGATGCGCCCACTAGGCCTACGCCGATGGCCGGGCCAATGGCTCCCAGTCCGATGGTTAAGCCTTTGATTAATGCTGGATCTACACTTTCCACTATATACCTCCTTTACGTAATTTAAGTTTGTGCTTGCACCGGCTTCACTTGATGCTCACTACCAGATTCGCCGTGTGAGACCGACATTACCAAATAGCTGGCGGTTAGCATCATAAACAGATAAGCCTGCACCAAAGCCACAAATATCTCTAAGAACATAATAGGCAATGCCGCCGCCCAAGCAAAATTACCGGCTAAGACCTCAATGGCCACCAGTAGAGCTTCGCCACCGTAAATAACTCCAAAAAGACGCAAAGAAAGCGTCACTAATCTAAGTACCTCACCGAGCAGTTCATTGACCCCGATAAAGATTGTTAAAGGACTTTTTAGGCTGCCGGAGAAAAAATGCCTGAGGTAACCGCGGCCGCCGATTTCAGAGATAGCGTAAACGTGAACCGTGAGTAAAGCTAGGGTAGCCATGGCTAAGGTGGAATTTAGGTCCGTCGTCCAAGCCCTGAATAGCGAGGAACCATTGTAGGTTATAGAACCTACCCCGGGCAGGAGCCCGCTAAGGTTACAGGCTAAAATAAAGACAAATAAGGTAATCAACAGGGGAAAGTGCCGCATAGCCCGCTTACGTTCCCCGCCAAAGGTCTCAATAATCATGCTCATTACCAGATCAGTGAAGCTCTCCAGCCAGAAAGCCAGCTTGTTTTTGGGCCATAGCTGACTGGCTCTAGCTGCTAAAGCAAAGAGGGTCAGGACGATGGCAGCCATCAAAACCCCATAAACCATACTGTTAGTAATCGGCAGAGGGCCAAA
Source organism: Candidatus Saccharibacteria bacterium RIFCSPHIGHO2_12_FULL_49_19 (assembly GCA_001788565.1). Classification (GTDB taxonomy): domain Bacteria; phylum Patescibacteriota; class Saccharimonadia; order Saccharimonadales; family UBA10212; genus MGCX01. The sequence continues at coordinate 8,213 of MGCX01000023.1, read as the reverse complement.
ATTAAAAAGCGTCGGTGGCGCCAGTGGCGCGGTCGCCTCGCCAAAATTGATTGGTAGCATTCGGAAGATAGTTTATCAGTTTAGCATTAGGAGTTCAACAGATACGTGCCAAACTTCAACTCGCAAAGCAAACAGTTCACGCGCGGATGGTAGTTTGCTTGAGCCTCCCGCACATCTTTCTAAAAAGTGTGCGCTCTACAGGGTTCGCTTCGCTCAAGCCTGTGGCGCTAGCAACCCACTTTTTAGAAACGGTTCTCGCGGCCCAAGCTTAGATAATTATTGCAACTGAAGGATATCGCTTGGATAGCTGCTGTATGTTGGTAGGCCAAAAAACTGCTCCAGAGTCTGGCCGCCCATAGCAATCTCAGCGGCCAGCTCAACACCTACGTAACGCAAGTGCCATGGTTCATAAGAATAGCCGGTCAGGGACTTCTTGCCAGCCGGGTAGCGAATGATAAAGCCGTACTTTGCGGAATTAGCCGCCACCCAACGGCCTTCAGCCATCTCACCAAAACAATCAGCTATCACACACTTACCGCTAGCCGGCGCGACATCGGTGGCCCAGCCGGTTTGATGCTCACTGTGGCCGGGCCGGGCGCTGACCTTATCGGCCTCGGTTTGTCCATAATCTCGCACGTGGCGGGAATATACCGCACTTTGGGTGTTGTATGATCTAAAACCGCTGGCCAGCATCAGCTTAACCCCGTCACTTTGGGCGGCTGTAAACATTTCCTGTAAGGCCTGGGCCGCTTCGGTTCTAAGCTGCATTTCCGAGCCGCCGGTTGGATAGCGCAGGGTGACCTTAGGCACCACTAAATCAGCCGCTCGGTAAGAACTGGGCAGCTTTCGACTCTTGTTGACAACCACCCAGGGACTGGCAGACTCGATCAGTGAGTATTTGGTTTTATCAAAGGCTGGCTGGACAGCCGTTGATTGCTCAGACTCATCACTTTTTTTGACTTGATTGGTTATTTGCTCAACAACCTCACTATCATCAAGCCAAAGAACGTAGCCCGCTATCAAGACAACAAGAACTGTCACACCAGCCAGCAGCCACCAGATATTTCGATAATAGGACTTTTTACTCCAAAGACGGCGAGTTCTTCTAGAGCGGATCATACTGACGACAGTTGGGATCCTGAGACCCAGTTAAACGGTCAGACACTTCCTGATAGCCGTATATCGTGAACTTATCACCGGTACTCAAGTGGCAATCAGGTAAGATGGGTAAGCTGTAGCCCAGATAGCGGTTCAAGACCACCCTAAAAGCATTGACTGAGGAGTCTATCTGTTGCCCGCTCGGATCGCCGGGCAGGTAGTAGCTGGCTAGAATCGAGAATTTTTGGCGCATCTTAGCATCTGTTAAATCGACTGGATCGTAATAATGCCCGGGCTCCAGCTTGAAACGAAAGTCTTTAGGGTACGGGCCCTCGTCGGCCTGGATAATAATCACCGCGTTTGGTGACTTTGAGCGGACGTGACCTATTAGATCCTTGATCCGGGTATTAAGATAAGTCACTTGGTTGGTGTATTTGACAGTCTCGTCAACCCCGTTATCGGTGCGGTTGCTGTCGTAGGTCGGTGTCGAACCGTCAGCCGTGAATATATAAGGATCGTGTGGCACCAGCACATGGGCAAAGCTGAACTGAGGAGTTGATTTGTCGGTGCGCTCAGCAACCCCCTTAAGCGCCGTAATTTGAGCTTCGAAATTCTGTTGAGGGTTGCGGTTTAAGTCATATTTAAGGATTGGCCAGCCGCCGATGCTAAGACCTTTCTTGAGCCAGATACCCAAGGCACTCTTATTCAAGATATCGCGCTCTAAATCGCTTAGATAATAGCTGGAGCCCAGCGCTCCCAGCCTAAACGACAGGGTTGGCTGGTTGTCGGCGGCATTCCCGATTCGCGTAAAATCCCACCACGATCCAACATTGGTATATTGGTAGCCGTTTTGTTCAAGGATCTGCGCAACCGGGGGATTGTTAAGAATGTCACGGTAAGCAAAGGCTCCTTGCCAATCACCGCTAGCGGCAAATTTTTCTTCGAACTTAGGAAAATATTCCATAGCCAGCGTTGAAGAAATCGAGCTCATGGTGAAAGGATAGTTGGCATAGCCGTCTTCGCGACTAGAAAAGCCTTGTGAGGCTAAGAAGCTATATAGATCAGAGTTATCGAAACCGTAGTTATCGGCCAAGGCCTGCTTATTACCATAGCGATCAAAGACCAGATAGTAGATATCCGGCTTTTGGTTTGGCGAACTGGCTGGTTGGGGCAAGCTGAGCGCCGGATAGTCATAAACCAGCTGACTGTAGATTTCGCTTAGGCGCCAGCCGCTGCGGGCCAGCTGGACTAAAAAGATAAACAGCAGAGCAAACAGCAAAACCTTGTAGGGCTGCAGTACCTCAGCGACCTTAAATCTCTTGACTAGCCAGTTGGTTGCCCAGCCGACGCCGCCAGCCACAGCCACAGCCCCGGCAGCCACCCAAATCGAAGTCGCGACTTCAGTCTGCCAGGCGTTTGGCAAAATTTGCGACCATTGTTTGATTGGTGTGACTGATATCAGATGGCCATAAGAGTAGAGACTCCAGCTTAAGATTATGGTTGCCAGATGGACGCCCACTCCTCTACCTAGCCACCAGCGGTAAGCATAAAAAATCAAGCTGACCAGACCGAAGAATAAGGCGATAGGCACCACTACCTCTGCTGGATAAGCAAAGTCGGAATTGTTCCACCAGCGGCTCAAAATAAAGGTGCTAATTAAGGCAATGGCCGGCAGCGGTGTGTCAGCAAGCCAGCCGGCTATTTTCTTTAATTTATGTTTGGCTTTCGCTTTTTTGGCCATCCGGATTTTTTAGTGCTTTTGCTTTTAGTAAGTATACCGTGCGCTGGCTGTCACTGATAGGCGCTTTCTCCGCGATGGTGAAGTAGCGGGCAAAGTCTTTCTCAAAGTTACCTTGAGTGTAATCTTCAAACATATTTTGCCTCCGGCGCAGCAGGATCTGGGCATTGGAGTCTTCCTTTGGGACGAATTCAATAATAACAAAGCGGCTGATTCCGGCCAGAAACTCAGCTATCGAACCAAAGGGAAGATTGTTACCGATAACCAGATGATGTAATAATGCCAATGCCAAGATAGCGTCAGCCGGACCACGTTGTGTAAGGGAGAAGCGCTCCTTATGAGCCCATCCAAGTGCCGGACTGGGGTTAGTCAGGTCCTGATTCAGCGGCAGAATCAGATCGGCCAGTAGCGGGTCCCGGTTTTTTGAATAGTTTAGCTCGACAGCTTTTGGATCAGATTCAATAGATACCACGTAGCTGGCCCCGCGGGACGCTATCTCACTGAAGCGTCCATCATTAGCCCCCAGATCCCAGACCATCTTGGGTTTGGGCTCAATCTGGGCCAAAAACTTCTCGACTATCTCCAACTTGGACTTAAAAGCCTTATCTGAGTAGTTGGTATCGCTATAGTAGTTTCCCCACTGAGTGATCTGTTTAGGAGCGTTCAGCCGGCTTACAGTTTTTCCCAAACTGGCCAGCAAGCCGGTCATAGCTAACTTACTCATCGACCGAGTCCGCGCCGAGTTTTGCTTAGCTGAATCATAGCGTCGCGCTGATGCGGCATGCAGGTAGATATGAGCGGCCAGTCCACGGCGTAACCGAGCCTTGGCCGGCAACATCTTTACAGCTATTGATAGGGGCAGTCCGTCCAGATAGGTTCGCAGGGCCCTGAATACCTCAGCATTTCCGTACGACGCCACCGCTAACGGTGCTATGAAGTGTTCACAGAACTGCTTATACCCATCCCAGTGAGCCCCGAGTTTATACATTCGAAAGGATAAACTGTCAATGAATAGCGGGCGGCGACCAAAAAACTGCACGTTATAAGCGCTGGCGTCTTTAAGTATCATTCCGTGGTCCAGCGCGACTCTTTGGACCCTAAGTGTTAAAAGCGCTGCTGCCTTATGCTGTGAAAAGCCCCACTCATAGGGATACGAGATAAACGGTATCAGGGCTGGTTTTAAGATCTTATACCGCAGCGGGTCCGTAGGCAGGCCGGCTGGCGCGACTTCCTCGTGAGAGACAATCAGTCCTTCTCCGGCCAGCTTGGCGTACAGGCCGCTATTTATAAATTGGTCAAAATCGGCTTGGCCGGCCTTATTGACTTGACGGTGAACCCGGCCGGCATACCTAAAAACAAACCCGGCCGGATCTCGGAACGAGCCGCCATCGTAAACGATAGTGGCAGAAGGAAGCTTCACGGCTTATCGGCTTGCGAGCGCGGCTCAGATCGTGAAAAGAGGGATTTTATTTTTTGCCAGAAGCCATACAGTATACGGCGTCCAAAAACTGCCACGCCGGCTGTTATACCAACGATAGACTGAACAATAATGCTGCCAGTTCCTGCGTCTAAGTAACCAAATAGTAGGCCGAAGTCCAAACCAGCAAGCCTCCTTGTCGAGTAACTGGGTAATTTAAGAGATAAAGTCGCTTTTCAGTATACACTACCAGCTGAGTTCGTCTAGCGATGGGCGTACACCTAGTAGTAATCATTAAAATCCGCTTGGCTGAGGAATAGCTGAGCGTACTGTTCGAACAACCTCAGAGACTTCTCAGCCGTTTTTTATTAGAATTACTACTATATATGCGTGTACTTCTGATCGAGGATGAGCAAAAACTGGCTCTGGCCCTCAAAAAAGGCCTAATACAAGAGAAGTTTGCAGTCGATGTTGAATATGACTCCGATAGCGGCCTGGGAGCAGCTCTAAACGAACCCTATGATGTTATGATCATCGATCGGATGCTGCCCGGCTCGATGGAGGGCATAGATATCGCCCAGGAGGTGCGCAGTGCCGGTATCGAAACCCCGATAATCTTTCTGACCGCTAAGGATCATGTCAAAGATCGTGTCGCCGGGCTTAACACTGGAGCTGATGATTATTTAGTGAAGCCTTTCGCGTTTGATGAGCTGCTGGCTCGTTTAAAGGCTCTGCTTCGTCGGCCTCCCTCAGCGCAGGGAACGGTTCTTCAGGCTAATGACCTGAGCCTTGACACCATAACTTACAACGTTAAGCGCAGTGGAAAGACCATTAAGCTCTCGGCCAAGGAGTTCGCTCTTCTGGAATACCTGATTCGAAACTCCGGACAAGTTTTAAGCAAGGATCAAATCATCGCCCATGTCTGGGATTTCGATACTGATATCCTTCCCAACACCGTTGAAGTTTATATCGGCTACCTGCGCGGCAAGATTGATCGACCGTTTAAAAACAAACCTCCTCTGATCCATACGCTGCGCGGTTTTGGCTACCGACTTGGGGAAGCTAAAACTAAATGAACCCCTTCCGTAGCGCGGCCCTGCGCATGACTTTTTGGTACCTAGCCATAGTGGTTGCTGTCAGCACCAGCAGCTCAGTCGCCATTTATCACTTTTCTTCGAACGATTTACGTCGCGGTGTCCAGCGTCAAATTGAGTTTTACTCTCAGGTATTAAGCCCCGAAGAATCACGCGCCTACTCACGTTTACGCCTTGCTCAGCTGGAAACCGACCAACAGCACCTACGGGATAGGTTACTGCTGTTTAACTTGCTGGTGCTGGCTGGCGGAGGAATAGCCAGTTACGGCTTGGCCCGTAAGACCATGCGACCCCTTGAAGACGCCCTGGAAGCTCAAACCCGCTTCACCGGTGATGCCAGCCATGAACTACGCACCCCCTTAAGTGTCATGCAGACAGAGATAGAGGTGGCGCTACGGGATCGCAACCTCTCGGTCAAGAATGCTAGAGAACTGCTAAAGAGTAACCTCGAGGAGGTCGGCCGCCTAAAATCGCTGGCCGAGGGCCTGCTGGCTCTAGCCCAGCAAACAACAGATAAAAAATATCATCAGTCGGCGCCGGCTTCAGAAGTCATTAGCCAAGCGCTTCAGCGAGTCCAAAAACAAGCCAGCCGTAAAAAAATTACGATTAAAACCAGTAGTTCTAAAATAAATTATCGCGGCAATCAGCAAAGCCTGGCAGATATGGTAGTACTTTTGCTCGACAACGCTATAAAATACAGCCCCGGCGGGTCTGCCGTGAACATTGAAACCGGCTCCAAAGACCGCCGCGGGTTCATAAAGATCACCGACCATGGGCAAGGTATCGCAGGCGAGGATCTGCCGAGGATTTTTGAGCGCTTTTACCGAGCTGACCCTTCGCGGTCTAAGTCAAAGGTGGAAGGTTATGGGTTGGGGTTAGCTATCGCCAAGAAGATCGTTGATTTGCACCACGGCTCCATCGAGGTACATAGCTCACCGGGCAAAGGCTCGACTTTCACAGTGTACCTTCCCAGGGCCTAAGCGCTCCTCGCTCTGCTATAGTAGAGCTAAGCATGAGCGGTGTAAGACCCCGGGTAAAGCCGTGAGTAATAAAATCAAGATCTTTTTTCTCCTGGCGGCTTTAATAGTTACTGTCGCGGCTGCCGCGGCCTATCTGTCCAGCAAGAATATCGCCGTCCTCAATCCCAGGGGATCTATCGCCGATCAGCAGAAGGATCTGATAATCACCACCACGCTTTTGATGCTGGTCGTGGTCGTACCGGTTTTTATCCTGACCGGCTATATCGCCATCAAGTACCGCGAGGGCAACAAATCGGCCCGCTACAGCCCCGATTTTGACCACAGCCCGCTGATTGAAGGCTTGTGGTGGGCCATCCCGTTCATTATTATCGCTATCTTGTCGGTCATGGCCTGGAACTCCAGTCACTCGCTCGACCCTTTCAGGCCTCTGGACAGTGATAAAGAGCCGCTTAAAATCCAAGTGGTGGCTATGCAGTGGAAGTGGCTGTTTATCTACCCCGAGCAGGGTGTAGCTTCGGTCAATATGGCTCATCTGCCGGTCGACCGTCCCGTCAATTTCGAGATAACCTCCGACGCGCCGATGAATTCCTTTTGGATACCCCAGTTGGGCGGCCAGATTTACGCCATGGCCGGCATGCGCACCAAGCTTCATCTGATCGCCGACACCCCAGGCAGCTATCACGGCCAATCGGCCAACATCTCCGGCTCCGGCTTTGCCGGCATGACCTTTACGGCTAAGGCTTGCCAGGAGGCTGATTTTGAGAAGTGGCTAGCCGAAGTCAAGGCTTCGCCGCAAACATTGAGCCTGGCCCATTACGACCAGTTGGCCGAGCCTACCAAAGACAATCCAGTCAGCTATTACTCATCAGTTGACGATGGGCTGTTCGACGCGGTCATCGCCAAATATATGTCGCCGGGGCATCAGACGGCGGCTCGCATGGAGGCCCACTGATGTTAGCGGCCCTGGAATCACTCAGCCGTTTCGCTCATCTGTCGCTGGACCATGACCCCTTCACTTTATCCGGGCAGAGCCTTATGCTGTTCGGCCCCTTGGCGGTCGGGATTCTGCTAACCGTCACCAAACGCTGGAAGTGGCTGTGGCGGGAGTGGCTGACCACGGTTGACCCTAAACGAATCGGCGTCATGTACATCACCGTGGCCCTACTCATGCTGCTGCGCGGCGCCGTTGATGCCATGATGATACGGATGCAGCAAGCTACCGCTGTAGGTGATTCGCCGGGAATCTTAAGCTCCGATACTTTCCAGCAGGTCTTTACCGCTCACGGCACCATCATGATATTTTTTGCCGCCATGGGCCTGATGTTCGGGCTTATCAACTGGATTGTCCCCCTACAAATCGGGGCTCGCGACGTGGCCTTTCCGTTCCTTAACGCCACTAGCTTCTGGCTGTTCGCCGCTGGAGCCGGCTTAATCAATCTCTCGCTTTTGGTCGGCGAGGAGTTCGCGGCCACCGGCTGGCTGGCTTATCCGCCGCTCTCAGAAATAGCTTATAGCCCCGGGGTGGGGGTCGATTATTGGATCTGGGCTCTGCAGATCGCCGGCATCGGCTCACTGCTAGCCGGCATCAACTTTATAGTGACCATCATCAAGATGCGCGCTCCCGGTATGGCTCTTATGAAGATGCCGATGTTTTGCTGGAGCGTGCTGGGCTCGCTAACCTTGGTTATCTTTGCTTTTCCAATCCTAACCGCCACCCTATCGATGCTGGCTCTGGATCGCATCCTAGGGATGCATTTTTTCACCTCTGATTTCGGGGGCAACCCGATGATGTACGTCAATCTCATCTGGGCGTGGGGCCACCCCGAGGTATACATCTTGATTTTGCCGGCTTTTGGTATTTTCTCAGAGGTAGTTGCGACTTTTTC
>MGCX01000022.1 GCA_001788565.1 Candidatus Saccharibacteria bacterium RIFCSPHIGHO2_12_FULL_49_19 | reverse complement strand
ACCAAATCATATAACTCTATATACGCTTCAGGAGAATCGAGGCATTGGAATTTTATCCGATGAAGAACTCGCTGAATATTCCGAGCCAATTAATCTTCCCGAGCTGGAAAAGGTCAAAAGAGCGTAAAATTAGGCTATGCAGTTTTTGGTAATTGGACGGGATGGAAAAGATGAAAAAGCTACGGAGCGTAGGCTTGCGGCCAGACAAGCTCACATAGACTTGGGCGAGGAGCTGAGGCAATCAGGCAATATGTGGTATGGGGCTGCTCTTTGGGACGATAAAAATAATATGATTGGCTCAATGCTATTGATGGACTTTCCCTCCGAAAAGGAACTCCACGACTGGCTGGACAAAGAACCTTATGTTACTGGCAAAGTGTGGGAAAAGGTTGAAGTCCAAAAATGTAATGTCCGTGATCCATGGCAATTTAACCGCCCTAGAGAGTGGTTTGAAAAACGGGCAGGGAATACTTAACCCCAGCACTAAAATCTTGATATGCTGAAATAGTGTTATTCACACTCTTCATCATTCAGGATTTAGTACGGGGCAGGCTAGGTTCCCCCGTTATACCCCCTCCAAGGCGGGTATAATGGGGTCAAGTAATTATGAGTAAGACTTATGTAGTTACTTCAGCGATTATCAAAGACGGTGACAAATATTTTATTGCTAAACGGGCCGACACCAAGCAATTCGCACCCGGGCACTGGGAGTTTATCAGTGGATTCGTAGAAGATCACGAGGCGGCTGAAGACACCTTAGTAAGGGAATTAAAAGAGGAAATTAACGCTGAAGGTATCATAGAAAAAAGACTCGATACTTTCGAGTTTGGCGACGAACACGGAAGCTGGATAGTCGTACCTTTTCTTGTCAGTGTTAAAGACGTGTATATAAAAACTAACCCTGAGGAACATAGTGAGGGCCGCTGGGCAACATGGGACGAGCTAGAACAAATTCCCGGTGAAGACTTCCGCCAACAGCTCTTCTCGCTTAAAAAACTACTATGAGCATAGATTTAGAAAAGCGGGTTACAGCGATTGAAGAGCGCAATAGACGCGTAGAAGCAGACAAGGTATGGGAAACCAGCCTGGTCCGCCGGCTAGCCATATCATTATTGACGTATCTGGTTGTAGCCGGTTATTTATTGGCCATTGATAACGATAAACCGTTTGTAACAGCTGTGGTGCCGGCAGTCGGCTACTTTTTATCAACGCTTGTGCTTCGAGAAATCCACCAACTCTGGCAAAATAGAAAGAGATAGGAGGCACATGTGACTGAACTCTACGAGGATCGCGGTCATGTTCCATTTGGCCCAGCAGCAGGAGCCATCAACGGCTGCATTGAAGAGGAGATGGAGGCCAAGATCATTGATGTAGCAAGATCTTATGGTCGCCGAAAAATTAAGTGGGGGTCAACAAGCTGGGCTGGTGGTCTTGGTAATAGTGGACGGACTTATCATCACAACGAGATAACAGGGATAACTGTTAACGCTATGGGGCTGCCTAATATCGGGCACCCAAGAGCGAAAAAGTTCCAGAAGAAGATGCAGCCGGTAGTTGAAGAATACGGTATGAGCTTGGTTCCTAGTTTTTCACCGGGTGTCGGTGAAGACCCCTTCACTGTACTGCCGGATATGGCCTACGGCTTTGTAGAAGCTGGCGCCACCGAGATCGAAGTTAACCTTAGCTGTCCCAACAAGCTGGAGGAGGGTGGTAAGGCTGTAGAGCCGGTTCTGGGACATGATCTCGACGCTTCTTTTGAAATTGCTGAAAAGGTCCTTGAAACTGTCGGTCCAGGTATTACCGTTGACTTTAAGGAGCCTCCGATGCTTGGCGAAAAGAAAGTTTTAATAGAAGACGTGGCTGATAGGTTCATAATGTTGGGTGGCGTTTTCGTAAAAAACAAAATTATTGTTGTTCCTTTTAATACCATCGGAAATCAATCAGTGCTTGACGAGTGGGGAGAGCCAGCCCTCAGCGTTGGTGAAAAGGGTATAAATGTTGGTGGAGCCAGTGGTGTTGCCTTTGCCAAAATGGCCCGCGCCGGACTGGCTAAATTTAGAACTTCGCTCCCGCCCGAAACTGGTATTACAAGTTCCGTTGGAGCGGCAGATGGAGCAGAAGTTTACCTTCGGGTTGACGAAATGGGAGCTGATGATGCTGAGGGCGTGACTATCTTTTGGGAAAATGAGAGAAAAGGAATCAGCTTCGGCGAGACTATCACCAGAGTCGCTGAGCAATACTTTGAAATTAAAGTTAGGCACGAAGAACAAAGCCCCTAACTCGTTGGGTTGATATGAAGCTTCTACTAACTTCCGGCGGGGTATCTAATAGCTCGATCGCTGATGAGCTGGCTAAACTGGTAGGAAAGAGTCCGGCCAATGTAAAAGTGGCCTATATACCGGTTGCCGCCGGGGCCGAGCCGGGCAATAAAGACTGGGTTATCAAGGACTTCATAAACTATTGGCGCTACGGCTACAACTATATTGATATCGTCGACCCATCGGCCGACGGTGTTGACTGGCGGCCCCGGCTTATTGAAGCTGATATCATCGCTCTTAGCGGAGGTAACACCTTCCATTTGCTGGATCAAGTGCGCAAAACCGGCTTGGATAACTGGTTTAATAAAAACCTGAAAGGCAAAGTCTATGTGGGCGGCAGTGCCAGCAGTCTTTTAGCCACGCCAAATATAGAAGTGGCCGGCATTGGCACGTTTGGTGATAAAAACCTTCCCGGACTAACCGATTTAACAGGGATGGATTGGGTAGATTTTGAAATCATTCCGCATGTTCCGGGCTGGGCCAGTTACAAAGACTGCGAGCACTATGCTAAGACTACTAAGAACAAGGTTTACGCTCTGGATGACTCATCGGCGATTTCGGTAACTGGCGGTAAACGGAAAGTTATATCCGAAGGCGCTTGGAAGCTCTACAATGGCTGAACAGGGAAAGTTCGACCCCAGCACTAATATCTTGACGCTTCGCAATCTGATTACAGACTGCTGCGCTTCAGGATATAGTACGGGGCAGGCTAGTTAAGCAATTTACACCTCTGTAAATCATGATATAATATAGATATGAGTGAGAGACTCAAGAGGAATAGGAATACTGCGCTAGCCTTTCTGGTGGCAGGCATTGCCATTGCGGGTGTTAAAAACAAAGAAGCGATTGCGCCGATATTTAATACCCCGATTTTAGCTGAGGCCGGCAGTGAAGAACAGCAACGTGACGAACGGATAGGCCAGTTATTTGAGGCGACGGCTCAAACAGCCGGGTCGTTAATGTATCGGCGGATGATCGAAGCGCCATTCAAGGACATATTAGTTTACGAAGATGAAAGATACCCGCAGGGAACTGTCCTTACAACCGCTACTGAAAGTGCAACCAAGCGTTACGAGGTAACCATCGCCATGCTAAAAGAAGACCACGGTGATCTTGACCCCTTAACTACATACGGGATAACAGTTGTTCAGAGCAGTAATCATTACCGCTCACCGACGTCAGACGCTGAAAGAAGGATTATTATGCGAAGAGACCCGGAAAATGCTGAGGCGCCTTGGGTTGTCACCTCAGAATCCTTTTCAGAGCAAGGTATTGACAGTCCAACCGGTCAAATAATAGCTTTAAGTTTGACCGAAGTCCAAGACTTATCAGGTGCAATCAAGATATCCAAAGAGACCGAGCGTCTAATACATACAGCGTTACAGTTACCTCTGTCTTCCGAACCGCCGCCACTGCCACCAGCGCCGGATCCACCTTTAGCAAATTCTGTAGAAATCTAGAAGAGTCGCTTGCATTTTTAGGAAGTTTTGCGTAATATCTAACGCGGCATGCAAAGAGACAAAGAATTAATAGGTCGGATTAGTGATGCCCTTGATGAGGCGGTTGACGCTAGTGACCACCCCAGTGTCTTTCACATGATGGAGGCCGAACATGGCTCAGCCTTCAGAGTGGCCGTAGGTGCTGTAACCGTAGAAACTGAGGAAGGTGAACTGGTTGTCACTGCCAGCGAGAAGGAAGTTGCCCGAAGTTTGGGAGATGTTTTGATTAGCAAAGCGACCGAAACAGCTGAAACCCCAGAACAAGACTAATACCACAACGCTCCTTTTTAGGAGTAGAATTATAAGCGGTGAATAAGCAGTACCCCAAAAAGGGTGGGAATTATGCCTTTATTGACAGCCAAAACTTGAATCTTGGCATTCAAAAAGTCGGCTGGAAGCTGAATTGGCGAAAATTCCGCGAGTTTCTACGCGACAAATACGATGTTGAAAAAGCCTTTATGTTCATCGGCTACATGCCCGATAACGTCGAGTTGTATGAGCAAATGCACGATCTAGGCTATCTGGTGGTCCTAAAACCAACACTAGAAATGTACAAGAATCCCGCTGGCGCCGGCAAAGAAGAGAAGAAAGATGAAGACAAGAAGAGCGTCAAAGGCAATGTCGATGCCGAGCTGGTCCTATTTGCTGTTAAGGAAATGCCCCATTATAAAAAAGCCGTCATCGTATCCGGGGACGGCGACTTTTACAGTCTAATAGAGTATTTGGCCGATCGAGGGAAACTACTGCACGTGATGGTACCTAACTACCAGTACTCAACGCTTTTAAAGCAGTTTGACAAGTATATTGTTCGTCTAGACCAGCTCAAGCGGGAGCTGCGCTACTTCTCCAAGAAACCTCAAAAATAAGCGTACGACAACCTACCTCTCCGAATCCTTCTCCGAACCGCTCCCGCGCGGACGGTAGCCTGCCTGAGCTGCAAATAAGATATTATCGCATCTCCGCCGCCTACCGACCCGGCTCCGCTTCGGCTAAGTTCTACGAAGAAGTTTGGATAGTCAGGTACAATAAGTGCATAAACTAAAAAAGGCCCGCCGAAATTTCAAAGAAACTTTAGCGGACAAAAGGAGGACTCTGATGTTGGGGGATAAAGAATGCTATGCGACACTAGCAGTTAAAGACGTACAAAAAGCCAAAAGTTTTTATGAAGGTACACTGGGGCTTACCTCGGCCGGGGGAAGCGACGATGGAGGACTGATGTATAAGTGCGGCAGTTCGCACCTGTTTGTTTATCCCTCCGAATTCGCTGGAACCAATAAAGCTACCGCCGCCAGCTGGGTAGTCGGTGATGATCTGGACAAAGTTATTGCCGATTTGAAATCGAAGGGTGTGGCTTTTGAGCAATA
>MGCX01000021.1 GCA_001788565.1 Candidatus Saccharibacteria bacterium RIFCSPHIGHO2_12_FULL_49_19 | reverse complement strand
AGAGAGCCGATTCCCGCTAAAAGAGCAGATCAGCAGACGGATTTTGAGACCCGCTACCAGTTAAGAGCAGTGACCGTCTATCACGCTTCCATTACTGGGAGCTACCTGGTTTAAGAGCAACAAGCAGTGCTTGTAGCTAAGTAGTGTAGTTAGTCTGTACAGAGGAACTCCGCACTTAAAATCACTTACGAAAGCCGAGGCGCTTCTTCAACTCCACCAAGCCTTTGCCATAACGTTTTAACTTACGTTCACGTTCAAGAGCTGTGGCTTTCGTTGGGAACGCTTCGTAATAAACAAGCGTCCAAGGAACACCATACTTCGTCGAAGTATTTCGACTTTCATTATGTTGATAAAATCTATTTCTCAGGTCTCCGGTAGAACCTATATAGAACTCACCTGTCTTGTTACTCCTCAACAAGTACACATAGTGCATTTGATGATTTTATCAAAAAGTGATTTAAAGTGCGGGGAGCCTGCACACGGCTAGGTTTAATTATACGCCGCCAAAAAGCTCGCGCGCAACCCAGCACTTAGCACCGAGATATTCGCCGAGCGAATATTTACGTAGTACTCGGTGCTAAGTGCTGGGCAATCTGGAAAATGAATGTTTTTTATGACTTAACTAATCTCTCGATAGCTACGGCTAGAGCTGCTTCTTTTAGGGTCATGCTTCGTTTTTGGGCCATATCATAAATCCTGTTTGTAGCTTTAACTAAGTACTCTTCCAATTGTTTATTGACCTCGGCTTCTGTCCAGTGCTCGCCTTGCTTGTTTTGCAGCCATTCCAGGTAGCTAACGATGACCCCTCCGGAATTGGCCAAAATGTCAGGGATTATCATGATTCCTTTGCTTTCCAGATGTTTAGCGGCTTCATCGGACACCGGCCCGTTAGCCAGTTCCAAGATGGCGTGAGCTTTTACCTGGTGCATATTCTTTTCGGTCACCGCTCCACCCAGAGCCGCTAAGACCAGCACGTCAACGTCCAGGCCGATTAATTCCTTATTACTAATAGCTCGTCCCTCGTTCAGCTCATGCAGGCGGCCACCATCCGATTTGTACTGCGCCAGTTGTTTGACGGATAGATCAGCCGGGCTATACACGCCGCCGCTGGAATCGGTGGCGGCTACTAACATCCAGTCGGGCTGCTCCTGAGCGGCGACCAGCGCGAAGTGGGCGCCGACATTGCCGAACCCCTGAACGGCGTAAGTTATCGGTTCCGAAATACTTAACCCCGTAGCAAAAGCTTGGCGCTTCACAATCCGATTACTGACTGCTTCGCCCAGGCTTTGCGACGGGGCAAGCTTGTTGAGTATTTGTCTTAGCACGATTACGCCGCCGCGGCCAGTCGCTTCATCGCGTCCCAAACTGCCGCCGGCTTTGACGCTCTTGCCAGTAAAGCTAGCCTTAGATGTGTCGCCGGTTAGCTTTTCATACTCATCGACCATCCAGTCGATGATCTGGGAGTCAGTATTTACATCTGGAGCCGGCACATCTTTATCCGGACCGATGTGCTCATGTAGATTCAGGACGTAATCGCGGGAAAGTTCTTCCAACTCGGCCAGCGACATCTCTTTAGGATTAACAGCCACCCCACCCTTGGCACCGCCCAGTGGCAAGCCTATGGCGGCGGCCTTAAGGCTCATTAATATGGCTAGGGCCTGTACTTCTTCCAAACTGACGTCCGGATGAAAACGAATGCCACCCTTGTAAGGCCCCAGTTTGTTACTGTGCTGGACCCGATAAGCTTGGTGCTTTTTGCCTGACTCCATCTGTATTTCAAATTCGTGAATTTTATCAACGGCCAGTAGCTTTTCTATCTGCTCGCTGGTCAGGCCCAGCTTCTTGCCAACGTCTTTAATCAAATTGTGAGTTGTTTTCAGCATTTTTTATTCTCAGTAACTCCCCCTTGTTGAGCCGCGAGCATGCCTTCCTAAAAGTGGGTCAGGCGAAGTGCAACCCGAGCCACCAACTGGATGGCCCGGCGTGTAACGCACACTTTTAGGATGGTGTGCGGAAGGCTCAAGTAAACTTCCATGCGCGCTACTAATAATTACTCTCGTCGTAGCCGGGGAAGCGGTCTTGCTTGGTTTTCACACTCTTTTTCTCTAATTCTTCGGCCAGCGCCAAGACCATCGGCTTAGCGCCGGAAAGATAAACGGTCTGGTCTTTAGCCTGTGGAGCCAGCTCCAAAATACGCTCACCAGCGATACGTTCGCCGACTATGACTTGATATTTGAATTCCGGATGTTTCTTGGCCAATTCTTCCAGCAGTTCTCTGAAAGGCACATTGTCATCGCGGTTGAAGTACAGCAGTGTGCCGTTGAGCTTTTTACCGTTATGCTCTCGCTCTAACAGAATGCTTCGAAATGGTGTGATGCCGATACCGGCGGCCACCATCACAATTGGCTCGGACGGTTCATCTTCCCAAGTAAAGTCGCCGCCCATTTCATAAACTTCAATGGTGTCGCCGGGTTTCAGCGAGTTTAGGTGCTGTTTGTACTTACTATCCGATACCCTGGTTGAGATACTCATCGTTTCCTCGCTCGGTGCCGAAGAAACAGTAAACCAGTGCTCATTATCGTCATTGGTCTCGCCTTCGTGCGGTAAAACCCAGCCTTGATTTTGCCCGGCTACCCACGTAAGCCCGCCGGTCTCAAATACAAAAGTCCGCACATTACCGGCCTCATCATGCGCCGACAGCAGCTTTACAGATGTTTTAGCTTCACCCTTACTCATTGCTTACCACTATTATAGACGATTGGTTTGGTGAGTGAGAATGACCTAAGTTTTAGATTGAAGCTGGCGCTTTAATACTTAG
Organism: Candidatus Saccharibacteria bacterium RIFCSPHIGHO2_12_FULL_49_19; assembly: GCA_001788565.1. Taxonomy (GTDB): domain Bacteria; phylum Patescibacteriota; class Saccharimonadia; order Saccharimonadales; family UBA10212; genus MGCX01. The sequence goes on along the minus strand of MGCX01000021.1, from coordinate 2,524 downwards.
CCAAAATATCTAGCTCGACTCTAGGTTGGCCGTTAGAAGGATCAACTAACCCATGAATGATCGATGAGTGAAGAACATGGTCTAGCACAATACGGCCGCCAATCTCAGGAGAACTTGAGAATCTACTAATCTTGCCCCCGATTACCGAACCTTCGAGGAGCATTCTACCCGGTCCACGTAAATCAATATTATGGCCAGGTTCAATGAATGCTCTTCGTCTAGTCACGCCACTCTCCGTCACGGTCAGCCTAGCGCGCTTACCATGACCAAAATCTCTGCCATTTTTAGCCGAAGTAAGTCTTCGTAGGGCCACATCTGCCATATACGCCCCAATAACGTCTGTGCGCTGTGGCTCATCTAGCATCTCGATGATTTCATCGAAACTTAGGGTGGCCAGACTATCATCGGTTACTACCGAACTCGATGCAATGTATGCTTGCTCCTCCAAGTCTTCAGCTATTGCATCCATTAAGGGCAATCTTTCTCCTAGTCTGTTCCACTTCAGCACATCTTTAGCAATAGCTTCAATATTCCGGGCACCGACCCCCGGCATAACGTGCCATCCTGTACTTCTCATTTGACAAGTATATACACTCAGCTACAGGACAGCGCAAGCATAAGCAAAACAAGAATACCCTTCAAGTTGTTATAATTTAAGGTGGCGGGCGAGTGGTGGAATGGTAGACACGCTAGGTTTAGGACCTAGTGGGAGCAATCCCGTGAAGGTTCAAGTCCTTTCTCGCCCACCATGTGATTTTTGATACTTACTCTTCTCGAGATCCAGCCGTACCGGTCGGTGCTGTCCAAAAAAGCGACATTAAATGCAGCCCAAAAGGGCTGTTTTTGTTCTAAGTCCAGTTAGGGTCTGCAAGAGTAAAATATAGGTATGGCCCAAACCGATCTTGCCAAGATAGAGAATATCAACCTGCCGGACTTCTCCGTGCCAGGCCCTGAATACTATGGCTTTGGTCGAGACCACAACACCAGACTCTTCCTCTATCTGCATGATGCACTTCAATCGCCCGAAGGCGCCCGAATTAAGGAGATTCTCGGCAAAGATAGCCGAGTACAAGCACTTGTTTCGAGTGCGCTAGTTTCAACTGGGGGTGGTGGTGGAAGCAAGCCAGAACTGGATACGCTTGCAATGTGGTTCATTTACTACGCCAGCATCAAAGGTATACCAGAAGCAGTCAAGAGCCTAGAAGCGTATCTTGCTGCTAGCAAGATTGAATATACAGCTGCGGCATGGGTAACCGGGATAGAGGCAGATCAGAAAGTCGAACTAGTGGAGTCTGTAGAACTAGTTCCGATAGGATTGATGCCGCCATCAAGCGACAAAGAATACTTCGAGGAAATCGAGTTTAGCTTTCATGGCAATCGGACCGTGAAGCCCCGTGCCGCCTTGACCTTGAGAGGACAGACTCCAAAGATATTCTCATCAACGCCCTCTCAAGCTAATGGCGAGAGACTAGGTTTGGTTTTCGGTCTACTTGCAGACTCAGCCCTGGTGCTTAATCTAATTCCCGGCTTGTCCTGTTTGCACGGTTTCACTACAAGTTATCTAGACGATTCCGTGCCCATGGGTCCTCTTGGTGGTAGGGGCGGCTCAATCCCCAATTACGATGTTTCTAGCGTCTCGAAGATGACTAAAGTTACGCCGGAGCTGCTCGGTGAAAACGATTACGCAGCTCTGCTCAACGCTTATCGAAAACTCACTGGTGAGGATCGCGAGAGATGGGCTTTGATAATTTCTAGACTAGGCCAAGCCAAGCGAAGGTTCGAGCTGGCCGACAAGATTTTGGATTTGGGGATAGCCATGGAGATGGCGATTATCAGTAGCGCTAGCCACCGGGAGCAGCTTTCCTTGACTTTCCGTCTGCGTGGTTCAAGGCTTCTAGCCGAAGATTTTACAGAGCGGAAAAAGATTCACGATGAACTTAAGGACATCTATGAATACAGAAGCGCTGTCGCCCATAATGGTGTAATCGCTCGAAAAGATAGGTCGAAGCTCGAACGGAACATTCAGAGGTATGAAGAACTTGGCTCGATGGTGTGCTCGCAGCTACTGCTACAGCACGGTCGGATTGATTGGGACGAGCTTCTTCTAGATTGAGTCATCGATGAAGGTCCGAAGTAGGCCGACCGCGGCGGCGCTTGACGCTCGGCCCGGGGTCTTCTGTCTCGCCGCTAAGGACCTTTAGTAGCTTTTTGAAGGGCTCCGGTAGGTTTGAGAGCTGCCCAGTTAGGACCACCATGCATTTTTTATCAGGAGGAAGGGAGTGCAGGAGCGGTTCGCCAAAGGCGAATGCGGATTCATTCCGCAAGCTCCGATGAGAGGGAAAACTAGGTTTCCCTCTTATTTATTTTGCGGTAGAAGGCCAGCTGGGCATCACCGTAATCTTTACTGGTTACCCTTTCAAAGCCGTCAAATTCAGGGAGCGCAATTTTGCCGGGCCAATCAAGTACATAAAGCCCTCCCTTTTTTGTGTGCTTAGTAAGTTTCCGAACTAGAGAAGGCTGCAAG
>MGCX01000020.1 GCA_001788565.1 Candidatus Saccharibacteria bacterium RIFCSPHIGHO2_12_FULL_49_19 | reverse complement strand
GTATCATGAGCGTTCTACACTCCTCGGTACCCCGTTCCCAGCGCCTGGTGGCCAGCAAGTTAGGGCAGACCGAAGCTAATGTCAGCCGCCAGCTGCGGGACATGAAAAAGCAGGGATTGGTTAGTATTGCTAAGAATAAAAAAGACGGCCGCCAGAAGGATGTCACCCTTACGTCAAAGGGAGCTAGAACCTACCAGAAAGCTGAAAAAATCCTAAAAAACCAGCAGGGCAATCTACTGCGACTGCTCAGCGGCAGCGAGGTCAAAGCCTTTGAGCGGGCTGCCCACAACCTAAGCGCCCAACACTACCTCAACCGCTAGGGCACTACTAGCTATTGCTAAGTGTTTATGGTATAATTGCGACAAGGGGCTGAAATTAGCTCGACGGTTGAACTTTAACAAGCTTAGATGGCAGGCCGGGGCGCACTGAACGTTATCCGGTGCAATCCAATTAAATGCCAACGCATTTGATCGCGTAGTAGCGAAGGTTCAAAATGGCTTTCTAGCCATCTTTGGCACCCCAGCTCTCGCAAAAGCTTAAGTTTAAACTGAAGCCACGCCAGAAACGACATCAGATAGTTTCTTAGAGCGTGTCATATATCTGGTCGCCTTAGCAGCGAGTGGTCCGCCCGCTGCTAACTAAGACTAATGGACTTTAGCCGGCCTTATTTTGGCTGTTCCCTGCAGTTCGGCTTAAGAAATCTCAAACAGCCTAAGCCTGTAGTCATCAAGCTAGTTATCAATCGGACGTGGGCGCAATTCCCACCAGCTCCACCAAGAGACGACCTCTGTAAGAAGAGGTCGTTTGTTGTATATATGCCCCCTTTATGTAATAGTTTTTAGCTATGCATTCGTTAGAAGAGGCCAACTTCGGGGAGCCTGATGAGCTTGAAGCAAGTGATAGTGTCGCTTCGCTTGGAGAGGCAGCTACGGGGGAACTCGTTGAACTGCCAAGATTTGATCAAGAGACTGAGCTGCTCCGATTGGAGCGAAAGCGGGAGTTTCTGGCTAGAGCATTTAACAGTGAGAGTGAGCGTGATGCCAAAATTGGCAATCCCGACCTCATGCCCGACGAAGTAGTAGAAAGAGTTTGTGAAGTATTACCCACGGCATTACAAGCCCATAAAAGAAATCCAGTAATAAGAAGTCGGCTAAAGCGTTATTTAGAAAGATTAGAGTTGTGGTTCGCGGGCCTCTCAGAAGAAGATATTGGTGAAAAACTGGGACTCCGGCCCCAAGCTATCACAGATTGGTCCGAGACATGCCCTAAGCAGGTTAGCAATGCCATCAGCTGGGAGGAGTTGCTAAGTGATCCCTCGCTTGAGGGTCTGGTGACTCCTGAAATATTGTTCCTTGGGCCGGTTGATGATTTGAGACACCCTATCCGTGTGTTCACGGTTCGCCTCCAAGGGGACGAGAAGATATATAAAGGCATTGAAGTAAAAAGCCACTTCGAACATAAACCTGCCGATCATAGAGGTTTGTTACGGCTAGATAGCCAAGATATCTAAAAGAGGTTTTTGAGACGGTCGGAGAAGGTTGGGTTGGTTTGGCCGGCGCCGCAGGAAGCTGGGTCACTGCTGGTGTTGTACTTACCGGCAGTTGAGGCAACCGATTTGTAATACTCGTCAAGCTGATCCTGCGAGGTATTGCCGTAGTTGATTAGCAGGCGGTCCTCGCTCTCAATTATCAAGTTACTGATATCTTCTACCGGCTGGCCATTTAGGATAAAGGTCACTTTATTTTGGCCATCAGCTAAGAGAACTTGGCTAGCTGTTTTGGCGTAATCTTTATCAAAAGCCCAACCGATACTTTGGAAAAAGTGCCCCCAGGTAACTAAATGATCGTGAACATGCACGGTGTCATTGACGTTGCCGTGCATGTGCATCCGGCCAGCCGGATCTTCGTCATGGCCTTCCGTGTCGCAAGATGAAGCGGCGGATTCTTCGTAGTATCTTGGTCCAACGAACTGCTCCCTCTGCCCGTTAACGTAAACTGCAAAGTTAGCATGATAATGAACCGCCTCCTCTGTCTGATAACTGGCGAATCTGATGACTAGGATCAATAGGACTCCCACAACGAAGCTGGTTCCAGCAATAAACCAGGGCGATCTAGCTATCTTTACTAAACGGCGTCGCAAACTAGTTCCTATATCTTTGATAACTCATTGACAAGCACTTCATTCTGGATGCTCATTTTAGGATCATCAAGGGTGTAGCGGACAATCCTGTTTTCATCAACGATGATATAGGTATGTCCCGGCATTGAACCCTTGTGCATAGACGAAGCTAGAGACAGCATACCATACCCAGTAGAGAGTGATTTATCGCTATCAAATAGAATGGTACCGCTGCTTAGTTCAGGCATCTTCTTAAAAGCACTGGCCCAATTGGCTGGACTATCAACTACCACGCTGGCGCTAACTACCGTATCGTTGTTTAGCCTGACATCCTTACCTAAGGCAGCCATCTGGTTCCAGCAAGCCGGATAACACATAATTCCTTCATTGAAAAACAAGATGGTCTTCTTACCGCTCATTGCGCTGAGTTTGAAGGTCTCGCCTCTTTGATTTTGCAGGCTAAAATCAGGTGCCGGCTTGCCGACCATATCGTTCAAAGATAACTGAACTTCGGCGGGTTTCTCTTTAGAGTTCGAGTCTGGCTTGACTAAGCTGGCCGCTCCAAACATCAAAACACCTATTATGGCAAGTACTAATATTAGTTTCTTGCTCATTTTCTTCCCTCCTTTATATTGATTTCATTTTTGGCTTGCTTATAAGCCACCCAGCCGATAGCTGAGAATAAAAGCATAAACACCAGTGCCCATAAAACATCTGGAATACCACTCGTTACAGATTCGATGAAACGTGTTACCCGGGCTGCCAAAAGATTAATCTCGACCGAATAATTAGAGGTAAAGGCGTCCGGATTAGCCCGCTCATATATCAAGATAAAGGCGCCGAAAAGAGTGAAAATAATACCCGAAACCAAATGTGACAAACTTAGCGTAATGCGCCGGCCAGCCAGAGAATAACTAACTCGCCGTTTAAGCGACTCGAACCGCTTTATGACTTTAGTTTTATCAACGAATGCCGCCACCAAAAATAACGGCACGACCATACCGATAACGAAAGTTAAAGCGTACAAGCCGCCCAGCCATAACGAGCCAGGCAAGGCTGACAAGGCCAAAACACCGGCCAGAACTGGCGCGCAGCAAGTTGTAGCGATACCGGAAAACAGGCCAAGCGTGTAGATAGAACCAAAATCATACTTCTCTAATTTAGGATGGACATGGACAGGAAGCATTATTGATTTGCCTAGTAGCAACGAAATTCCAAGCAGCAGCATAAAAACGCCGCCGATGGCGAAGAATAGACCATGGTTATCAGTAAAGAAACTGCTTAAAGCGGCCACTCCAAGCCCCATTGGCAAGAAGATGGTTAACATGCCCAAGAAATAGACGAATGTCATCAGGAATATCTTAGTTTTGGTGCGAAAAACGGAGGCTAGATAAGCCGGAAGCAGTACACCGATGCAACACGGGGCAAAAAGGGCCGCCATCCCGGCAATAAAAGCGGTAACGAGTGAGGCGGCAGCTACTAATTCCATTACTTATACATCCTCACAACAATTGGTTACCGCTTGCGCCAGAGGTTTCTTCCCGGGATCATCGCGATAAATAAATATCAGCCAAGCTAATATCCACAAAGCCGTCAGCAGTCCGAAGGCCGTCAGGATAAACTCCTCAGTGATTAGAAGATAAAAAACGACCGTCAGTGACAAAAAGAAAGGGAGGGTAAAGATACGCAGTGGTTTTGGCAGCCGTTTTAGCCCGAAGTAATAAAGACCGGTGATGCTTTGGCCCATCAGTAAACTCAGTAGTACGATATTCTCATGAGCTCCGGTTTTATAGAGAATAAACAATACAAACCACGATAGAAGAACACTGATACAGATAGCACAGACTCTTTTTCTCGATTTCTGGTTATAAATCAGCCCGCCGATAAATAATAGGCTTATTAGTAGAAAGGCCAGTAGCATATTTTCTCCATGCCTAAGACTACACGGAAAAATAAATATATTCAAGTATTCGCATATAAATATATATGCTACAATCTAGACATGTATCAGAGGATCATTAGTTTAGAAGAGGAAACATTTAAAGTACTTGCCAATCGCAAGAGGTTAGAGATTTTACAACTGCTAAAAAACCAACGCCTTAGTGTTAGTGAGATGGTGGAAATGTTGGGCATGCGGCAGCCCAATTTGTCACAGCACTTAGCTCTGTTGCGCCGATATAAATTAGTCAAAGTCGATCGGCATGGACAAAAAGCTTACTACTCGCTTGCCGACAACAAAATAACCAGAGCTGTTGATATGATCTATCAGTTTCTACAGAATCAGCATGGCTTTTCTGAAGAATTTCCAGCGAAGTATCTTTTCCCGATTGTTGTAGATGTGGTCTGCGGAATGCGCTTGAGCGTTTCCGAAGTTTTCGACTCGGCTGAATACGCTGGCCAAACGTACTACTTCTGTGCCGGTGGATGTAAAGAAAAGTTTTTGGCTTATCCGAGTGGATATATTAAACAAACTAAGGAGGTAGTATACAAATGAAAAAAGAACCCATGCTCTATGGAATTATCGGGTTGCTTTTAGGCATTATCACTGCCTGGTCAGTATCGGTCTATTCCGTCAACAGTAGCCATACCAGCATGATGAAGGCCATGAATGTGCACTCGAACTCGGACTCTAGCGCGTCGCAAGACCACAGCACAGCCAGTTGTAACAATTTGCAGTGTAGTGAATAAACGAAAGTAAGCTAAACCTATGATTAGTAGCAGGAAACAATTATGAATATCAACAAAGAAACTATGCTTTATAGTGTAATCGGTTTGCTCTTTGGTGTAATCATCGCCACTTTTGCAGCCACCTACGCCGTTAATAAAGATCACAACGGCATGATGCGCCAGATGATGACTATGCACTCCGGCAGTAGCATGAGCGACATGGTTGCTGGCTTAGAGAATAAATCAGGCGATGTGTTTGATGAAGCCTTCATTAATGAGATGATCGACCATCATCAAGGAGCCATAGACATGGCTAACCTTGCGAAGCAAAATGCTAAACACGATGAAATTAAGAATCTAGCAGATGCAATTATTGATGCCCAGACAAAAGAAATAAACGAAATGCAGTCGTGGCAAAAGCAGTGGGGTTACAGCTCCTCATCCAGTGGCTCAAACGACATGATGAACATGATGGCTCACTGATTACGCTGGGAATAACGTTTATGATGAGTGATAATCATAAGCATTAGAAAGGAGGGCGGCATGATGGACTACAACATGATGGCAGGTAATGATAGTAATGGCATGATGTTCTTCGCATGGGTTACCTACATACTCGTCATTGTTGCTCTATTGCTAGCGATTGCCGCTTTGTGGAAATACGTGAACAAGAAATAATCACGTGTTTTTTATTGCCTGGCGCAACTTATTTCAGGAAAAGACCCGGCTGCTGATAAGTGTTGGCGGGGTGGCTTTCAGCGTGGTTTTAATAATGGTGTTGACCGGCTTATATAGAGGCTGGAATGACAAAATGGGCCAATACATTCGCTCGGTACCAGCTGATATCTGGGTAGTTCAAGACGGAACAGAAGATATGTTCCATACACCCTCGGTCCTGCCATTGAGTTATGAGGCAACGATATCCGGACTAAATGGCGTTGAAGATGTAAGGCCATTCAGTGGTCGGAGAGTCGCATTTCATCACAGAGGCCACGATGTAAATATGTATCTCGTGGCCTATGATAAAGACAACAATAGTGGAAAACCCGCTCGTATAGTTGCTGGCAAGCCCGTTCCTGGTGAGGGCGAAATCATTGTCGATAAAATATCCGCTAAGACCAAAGAAATAAAAATAAACGACGCTCTAGATATCGCCGGACAAAAGTTCAAGGTCGTAGGTTTATCCGAAGGTGGGGACGTTGTTACTTTCTCGTTCGCTTTTATCAACAGGGGAGATGCCAATAGAGTTTTTCGGCTACCCGATTCAACTAACTATTACACTGTACTGTTGACCGAAGGGACTGACACACCAACAGCCATATCAGATATAAAAGGAGCCATACCCAGTGTCGATGCGGTTACTAAGCAGAATTTTATTGATAATAACACAAAACTCATAAGGGAAACTTTTTTACCCGTAATTCTGGTGTTACTTATTATTGGCGTTGTTGTCGGAACTGCTGTGATCGGTCTGACGATCTTTACTTCTGTAACGGAGAAAATTCGTGAGTACGGGGTGCTAAAGGCTATTGGCATGAGTAATCGTCAGCTTTATGGTGTAGTGATTAAACAGTCCATGACTGCCGGATTAATTGGATTTGTTATTGGTAGTACGATAGCCATGGTCTTGCAACTAACGCTTGGTAGTTGGGTCCCCCAATTTGTTTCGCAGATTAACGCTTTGGACGTTGTCGGTATTTTCGGGCTTACTATTGCAATGTCAGTGCTGGCCTCGTATTTACCCATCAGGCGAATTACTCACATTGACCCAGCTGAGGTGTTTAAGTCATGAAGTCGGCTATAGTGGCTGAAGGGCTAACTAAAATTTTTGGCAGCGGGCATACAGCTGTGACAGCTGTGGACGAGGTCAGTCTGAAAGTTGGGGCCGGAGATATTGTTTTAATCATGGGTCCGTCTGGCTCTGGTAAAACCACCCTCCTTTCGATGCTCGGTACACTTATGCGTCCAAGCAGTGGTGGGGTTTTGCTGGATGGTAAGGATGCCGCCAAAATGTCCGATAGTCAGCTGGCGAGCCTGCGTCTTCATAAGTTGGGCTTTATATTCCAATCGTTCAATTTGCTGTCGGCTTTGACGGCTCAAGCCAATGCCGCTATCCCGCTAATGACCGCCGGTGTGGCCAGAAAGCAGGCCCTTAAGCAGGCTAAGGTGCAGCTTGAAAAACTCCATCTCGGCGAAAGACTTGATAATCTACCAAAAGATTTATCTGGAGGAGAAAAACAACGTGTTGCTGTTGCTAGGGCATTAGCTAACGAGCCTAAACTTATACTGGCCGATGAGCCAACCGCTAACTTGGACAGTAAAACCGGCGCCGAGGTTATGCAGCTGCTTTGTAGTACCGCATGCGCCGAGAAAAGGGCGGTTATAATCGTTAGCCACGACAGTCGGCTCAAAGAAGTCGCCAAGCGAGTTATTACCATTGAGGACGGCCGACTGACCAAGGAAGAAAAAGGTAATCACGACGCTAACTGCCCAGTGGAACATAA
>MGCX01000019.1 GCA_001788565.1 Candidatus Saccharibacteria bacterium RIFCSPHIGHO2_12_FULL_49_19 | reverse complement strand
AATATCGGCTTTTCATCTCGAGCCTTCTCCACCAGACCAAGCTCAAAAATTTTTAGAGCCAAAAGTAGGGAGCGGATCTCGCCCCGCGAGGCTACCAGGCTAATCGGCTGACCGTTGAGTTCAAGCTCAATATCCTCGCGATGCGGACCAACGGTTGTAAAACCTCTTTCAAAATCCAGACGGGAATTGGACTCTAACTTAGCAAGCATCCTTGAAGAGTAATTTCCCGGCCTAAACTGATGCCCATAGATCAAAGAGGCCTTAGTCTTTTTGCCGGCAATCCGGCTGTAGCTGGCGGATAACGATTCATTGATTAGACCAACCAGCCTTACTCTGGAGGTGACAATTTTTTCACCAAGCTGGGATAGGCGCACATCCCAGGCAAATAGTTGCGGGGCGGCTCGGGATTTTCCCTGTTTTAGCAGGGCGTTACGCTGGGCTAGAGCTCGGCGATAGCTGGACAGAGTTCGCTTATAACCCAGCTCAGTGCGTTCCAGTAGATCATCGAAGTACTCACGACGATGTTGCGGGTCACGAGTTAAAGCCTGCAGATGGTTTGGTTCAAAAAAGACCACTGGCACTGTGCGTTCCAGTGGCATCCGACGATAGTTTTTGTTAGCTAGCACAAATGTCTTGGCCGATCTTTCGCCAGTTGGCCCACGCTGAAGCATAACTGCCCGGCTTAGGGTGCCAAAGTAACCGTCTAGTCGAGACCATGGTTTACCAAGCCTGATCAGCTCAGCGTCCCTAGCGCGGTACGATCCGCCTCTAGATAAAACCAGTACTGCTTCCAGCAGATTGGTTTTGCCGCTAGCGTTGGGACCGACTACGATATTTACGCTGGGCTCAAACTCAAAAGACTCATCACTATACGATCTAAAGTTCTGGAGGCGGAGCGAGTCAATCATTAAGAATAGGTTACAGGTTATAGGTTATGGGTGCTAGCTAGAACCTAAAACCTAGCAACTAGAAACTAGCTCCTGAGGGGCATAATTAGGTGGGTATAACCGGGCTCATGTGGGCTTCGCAGGATGCAGGGTTCCAGTTTACCGTTGAAGCAGAACTCCACCTCATCTCCGTAGATTGCACCTAGAGCTTCTATCAGATAGCGCGAGTTTAAGGTCACCTCACCATTGCCGGTAACCTCGGCTGAAGCAGCCGCAGTGTTCTCCCCAAGTTGGGAGGCTATGGCGTTAATACTGACTGCCTTTTCAGCCTTATCAACCTTGATAGTCACGCCGCCGGCTGACTCACGAGCAAATAGGCTGGAAACCTTGGTGATATTGGCAAAGTCAGATCGCTTCATCTTAGCGGTCACTGCGAACTTGGCGGGCATCAGTTTGCGGTAATCCGGATAGTTGCCTTCGACCAAGCGGGCCACCAGGCTAACGTCTCCGATTTCAAAGGATACCTGCTGGTCGTCATGAGTAATCACCACTTCTTTATCGCTATCAGAAATTATTCTAAGTACGTCATTAATCGCACCTGCTGGCACCAAGAAGTTGATTGACTTACTTGCTTTACCCAGTTTGTTCTCGGCTAAACGGTAGCTGTCAGTAGCCACAGCAATAACCTCACCACCCCGGCTATAAAAATATACCCCAGTTAATACCGGCCGGGCGTCATCATTACTGGCGGCAACTACAACTTGGGAGAGAGCCTTTTTAAACTCCGTTGCCGGCAAGCGCCATTTGGTCCCACCAGAGATAGCCGGCATTACCGGGAAGTCATCGGCCGGCATACCGTTAACCACCGATTGGTATTTATCAGTCACAATACTTAATTTATGTTTATTAAGATCCAGTTTTAAAACGCTGTCGGGTAAATTGCTGACAAAATCCTGGGTCAAGCGGGCCGGCACGGTTATGGCTCCGTTTTTTTCTACCTTCCCGCCAATGCGGTGGGTTATGGCAATATCCAAGTTACTAGCCGATACACTAACCCGGTTTTTATCTGTCTTAATTAGAACATTAGCTAGTATTGGAAGGGTAGCTCTGGTGCTTGCTACTCGGCCAACGGTATTGAGAGCTCGGCTTAGGTTTTCCTGAGTCACCTGGAGTTTCATGCAAATACCTTTCTAATTAGTTTAGTAGTATTAGTTGGGGGTGTGGAAGTTGCGAGTAACTGACTTAATAACTGATGTAAATTGGGAGATTGTTGTTGTGGAATAGCTGGCGAGAAATACCCAACCCCTGTGGATAATTTGTGTAGGGAATTGCGCAAAGACCACATGAGTGATAATTGATTTGTGGGAATTGGGGATACCTTTGATATTTGCCCCCAGTTTTTACACAAAGTTTTAGGCATAGAGCTTACCTCTTAAATCTGTAACATGTTGCTTGATGGGCGTTTCATAGCTCAGCTCTTTTTCAATTTTATCGATGGAATGAATGGCGGTAGTGTGGTCTTTACGCCCCAGCTCATGAGCGATCTTGGGGAAGCTAAGGTGCAGCTCGGAGCGCAGCATGTACATGGCTACCTGGCGGGGGACAACAATATCTTTATCGCGCTTGGGGCCCAATATCTCTTCGATGGAGATGTGGAAGTATTTGGCGGTTCGTTCAATGATTTGGCGGGCGCTTAGGTGTTTTGGTCGGCCGCGGCTGCTGTCAAACATGTTGGAGACTGTCTGCAGGCTTGGCTCTAAGCCGCGCATATCACAATAGGCCAATACTTGGTTTAGCGAACCTTCTAACTCCCGGACATTACTTTGGAAACGGCTGGCCAAAAATTCAGCTACCTCTTGAGGCAGCTCAATATTTTGGGACAACGTCTTACTGTGCAGGATGGCGCAGCGTGTTTCAAAGTCAGGATTTTGCATATCAATGGTCATGCCTTGGGAAAAGCGGCTGCGCAGCCGTTCTTCAAGGGTAGGGATATCCTTGGGCGGCTTATCGGAACTCATAATGATTTGTTTGTTGGCCTGATAGAGGTTGTTGAAAGTATGAAAGAATTCCTCCTGAACCTTCTCTTTACCGGCAAAAAACTGCACATCATCAACAATCAGCACGTCAGCTCCGCGGTGGAAGCGGGCAAAGTCAGTAGTGTTTTTCTTTCTGAGAGCGTCAACAAACTCCCTCACGAACTGCTCAGACGAGGTATAAACCACCTTGGAGTTTGGTTTGGCCGCCAACACGGCGTTACCGACAGCTTGAATAAGATGGGTTTTGCCAATACCAACTCCGCCATATATGAAAAGCGGATTATATTTATCGCCGGGTTTTTTGACAATTGCCTGACAAGCCGCATAGGCCAGTTCATTACCGCCGCCAACCACGAAGTTTTCAAAGCTGTAGCGTTCGTTAAGCCCCAGCCGGTAAACACGATGCATAGCGTCGGTTGATCGCGGCGCGGGGGTAGACGTTGTGGGTCCGGGGGTACCGGGGTTTTTTAACACGTCATCATCAAACTTAACCAGCGGTGATATGCCGGTATGGATTTTATAGTCGATTCGGTTGGCCTTTACACCGTTCTCTGACAGTGTTTTGGAAATAAGATCGTCGAATTTACGCTCCAGCTGGTTCTTTACAAACACATTGGGGACACCAATTACCACCACGCCGTCCTTGCTCTTAATAAGCTGGGTATTCTTAAACCAAGTCATGTAGTTCCCACGCGATACTCCTAACTCAATCTGTCCCAATACAGCCTGCCAAAGCGCGTTCTCTTGCATTTTGTCTTTAAGACACCCTCTCGTTTTTAATTAACATTTAATACCCCACGCCAAGAACCTGCGTTTTGGCGGAATCTACGCTTACTATAACTGAGCCTGTTAAACTTTTCCACAACCTATACAAAAATCACCACAGCTTGGATCAAAAATTGGGCCTAAGATGAAAAGTTCTACACAAGCTACGTACTCATCTGTTATTTTGTGGAAAAAAGTTTGCTATCAGTGGAAAAGCCTTCCAATTTTGTGGGTTAACATTGTGAATTCTACGCGCAGAAACAATGAGTCAATTGTCAATGCTCATTGCTCAATGAATGGTTAATGCTGCAATGATTCAACGCATTGCTACATTGATTACTTGAACATTCCTCTTTGGCAGGCTTTTCTTGGTTGTGCTAAGGTATTAACATGCCAAAGAGGACGTATCAGCCAAAGACAAGAAAACGCAGTCGGGAGCACGGTTTCAGAGCACGGATCTCTACTAAAGGCGGTCGTAAGATACTATCTCGCCGCCGAGCTAAAGAACGCACCCGCCTAACACACTAGCTGTTAGCTGATAGCCAATAGCTTTGGTACTCTTTAGGTATGTTATCCAAATTCCACCGCTTTCACGGCAATCGGACGCTGCGACGGGTATATGCACAAGGAAAGTCAGTGCGGGGACCGCTGTTTTCGGTACGCTACGCGCCCAGCAACCGAGACTCTTACCGGGTGGCGGTAGTGGTCAGCCGCAAGGTCCGTAAATCGGCAGTCGGACGCAACCGGATACGACGCCGGGTATATGGCGCAGTTCGGAACCTTGGCCTAAGCCGGCCATTTGATATCGTTATTACAATTTTTTCCGATTCGCTACTCGATGTGCCAGCTGAAGACCTTGCCAGACAGCTCAAACGCCAGCTTAAAGTAGCCGGCGTGTTATCATAGTCTGAGTTTCTATAAAGGGTTTTAGCTGATGTTTACGACTCTAATCGTCCAACCGATTTTTAATTTGCTGGCATTAATTTACGCCATCCTGCCGGGGCACAACTTCGGCATGGCCATCATTATCTTTACCATAATTGTCAGGCTGTTAATGTGGCCGCTGGTCAAGAAGCAGCTGCACCACGCCAAGGCGATGCGCGAGCTGCAGCCCCAAATTAAGAAAATTAAGGCCGCCGCTAAAGGTGACCGTCGTAAAGAGTCGCAGCTGGTCATGGAGCTTTATAAGGAACGCCAGATAAATCCTTTCGCCAGCTTGGGGATACTGCTCGTCCAACTGCCGATACTTATTGGTCTATACGTCGGTATCAGCCGGTTGATAAATGACCCTCAGCAGATTATTAACTTATCTTATCCAGCCCTCCATAACCTGTCATGGATGAAGGAGCTGATGGCCGATATCGGCAAATTCGACGCCACCTTGTTTGGCTGGGTGGACCTGACCAAGCCGGCGCTTGGGAAAGAGGGGTTGTATATTCCGGCGCTGATCATTGTTGCCGCGGGCGCGATTACCCAATTCTTCCAAAGCAGACAGCTAATGCCTCAAAGCCAGGATGCCCGCTCACTGCGCAAAATTTTGAGCGAAGCGGGGAAGGGCAAAAGCGCCGATCAATCTGAAGTTAACGCCGCGGTGGGGCGCAGTATGCTGTACTTAATTCCGGCTTTTGTTTTTATCATTGGCCTGAACTTGCCCGCCGCTTTGCCGCTTTACTGGTTGGTAAGCGCCTTGGTGGCTTTGGTCCAACAAACAATTATTCTGCGTGAGGATGTCAGTGAAGCCGAGGCGCTGGCTGGCAATGCCCCCGCACGGACAATGAAGGCTACGATTAGCGCTGAGCCTGAACCAGAAGTTGAACAGCCAGTAATGTCGGCAGCTGAAGCTTCCAGAGCACGTGAGCAGCGAAAAAGAGAAGCTCAAAAACAAACAGTAGCGAAAGCAAAATCAAAGACCCCCCGCCGGAGAAGACGATGACCCCGACCTCTGGAGCTAATGGGATGACTGACCAAGCCGGCACAGACCAAGCCTCGATGGAAGAAGCGATTTTGTTCGCTAAGAAGTATGTTGAGGATTTGTTGTCCTTTTTTGGTCTTAACACCGATGTCCATGCCACTACCGAAGATGATGAAGTCATCGAACTTGACGTCCCATCAACCCATTTGAATGGTTTTTTGATTGGGCATGCCGGTGATAACGTCCGGGCTATGCAGTTTATCGTGAGTACCGCACTCAAAAACAGGGGTTCTTCACATACCCGAGTCAATATTGATGTAGCCGACTACAAAAAGAACCGGGCTGATCGCTTGGTAAAGAAAGCTGAAGCTTGGTTTCGGGAAGTTCGTGATAGTGGTAATCCCATGGACTTAGAGCCGATGAATGCCGCCGACCGGCGGGTTGTGCATAAGGCGGCCTCGGAGTATGGTCTGGTATCTGATTCAGTAGGGGAGGGCAGAGAGCGCCACATAGTCCTCAAGCCCGACAGCAGTTCATCTGATAGCGGCGAAACTGAAAAAACAAAAGAGCAAGAAACCGCCTGACCCCCAATAAATTACTTGACTAGTCAAGTAATTCAGTTTTTAGTGGCTAGGTTCTAGTTGATAGTCTAAAAACTATAAACTGTAACCTAAAACCTATTCACTCAGCGCTTGGCGGTAAGCGCCAAGTGTCTCTTGGGCCATGCGTTGCCAAGAGTAACTAGCGGCGATTTGGGCGCCTTTAGCTTTAAGGTCGCTCGCCAACTTCTGATCGTCAAGTATCTGCGAAATTCTATCAGCCATGTCACCGACTTTGAGCGGATTAAAATATAAGGCACCATCCTTTAAAACCTCCGGTAAACAGCTGGCTTTGGCAGCAGCGACTGGTAGCTCATGGGCCATTGCTTCCAGCCCCGGCAATCCAAAGCCTTCGCTCTTGCTAGCAAAAACGTATGCTTTAGCGTTCTCATACAGCCAGCGCAGCTGGCCCTCGCTGACAAAATCGGTAAACACCAGTCCTCTAATGGTTTGAGATGCGGCGTAGTCACGCAGGAGCTGGTAATTAGCATCAAATTTACCGGCCAGCACGAACTGTAGGTTGGGGTGTGATTTTTTGACGATAGTGAAGGCATCAACGGCTGCTTGTAAGTTCTTGTGGGGTGTGGAACGGCCCACATAAAGCAAGAAACCTTTGCCGACCTGTTGAGCCAGCGGCTCAGGTTTGGCGGTTATTTTGTCAGCCGCCTCGTAAGTGACAATTATCTTATCAGGACTAACATTAGCATATTGTGCGACGTCGTCTTTTACAAATTGACTTGGTGTAAGAAGTATTTGCGATTTCTTTGCAACATTTTTAATTACCCATCTGTAAACCCACTGTTTTATGCTAAAAACCAGCCAATTCTTGGCCGGGTTTCTCTCTCTAGCGGTAGTTAGGTCATGAACAGTAGTTATGACTTTGCCGCGGTAGCTCACCGGCTGGTGGGTCATGGTGAAGTGTACTAAGTCGGGTTTGAGTTTTTTGACTTGGGAATTAAAGCCCAGCTGTTCAGCGAAAGTAAACTCTTTAAAATTAGACTCAACTACCTCAAAGTTCGGCGCAACCCGCTTCATAAAATCAATCCGAGGGGTTTTGGTGAGTACAACTATCTCAAAACCAGGTTTAAGCTGATGAAGGTTTTCAATCAGTTTATCAACGTAGCGGCCGGTGCCGGTCCCCCCCGACTCCCTGGCGTCGATGACAATTTTCATGATTTAGCCTTGCCGGTTAGTGCCCACCACTTGTTCCGCAGACTTCTTAAGGCGTGAGCATTGGGAGGTAAATCGTGAATGATGATTGAATTGATGTAAGCGGGACTGACCTTTCTTCCCCCCTGGATTTTATGGCGCTGGAACATTTTTTTAGGCCACAAGACAGTACCTACAAAAAGCGCCTTAAAGAACGGGCCGAACTGGCCGCGCTGGAGCGCTCGCCCGGCGATACCTGAGTAGGCCAAGGTCAGCCGTGGCAAGACCTTTGGCATCAGAGGCCAGGGAACATTTTTCCAAAGCAGCCACGGCAGATTTTTGAGAGTGTGGTAAGTGGTAAAACCGCTTATCTTACTGCTGGTCGCGCCTATCTGATGGTGAACTACAGCTTTGGGAGCATAAACAACTTTCCAGCCGGCCAATTGGGCACGGAAGCTAAGGTCAATGTCTTCATAGTAGGCAAAGAAGTCTTCATCGAATAAGCCAACTTGTCTTAGCATTTTGGCTCGGTAGAGACTGGCCCCGCCGGAGCCGCCAAATATGGCGGTATCATTATCAAACTTAGATGACGACTTTTCTCCGCGGCCCCGGGGATGAGGCAAGCCCCAGATCGTGTAGAAGTCGCCGGTGCTATCAATAGTCTGGCCATCGCCGCTTAAAATTTTGGATGTCACGATGCCGGCCGTGGAGTTGTTTTGCATGGCCTGGACCAGGTCTTTCAGCCAATCTTTATCAGCAGCAGCATCGTTATTAATAAGCGCTATGAACTTAGAGCCGATTTGCATGCTCCGCTCGATACCTCTATTAACTCCGCCGGCAAATCCGTAATTTTTTTTCTGAGCCAGCACTTCGACTTGGGGGAAGCTCTTGGCCAGGAGACTCAATGAGCCGTCTGTGGAGCCGTTGTCGATAACGATAATGTGAGCGGGGAGGCTTTGGTGGAGTAATGAATCCAAACAATCGGCGAGAGACTTCTCACCGTTCCAGTTCGGGACAACAACGCATACCTTTTGCATAGGGGTAGAACCCCTATATAATAGCGTATTAGTGAATTTAGCGAGCACCGTCTCTAAAAAGAACCGGGCCCTGCTGGCGGAACTGGTGCGGACCGACTTTAAACTGCGCTACCAGGGTTCGATACTGGGCTACACCTGGTCACTACTGCGGCCACTGCTGCTTTTTTTGATTCTATATGTGGTCTTCGTTAAGTTCCTAAGAATTGGCGAGGGAGTTCCGCATTTCCCTGTCTATTTGCTGCTAGGCATCGTAATTTGGAACTTTTTTCATGAAATGACCGTCCAGAGCCTGACTTCGATTGTCGGTAGAGGCGATTTGATTCGCAAAATCCGTATCCCGCGCTGGATAATAATCCTTTCCAGCAGCATCTCTGCTCTTATCAACCTTCTACTTAACCTAATTGTAGTCATATTCTTTATGGTTATTAACAAGGTAGAACTTCTTGATACCATCGTCTGGCTGCCGTTGATTCTGCTGGAAGTGTATATATTCGCGGTGGGGCTGTCTTTGTTTTTATCGGCCGCCTACGTTAAGTATCGGGACGTTAATTACATTTGGGAAGTGATCCTGCAAGCCGGGTTCTATATAACACCTATTCTTTATCCATTGACGCTTATTACCAATCTGACGCTTCAAAAGCTGATAATGCTCAACCCAATGGCCCAAGCTATCCAGGATGCTCGGTATGTGAGCGTAACCCATGAGACCGTAGTTGGTTACCAGGTTTTTGATGGAGGATGGTACATGCTGATTCCTTTTTTCATTGTAACTGCTTCGTTTATCGGAGGATTGTTCTACTTTAAGTCGCAAGCCAAGTACTTTGCGGAGAATATATAGATGGACGATGTAGCTATCAAAATTGACAAGCTCCAAAAAGTTTTTAGACTGCCGCATGAGAAGCGCAGTTCTGTGAAGTCTCTGTTCATCAACTTTTACCGCGATCGCCGATCCTTTGAGAGGCAGGAGGCCCTCAAAGATATTTCACTGGAAATTAATAAGGGTGAATTTTTTGGTATCATCGGTCGAAACGGCAGTGGTAAAAGCACTCTCCTTAAACTGCTGGCCGAAATCTACACCCCAACGGAGGGGACGATTGAAGTTAACGGTAGTTTGACTCCTTTTATTGAGCTGGGAGTTGGCTTCAATCCGGAATTGACCGGTCGGGAGAACGTTTATCTTAACGGAGCTCTGCTCGGCTTCAATCGCAAAGATATGAGAAAGATTTATAGCGATATTGTGGAGTTCGCCGAACTTGAAAAATTTATGGATCAGAAGCTGAAGAACTACTCTTCCGGGATGCAGGTCCGCTTGGCGTTCTCTATCGCGATCCGGGCTGATTCCGATATCTTGCTCATTGACGAGGTATTAGCGGTCGGCGACGCTCTGTTCCAGCAGAAGTGCTATGACTACTTTGAGCAGCTAAAAAAGGCCGGTAAGACGATTGTCTTTATCTCACATGACATGGGCGCGGTGGAATCATTTTGTGATCGCGCGGCGCTATTGGACCAGGGTAAGCTGATTACCCAAGGACATCCTCAAGAAGTAATCCATAGGTATGGGGAAATGCTGGCAAAGTATGATGAGGATCCCAACAGACGACAAAAGAAAGACGGGTTGAAGCATATTGGCGCCGGCGGCGCGTTGATAACAAAAGGTTCTATCATAAATTCCAAGGGCGAAACGACTAATCGTATATCTGAGGGCGAGCCCTTCGCCGTTAGAATCTATTACGAAGTTGAAAATAAACTCGAAGACCCGGTGATTGGTATTGGCATTATGGGCAAACAGGATCAGTCGATCATCGGACCCAATACTAAAGAGTCTGGGTATGAGCTGCCGATCTTGGAAAAGCGGGGCTACGTCGAGGCACACTTTAAGAGTAATCCCCTTTCAACCGGAACCTAT
This sequence comes from Candidatus Saccharibacteria bacterium RIFCSPHIGHO2_12_FULL_49_19, assembly GCA_001788565.1. Taxonomy (GTDB): domain Bacteria; phylum Patescibacteriota; class Saccharimonadia; order Saccharimonadales; family UBA10212; genus MGCX01. The sequence goes on along the minus strand of MGCX01000019.1, from coordinate 13,348 downwards.
CGTCTGCGGGCCAGCATCATGAATACATCCGTTACCGTTCCTTATGATTTCGTTGAGAGGCTGCTGACCTTTACGGTGATTGGCAAGAAACGCTACGGCGACATTTATGTTGAACCGAAGTGGTCTCAAAGTACTAACAAAGGTAAGTAGGCGTTATTAGCTATGAAGTTTAAGAAAGCGGTGATGCTGGGGATGGGTGCGGCGGCTAATCCTCGGCGCACCGCCCGCCGTGTAAAGTTCCACCGTCGGAGACGGCAAGTAAACAGGAATCGTCGTACATCTTACCAAAACTGGTTCAAGGAGTATGAAAAGTCAGCCAATGAACATCAAGAGCAAGCCAAGGCGGTAGCCACTTTTGGCAAAAAGCCGCTGATTAGCATCATACTTCCGATCTATAACACTAATCACTTGCATCTGCGTCAGTGCATCCAGTCGGTTATCGATCAGTCTTACGATAACTGGGAGCTATGTGTAGCAGATGATGCCTCGACAACCAACCCGCTGGCGGTTGTTAAGGAACTTGGAGCTGGCAGCGGTAAGATCAAGTGGGTAAGATCAGATAAGAATCAGCACATCGCCGGTGCCTCCAACGAGGCTTTAAAGCTGGCTAGCGGAGAGCATATCGCCTTACTTGATCACGATGATTTACTACTGCCTAATGCCCTGTTTGAAGCGGTACAAGCTATCAATGAAAACCCTAAGTCGGACTTGATTTATAGCGATGAGGATAAAGTCGAAGACGGTAAAGGACACAGCGATCCGTTTTTCAAGCCCGATTGGAGTCCGGACTTCTTAAAATCGTGTAACTACGTTACTCACTTTGCGGTTATGCGAAGAAGCACTGTTGAGGCTATCGGCGGTTTTCGGATAGGGACTGAGGGAGCGCAGGACTGGGACCTGTTTTTGAGGCTGACCGCTAAGACCAAAAACATCTACCATATTCCAAAGGTTCTCTATTCCTGGAGAAAGTCACCGACATCTACAGCCAAAACCGCTAAAAGCAAACCCTACGCCTATATAAATCAGCTACGGGTTCTTAGAGACGCGCTGTCAGCTAAAAAGCAGCCTTACTCGGTGTTGGAGAGCCGGTATAAAGGTTTTTGGCGTATAAACTATCATATCCAAGGCAGTCCATTGGTGTCAATAATCATCCCTACCAAGGATAACTACCGGCACATAAAGACCTGCCTGGAGTCAATAATTGAAAATACCACCTACCCGAACTTTGAAGTCATAATCGTCGATACCGGCAGTAAAGACAAACAGACGCTTGATTTTTACAAGTCCAGACTGGTAAGCGCTAATCCGGTCAAGGTAGTTGGTTGGAAAAAAACGTTCAACTTTTCGGGCGCATGTAACCTAGGCGCCAGCAAAAGCCGGGGACAGTACCTGCTGTTCTTAAATGATGACACTTCAGTTATTACTCACAAGTGGATTGAGAATATGCTGGAGCACGCCCAGCGAGATGAAATTGGCATGGTCGGCTGTAAACTGCTCTTTCCCAACGATCACATCCAGCACGCCGGGGTGATCTTAAGCGAACGTGACATCGCCTTCCATCCTTTTTATGGCTTGGACCCGGGATTAGATATATTCAGTAATATCTTCATCTCAAACATCAGAAATTGCTCGGCTGTTACAGCCGCTTGCAGTATGATCAGCAGGCAGAAGTTTGAAAAGGTCGGCGGATTCGACGAGGCCCTAGCGGTGACCTATAACGATGTAGATCTGTGCTTGCGTCTGCTAAAGGCCGGTTATTTTAACCTCTATACGCCGTATGCGGAGGTTTATCACTACGAATCCGCCAGTGTCGGTAAAATTACCACTCCCGATCGCGATAAGAAAGAACTGCTAGCGGCTCAAGAACTTATGAGGGAGCGGTGGCTGGAGCTATTAAAAAGAGACCCCTTCTATAACGATAATTTCATTCAGCACGGCCCCGGTTATCAGCTAAAAACAGTCTAAAACTGACCGGCGCCGGTCGCGATATGACTGACCCACTGCTGAAAGTTGGCGGTCCAGCCGTGGATCTCTACCCGGCCACTACCAGTCCCGCTGTAATGTACTAGCATGAGCTCATCCCGCCCGTCACCATTGGTGTCGGCAGTTATAACGTCAAAAATAGGGTTGCTACTGCCATCCAGGTGTATAACCCCGCCTCTGTTGGTAGCAATGTGGCTAAACCACTGCTGAAAATTAGCGGTCCAGCCGTGGACTTCAACCATGGCGCTGGCGGTGTTGGAGTAGTTTATCAAGTAAAACTCATCGACGTTGTCACCGTTGGTGTCAGCAGTTACTACTTGTGCGGAAGCCGGGTCTATCGCTCCGTAGTTGGTTGCGATGTGGGCAAACCACTGCTGGAAATTAGCGGTCCAGCCATGGACTTCCAGACGATTACTGCCGTTGTTGCGATACTCAATGAAGTAAAACTCATCCCGGTTGTCACCATTGGTGTCAGCTACTACAACTTCGGCGTTGGCTGAGCTGATGCAGGGCCGGTTGGTGGCTATATGACTGGCCCAGTGCTGATTAGAACCATACCAGCCGTGGACTTCAACCATCCCGCTATTACCGCAATAGTCAATTTTGTAAAACTCATCTACGTTGTCGCCGTTGGTATCAGCGCTTATGATCTTTACGGCGGTCGGGCTGAAGGCCGGCGAATTGGTAGCAGTCTGCTTAATCCATTGCTGGTAGCCATTTAGCCAGGTATGAACCTCAATGCAGGCACTGCCGGTGTTGTTAGCGATTGTCAGACTTAAATTATCATTGGCGCCGCCCAAACCGTTAGCTACGACCCGTGGTCCGGAGGGCGCGCCGCTGACGTTGACAGCATCACGGCAGGAATAATACGAGGCGCTGATAGTGCCCCCGAACCAGTTTTCGAATATTGACACGAAATTCTGGTTGCCGTTGAAGTGCGGGGTGTAACGGTAAAGAGACGCCGTGGCACCAGTGTCCATGTGGGTGGCAGTACTATCAATGGTCGCCCATCCGTCGTAATAATCCGCCGTACCGTTAGGGCAACGTTTAAAGGTACCTTGGGTCATGTAACCGGAGTAACAAGCCGCCAGATCATCGGAATTATCCCAACTGCCTTGAATGACCGCCCAGTTGGTATGCCCCAATGAACGCTCCTGACTGAACTTCAGAAGCCAGGTGGCCCTAATGGTCTGCTGGGTAAAACCGGCTTTGGCGGCGGTATTAACACATATTCCACTGACATCCGTGTAGGTGACACCGCTACGGGTGTATAGGTTAAGGCCGCTATAGCTGTATGAACTGCCGCCGTCCGGACAGCCGTAGCCCATGGCCTTAGAAATAGTGTTTGTACTGCAAGTCGTACTTGTTACTAGGCTCTGTTCTTTTTGCAGGGTAACCAGCAGAACCTCCGGATTAAGGCCATAAACTTGGGCGGAATGGGCAATCACGGTACCGGCGCTGACGTTACCACCGTACTGAAACCCGCCCGAAGGGGAATAGCCTATCGGATCAGGCGCACCGAAGCCGCTATTGGGGCTGATACAGCTGTTTCGAGCGTTCAAGAAAGCGTCAATTTGCGCCGCGCTCATGGATCCGGAGTCGGTGAAAACAACGTCATCTATCAGCAAATCCTTATTAAAAGCAGCCTGAGCATAGTTGGAAAAAGCCATAAAGGCCAGGCTAAGCACGAATAGGCAAATTGTCAGATGGCTAAATACCCGCTTCATCATGATCCCACCTTTAAGTTTATAGCATCGGTGACCGTAGCAGGTTGCCCATTAAGGGTGGCGACGACGGTTATCTTCCAGAATCCTACGGTAAAACCGGCCTGAGCAACATCCCAGTACCAGTAGGTAGCCCCGTTGCCGTCAGTTTTCTGGGAGGTTAATTTCTTAACTACGCCGTCTGAGTTAGTGAATTCTATATAACAGCTGGCCCCGGGTGAGGTGTTACATACAGATTGTATAGAGCTGGGAGCCGGGACTCCATCGAGATTAGGACTGTGGTTGCTTACAAAATTCCCATAAGGTGTTATAGGAGCCGCTCCGTTGCTGGACGTAGCTGAGGAGCCCTGCTTAGGTGTCTCCGAAGGTGATGAGGAATCAGCCGAAGGTACGGTGGACGACTTATCCTCAGAAGTTTGGGGTGACTCGGAATTACCACTGCTCGGTATGGTACCGGAGGAAGCTTTTTCTTCCCTGACAAAATGTGTTACACCGGTGAGCTCAAGAATAACAAAGACTATAAGCGCCAATACACCAATGATTGCCAGTGATGTTTTAAGACCGAAACGGCCGAAAAGTGAGCGAGATCCGGGAACTTTTTTTGCCATGGTTTTATTTTAATATCAGCAAACGTAGTATAGCACTTTTCATCTATAAACGCAGGCAAGTTTTAAGATGATTTAACTTTGTGGATAAAGAACGTGATGGCCGGGTAAGAAACCCTATCGGTCAGCTCCAGACAGGGGCGGTCCAGAGGCACCGTAGTCAGCAAGAAATCGACGTTCTTTGTCACAAATTCATTACAGGATAGTCCTATTTCAAAGAAGTCGGGCTGAACTAAGTACAGCTGCTGCTCAAAGCTGGGGCTGGATATAAACAGGATGTGGGCATAGCGATTGTAGATATCACTACCACCAGGCGCGGCTCTGTCCCAAAACGCCAAATCGGGATAGATGTGAACTCCGGTTAGGCTATCACGGTTAGCAAGAAGTCCGAGGTTTTCAAGCTGTATGGTATCAGCGACCGCCCAGGTATCTTCTGGAGCTGAGACAGACTGCATCTTGGTAAGTAGTTCATTGTTATCTATCCACCCTAATCCTTGATAGATAGGGTTAACCTTGACTACCGAGAAGAATGAAAAAGCCAAAAGAACGATGGCCGCCAATAACATCCGGCGGGTCAGCACCAAAAACAGGATGCCGCTAAAAGCTAAAGCTAAGATAATGATTTTTGGCGGATAGGATATGAATTTGGGGTAGAGATCTGACACCTTAAAGCCAAGCCAGGCGATAGCGGCAAAACATATCAAGCTGTAGATGCTTGCGCCAATCAAAAATGGCCTAGTCGGTAACTTAAGATCCCCGAGCTTCTTTAAAATGAGCAGAATAAAAATCACATTTGCTAACCCAATCCCAATAAGCAGCCGTTCATGAGGTACCAGATGGAGCAGCAGAATGTTATAAAGCGGGTCACCGATGGGGATGAATGAGCGGGCGAATAACAGAAGGGTGCAAGCTAGAATCGCCGTAAACAGCCAGTCTATTCGGCGGTTCTTTCGGTAGTCAATATAAGTAAGAACTAGAGCTGGCAGTATCAAAAATGGTGATAACAGGATGAAGTTAGAAGCCTCGCTCTGATTTTTAAAGAACTGTGTGCCGCGGCTTTCACTTTGGAGCTGGGGCATCATAAAGCTGTCAAATATATGCAAAGGATTCAGGCCGCCGCTTAAGGAAGTTCGCTGGGCCGGATAGACTGTACCGGTCAGAGCTTTAACAGCATCCTGACGCGTTGAGATGAAAGTAAATAACAAGGCCATTGTGACTACCAGTCCGGCCGTGAATACAGAGATAGTCACTAATAATTTCTTCCATTGGACTTTGCCGCCAAGCCTTTTATTTATCAGATACCCCAGCAGAAAGAAAAAGACCACGATTGCTACAGGGATTTGGAAGGGCGGGTAAATAATTAGCGCAAAAGCTGTAAGCAGGTAAGCGAGCACCAGCGCGTAAATAGCATGTGAGTAAAGTGGTTTTCGTTTATCTAAAAACTTAACCGGCTCACCATTTATGATTCGCATACCGAGGATCATTACTAAAAGCCCATAAAAAAGCGGAGCGATGGTGCCGGTCACAAACCACCAAGAAACAAAGGGACTAAGACCGGCGGCAGACGCGAAAACGCTTGCAAACAAGCGTTTGCTGGGAAAAAAACGAAGGGTAAAAAAGTAAAAGCTGGTGATTAGCATAAATAACAAGAACCACCACTTGAAGGCCAGAGCGTTTTCCAAAGGTATAGCCAAATAGGCCAAATTTTGAGGTTTAAAGGCCACCGACCACTCCTTATATGGAGCGTCACCGATCAATGACATATCAGTACCAGTACCCAAGTTTTCGTTGATACGCGGAAAGTCGGCCTTGGATTGAGCAATGGTCAGTTGGGTAGTTACCAGCCATTCGTCAGAACGGATTGGCCGCGGATAACCAAAAAATAAGTCCGGGTCCTCGGCGTTTTGGCCATAGATTACCGGATGGTACGAGCCGATGGAGGAACCGCTGATCCGACCAGCGGCGAGGACTAGAACAATCGCAAATAGGATAACCGGGAACAGCCAGACACTGCGCAGTAAACGTTCCTTCCGTTGGCGCATCGAGGCTACTTATCCAGGTTTAATAAAACTATTCCGAATAGGATTAGGGCTATCGCCGATATTTTTATAGTTGTGAAGGATTCTTTAAAAACAAAAAATGAGCCGACAAAGATCAGTATGTACACAAAGCCTGCGGCCAGCGGGATGATATATCCCAGATCATATTTAGAGATCAGGTAAACATAAAGCATGAAACTTAGGCCGTACAAGGTTAAGCCGGCAATAGTGTAAGCGTTCAGATTAAACTGCAGCTTGCTGTTTATGTAGCTAACCGGCAGCCCGGAATTAGTACCCCACTTTAAGATAAGGAGGCTAAGCGAAGCGGTTAGCACATAGGCCGCTATGATTATCTTAGACACCAGCATATTGTATATAAACATTAGCTAAAGATAAAATCGTGCAGTTTTTTTAGATTTATGTTCCTTTCAAAGTGCTTGAAGTGATAGTCACGGCCGCGGTCTCCCATCGCTTTTCTTTGTCGAGTAGACAGCTTATAAACCTTTTTTATATTTTCGGCTAGGGCATTGGGATCTTCGGTCGGTCCTACGTAGCCGCATTTTACCGCGTTGTTTATGAGGTTTTGTACCTCCCCGTCCATTGCCAGAACCATCGGCCGGCCGGCCGCGAAATAGGACATTACTTTTGCCGGGATAGTGGCTTCTAGAAGGTCGCTTTTAACCAAGCAGCCAACCAGCAGGTCAGTCATGGTGGTGTATCTTGGTATATCTTCCATAGGCTTCATCCCCTCAAAATGGAAGTTGTTAGTGAGGCCAGCTTTTTTTACCTCATCTTCCAGCCACTTCCGTGACATACCGTCACCGACGATTATCCAATTGATGTCTTTTAGACCCTCACTCTTGAGCTGTTTCGCAGCTGCGATAATGGTTTCAAACGATTGGGCGGGGGTGATACTGCCGGTGAAAAGAACATTGAAACCCTTGCTGAACTTGGTAGCTAATTTCTTATCAACGATGTCGGTCTCGTAGATTTTTTCGCAGACTTGCGGAATAACTATAATGTTCTCTTCGGCAATATTGGTCACCTCCATCACCCGGCTCTTCATCTTTTCCGACAGGACGATTAGCTTATCGGTATGCCGGTAGTGCCAATGAGAAATCTTGGTGGCAAGCTTTCTTAAGAACTTGTTTTTAATGTCTAAGACAGAGAACAGGTTTTCCGGCCACAGATCAAGCACGTACATTGTTGTTTCTATCCTTTTTAATTTTCCTAGCAGAATTGCCGGCAGACCCATGATTACAGGGGAGGTCTGAAAGATAAAAATTTTGTCGTAGTCCTTCGTTAAAAAACGTGGTATGTGAAACAGGCCGGCGAACGGAAAAGACACATAATTAATAAAGATTCTGAAGTTTGTGTTAGTGCCTCTTGGAACTTCTAAAGCCCGCTTTACCAGCATTCCTTTATGGTATTGTTTACGGTTCTTAAAAACGGAATAGCCATCAAAGACCTTACCCTTGGGATAATTTGGGATACCGCAAAGCACCTCGATATCACAGTTTTTTTCGAGCAAAAAATCGCACAGGTCATTGATTCTAAATGTCTCAGGCCAGAAGTGCTGGGAGACAACTAATAATTTCTTGCTGGACTTCACTAGGAGTTTCTTACAGGTTCAGTAGAAGCATTTTCAAATAGGCCGACAAAAATATCGCCCTTGTTTTTAAAAGAGAGGTAGCGGAAAAGGAAATACCAGACATCGTGCATCCGTTTGGATAGAAAACTCATTTCCTTTTGAGGAAGTTCGGCATACTCGTTATAAAAGCGGTTGGTCAGGTTTCGGAGTATCGGTGAGTGAAAGGGAAAACCAGCGTAAAAAGTCTTTAAAGTCTTATAACCCTGCGACTCCATAAACTCCTCGATCTCGCCTTTCTTAAAGTTTCTTACATGGCCAATGTGGACTTCATAGGGCCGCATCCGCCCAACCGGTGAGGAAATCAACATGTAACGATTGTTGGCTTCAATTAGCTTCTTGGTCAATCCTTCCCAGTCCTCAATATGCTCCAGCAAATCAAAACCGGTGATTAAATCATACTTTTGTTTAGTTTTTGAGATAGTTATGTCTTTAGTATCAAAGTGCAGGTTTTGTAAATCTTTAAATTTTCTCTTAGCGGCGTCAATACCCGGTTTCGAGAAATCGTAGCCATGAACCTTGGCGTTCGGGAAGTGCTTGGCCATGGTCGCTGTCTTCAAGCCAAGCCCGCAGCCAATATCAGCGACGGAGCGAACATACTTATCGGGCAGCTCATTAAGCATTGACTTAAACAGATGATCGAACCAGCGTACCCCAGCGCTATGGGAAAGGTAATGAATCATATTGTCATTCCAGTATTTGGTGTAATACTTTTTATTTATCTCATGAGTCCCCATACACCCCTTCTCTAGCAGTTACGACAAACTGAATATAACAATAATAACAGCTTGGAGATTCAATCTAGGTCTGAGAACTTGATAAGGTAATTCAATTTAGGGATAATTAACCAAGACAGCACAAGGTAGGAGAACATTTTTTGAAAGTATTAATTACCGGTGGAGCCGGTTACTTAGGTGGGGCATTAACAGATATTTTACTTAACTCCAAGCACGACGTTCGCGTCTATGACGCGCTAATGTATGAGGATGATTACCTCAAAAACGTGCCATTTGTATTAGGTGATATACGCAATACCAAACACTTGAAAGAGCAGTTAAAGTGGGCTGACGCAGTCGTCTGGCTGGCAGCTCTGGTTGGTGACGGAGCATGCGCGCTTAATCTAGATGTATCAACCCAAATTAATCAGGAGACTGTTAAATGGCTGGCCGATAACTATGACGGCCGGATAATTTTTATGTCCACTTGCTCGGTTTACGGAGCTCGTGACGGCGAACTTACGGAAGATTCTCCAACTGGCCCGTTATCAGTTTACGGTATAACCAAGCTGGCCTCCGAGGGCTTTCTTCAAAGGGAGAATGCCATTACCTTTCGGTTAGGAACATTATTCGGGCTGGGCGATCATTATGCCAGGATCAGACTTGATTTAGTGGTGAACACCCTGACCGCCAGGGCTGTTACCGATCGAAAGCTTAAGGTCTTTGGCGGTGAACAGTATCGTCCACTGCTTCATGTCCGTGACGCTGCCCAAGCTATCGCCGACAATCTGGAGACTAAGCACACCGGCATTTTTAACCTGCACAGCGAAAATGTGAAAATCCTTGATTTAGCAAAAAAAGTTCAGAAACAGGTGCCCGGAACTAAGATGGAAACCGTCGATATGAAGTTTGAAGACCTGCGTAATTATCGGGTCAGTAGTGATAAGGCTAAAAAAACCTTTGGGTTTAAGCCCAAGTACACTACCGTTGATGGCATCACAGAAGTCAGGGACTTGATTGCAGATAAGCGGATTAAGGATCTTAATAATCCCAGATACACTAACGAAGGCCACCTTACAATGTTCAGTACCCATAAGTTGGTAGATCAAAATGGCAACATCAAAAAATAAAGCAGCAGCCGAACCAATTTTGATTGACGGCGGTCTGGCTGTTGATGATAGAGGCCAAGTTTCATTCGTAAATGGATTTGGCTTTGAAAACGTCAAACGATTCTATATGGTGTCCAACCACAGCGCCGGCTTTGTTAGGGCTTGGCATGCCCATAAGAAAGAGGCTAAGTACGTCTTGGTTGTTAAGGGCGCGGTGGTTGTGGGCGCGGTGGCTGTTGATAATTGGGAAAAACCATCAAAGGACGCCAAGGTGCACCGCTTCGTGCTTTCCGAAAAAAAACCTACCGTCCTTTACATTCCCAACGGCTACGCCAACGGCTTTATGTCACTGACAAAGGATGCCCAGATTATCTTTTTCTCAACTTCCACGCTGGAAGAATCACTGGGCGATGACATCCGTTTCGATGCCCGGTATTGGGATATCTGGTCGGTTGAAGAAAGGTAGCCATGGCTAAGCCAAATGTAGCTATCCTAGGCTGTACGGGCATGCTGGGCTCAATGACGCTGGACTACTTTGTCCAAAGTGGTGACTTTGACATAGTCGCCACAGCTCGGCAGATCGGCGAGCTAAAGTCACTTAAAAAGACGTATCCATCAGTAGAATTCCGACAATTGGACGCCGAAAAGGCCGGTGTTGATGAGATTAAAAAATCGATCAGCGGCTGCCAGTGGGTAATTAACGCCATCGGAATTATCAAGCCCTACATACACGACGACAACTCCAAGGAAACCGAACGAGCAGTCCGGGTAAACTCACTGTTTCCGTATCTTTTGGGTGCAGCTGCCGCAAAAGCTAAAATTATCCAAATCGCGACCGACTGTGCATATTCCGGAGAAAAGGGTAAATATATCGAAGATGATTTGCACGATGCCCTTGACGTTTATGGCAAAACAAAAAGCCTGGGTGAAGCCTATCTTGATAACTTCCTGCACGTGCGCTGCTCTATCATCGGACCGGAGCTAAAAGCCCATCTATCACTCATGGACTGGTTCTTAAGTCAACCAAAGAACTCTGAGGTAAACGGATTTTCCAACCATCAATGGAATGGTGTGACTACACTCCACTTCGCCAAAATCTGCCACGGGATCATTAAGAAAGATATATCGTTCTTTCATTCACAGCATGTGATACCCAAAAATCTGATAACCAAAGCCAACTTGCTTAAAAGCTTTTCCAAGGAATTTAATCGAGCTGATATTAAGGTTAATGTCGTTGAGGCCCCGACCGTAATAGATCGCACCCTATCAACTTCCAATCCCAAGGTGAACGCGGTGATTTGGAAAGCGGCCGGATACGGCCAAATCCCGACAATCGAGCAAATGGTAGCAGAACTCGCGGGTTACGATTTTGTAAAGAAAGGATAACACCTATGAAATTATTAACTATCATTGGTACCCGGCCGGAACTCATCCGCCTGTGCCTAATAATTCCAAAACTCGATAAGTTATGTGACCAAATTCTGGTACACACTGGCCAGAATTTTGACCCTAACCTAAACGACATTTTTATGGACCAGCTTGGTATCCGCAAACCGGACTACCACCTTAATGCTATAGGTTCGTTCGGGGAGCAAGCCGGTACAATCTTGACCAAATTAGAGGAAATAATCCTCAAAGAAAAGCCGGACGCCTTTTTGGTGCTAGGTGACACCAATAGCAGTTTGGGGGCAATTATGGCTAAACGAATGGCAGTACGCGTATTCCATATGGAAGCCGGTAACCGGGCATACGATGACAGGACCCCGGAAGAGAACAACCGCCGCATCATTGATAGTCAAAGCGACATACTCCTGCCGTACTCCCAGCGCAGTCGAGAAAACCTTATACGAGAAGGCTACCCTGGCAATAGGATTTATGTCACCGGCAATCCAATTAAAGAGGTCTTAGATCATTTTGCTGTCCAGATTGATGACAGCGACATTATGGATAGGCTAAAACTCCAAAAGGGTAAGTACTTTCTGATGACTCTACACCGCGCCGAAAACGTTGATGACGAAAAGAGGCTGGGCAAATTTGTGGCTGCCTTTAATGAAATAGCCGAAAAATATAAGATGCCGATGATTTGGAGTGTGCACCCCCGGACCCACAAGCGCTTAGGCAGTAGTCCGAAGCTGAAAGCTAAGTCCGCTATTAAAGTTATGGAGCCGATGGGGCTGTTCGAGTTTAACAAATTGCAGAAAAATGCTTACTGTGTACTCAGTGACAGCGGCACAGCTCCTGAGGAATGCTCCATTTTTGGTGTGCCTGTAGTCGTACTCCGTGACACCATGGAACGGCCCGAAACATTCGATGTCGGCAGCAACTTTGTGGCCGGTTGCGAGCCGGAGGCTATACTACGCGGCATTGAAGTAGCCACCAAAAGTGAAAATAACTGGCAAGCACCGCAGGATTATTTGAAAGAAAACGTCAGTGACACCGTGGTCCGAATTGTCCTCAGCTATTGGCACTGACATTAAAATACCCGGACAGCGTTAGTTTGACTAGTTAGCCATACAGTTGTATAATATCATCGGACTTAGGTCAAAGGCCTGGTCCGTAGATGCTAAGCCCACAAGTGCACTCACTTTTAGGAGGTGAGATGCGAGTGATGATGACTTTCCTTCAACGGATGTACCTGAGAAGGGCACTCAACCGCATCATCAAGCAGTGCCAGCCCAACTTCCGTGGGAGCCTTGGGATCACGTGGTCCGACGGCATGGTAGGACCGGACGGAGCATGGACCGGCATCGTCGAGCGGGTAGGACCTCGGTGGCTGGGTCGCGTACCGCGATCTACTCGCCAGCAAGTCCTGATCGTGGAAACAGATCTGTACCACGGTGCCGCGCACGCCGACTGTTCCGTTGCATCAGTTCTACCCGTCGCGATACACGAGCTCAATGAGTTCACGAGGAGGACGGGAATCCCCGTAATTGTCTGACTGACACGCGGGTGATAAACATCGCCAAGCTAGGACCGGCCGGGCTACCGGCCGGTCCTAGCGAAGACTTTCTATCCGGGGCAGAATTAGATTGACAATTTAGAGTTTTTATGCTATTTTATAAGTGTAACTAGAAAATTGAAATGTCAGAACGAAAACAATTAGTCCATCAAGTCGTAGATGAACTGCGGGAACTTAAGAAGTCCCCTCCCTTTGAACCTACCGCCGACATTGATATGGTCTGGGTCATTTCCCAACCGGGAACAGCTAAGCGCGCATCAGAGGACGGGATTTATAAGGGTATATCCAATGATCGGAAGGTTATTGATTACGGCATCGAGCTAATCAAAGAAATTACCGCCCTCAGACTCGGCAAAGCACCAGAGGAGGTTACCAAAGAGGATATCGAGGCCAGCGGGCCAACCCTTTTTTATAACGGTGAAGACAGAAACACCAGAAACTCGGCCTACCCTCAAATTGAGGACCTTGAGGAGTTAATAGATGAGCCTGATTTTCCCGTACCCAGATCAAAGATAGTTATAGATCATATACCGGAACTTGGTACCCATACACAGGTAAAGGGCTT
>MGCX01000018.1 GCA_001788565.1 Candidatus Saccharibacteria bacterium RIFCSPHIGHO2_12_FULL_49_19 | reverse complement strand
CTGGTTACATCTTTAGTGGAGTGCTGGCCGTCTGAATCCATGGTTAAAGCGTAGTTACAGCCGATACTTGCCGCGTGGTGCAATCCGGTTCGAGTGGCTGCCCCGGCTCCGCTTTGAAGCAGGTGCCGGATTAGAATAACATCTTTACGCTGCTTGACGGTTGAGCTTGTCGAGTCGGTTGAACCATCATCAACCACGATAATCGAAATTTCGTAACTTTTGCCGGATACGGTTATTTTGCGCGGCAGTTCATCGAGCACCGGGCCGATTACTTTAGCCTCGTTGTAGGCTGGTAAAACAATCGCGATGGTTTGATCTGTTTTAGTCATGCGATAGCTGGGTTAAGTACTTACCATAGCCGGATTTAGTGAGACCTTCGGCCAGTTTTAGTAGCTGATTCTTATCAATGAATCCTTGTCGAAAAGCGGCCTCTTCAATGCAGCCGATTTTAATGCCTTGGCGCTCCTCAATGACCTGAACGAACTGGGCGGCTTGGTGCATGCTGTGAAAGGTGCCGGTATCCAGCCACGCGGTTCCTCTGTCCAGCAGAGCAACTTTCAACTTGCCCTTACGCAAATAGGCATTATGGATATCGGTGATTTCTTTCTCGCCTCTGGCGCTGGGCTGCACGGACTTGGCGATTTCTATTACCTCGTTGTCGTAGAAATATAAACCCGGGATGGCATGGTTCGATTTTGGCTGGGCTGGCTTCTCTTCGATGGAAACGACGTTCATATCATCATCAAACTCCACAACGCCGTAACGTTCCGGGTCAGCTACTTGATAGCCAAAGATAACACCGCCTTCGGGGTCAGTATAGGCTTTTAGTTTGCTTTCCATCTCGGTACCGTAAAAGATGTTATCACCTAAGATCATGGCGACTTTATCCTGGCCGATGAACTCCGCGCCATATATAAACGCTTCAGCAAGCCCGCCGGGCTGGTCTTGAACTTTGTATGAAAAGCGGCAGCCGATTTGCGAGCCGTCACCCAAAAGCTGCTCAAAGCGAGGAGTATCCTGCGGCGTGGAAATTATTAAGATCTCCCTGACACCGGCGCTAATCAAGGTTGTTAGCGGATAATAGATCATCGGTTTGTCGTAAACCGGCAGCAGCTGCTTACTGGTAGCCAAAGTTATAGGATAAAGACGGGTGGCATTACCGCCAGCTAGTATGATGCCCTTCATCTTGAAATCTCCTTCTTTATATATTCTCTCAAATCTTCACGCCAGTCACGTGGGGTAAAGCCTGTCGCTTCTATTTTGGCCAAATCTAAGACACTATTCAATGGTCTAGGGGCAACGCCGGGTTTGCTGGCGAAGTATTCTTTAGTAGCTGTATTTATAACTTTTAAATCGTATCCGGCTTGCTTAAATATTTCTCTTGTAAGGTCAGCCCAGCTAACCGGATCACCTTCGTTGGTAATGTTATAAATTCCGTACGGCGGCTTATTATCAATTAGGAATTTAATACCTTTCGCCAGCTCGGTCGTAAAAGTTGGTCGGCCTATTTGGTCGGCAACAACCGTCGGAGCAACCCCCCTTTTGCCTAAATCCAGCATGGTACGGACAAAATTTTTACCATCCCCGATTACCCAAGCGGTGCGTATAATATATTTTTTTGCTGCTTGGCTGGCCTTTTTACTCCCCTCCGACTTGCTCTTGGCGTACTTGCTCAGCGGATTAACGGGATCATCTTCCTTGTAGGAACCATTTTTGGTGCCGTCAAAATCATAATCCGTAGCTATATGAATTAGCAGGAGATTGTTGCGGTTGGCGATATCAACCAAGTTGCCAACGGCTCTATCGTTAACAGCCCAAGCTAGTTTCTCACCCTCCGGTGTTTCAGCGCCGTCTACATCTGTGTAAGCTGAAGCGTTGATAATAATTTCGACACTGCTCCAGTCGAAATTTCTTAAAGCTTCCGGACTGGTAATGTCCAGTTCTGCGGAATCAGCTTTTATGGCCTTCGGATAAATCTTCGCAAGAGCCCGCCCTAATTGGCCATTGGCGCCGGTTATTAAAATTTTGCTGCCTTCCACTACAACTGCATCGGTTCTATGTCTTTAAGCATCGGGTGAGTTCGGTCACGTTCCGAAACGATGGCTTCTTTTGAATCGATCGGCCAAGTAATCGCCAACTCCGGGTCGGCCATGTTTAGCGATACATACTTATCATAAAGTTCCTGGCTCCAGTGGTCGCTGACGCTATAAATGTAATAGGTGTCTTCTTCGAGAGTTTGATAGGAATTGGCCACTCCTTGGGGCACAAAGACCGCTTTGTTGTTATCAATCTCTAGGCTCACAACCTTTCCAAAATTGTTGCCAGCTCTTAAGTCAACATAGGTTACAAAAGCTCGTCCTTTGACAACTGATATATATTTCTCCCACGGCTCGGCATGAAGCCCGCGGGCCACACCCTTCTCCTTGTTGTATGAAACGTTGGTTTGAACAACCGTAAAATCTGCCGACATACCAGCGGCGACTAGCTTGGCTCTTTGGTACTTTTCCTGAAACCAGCCCCGCTCGTCGCCAACCGCCGTGATATCGAAGACCAGCAGACCGGGTATTTCTGTTTGATGTGATGTAAATTCAGTTGTCGGCACCGCCATTATTTCATCACCTTTTCAATAACCTCTTTTGTTTTTCTATATAGCTCTTCCTCACTCAGTTTACTGGCATCTATTCTGTGCCCGCGCCGCAAAGCTTCGACAGAATTTCTTAAAATCAATCTCAATTTTAAGTTTGACTCAACTGCATCCCGCCGACTATTCCTATTAAAAGACTCATCAAAGATTCCCTTATCGGTATGCTCGTCAATCCGCGATTTCAGACGTTCGCGGATTTGTTTTGGAGAAGTTTCAATCAATAGAATATGAACGTTACAGCTAGGCTTATAATATTTCGATTCTAATATCTCATGAGGCAAGGCAATGCCGCACACCACGGTTGAGATGCCGTTTTTTTGTCTTTGGGCGGCTTCATAGAGCAAGTTTTCTACCCGATATTTTCGCCATGGCCCGCGGCCGACCGTAGGGACGCCATTTTCGTCGATATCATGGAATTCGACCCCATTAAGATCTTTGTCCGAGCGCAGACTTTCATAAAGAGTGGTCTTGCCAGAGCCGCTAGTACCTGTTATGAACAGGATATATGCTCTACTCATCGGCCCAGTTCCTTATACTTGGCTTCGGTTTCGGCTTTCTGCGGCTTCCACCAATCTTCATTCTGCTTGTACCACTCGATGGTTTGAGTCAGGCCTTGTTTGAAGTCAGCGTACTTCGGCTGCCAACCGAGTTCGTTCTTAATCTTTGAGGCGTCGATTGCATAACGTAGATCGTGTCCCGGTCGATCGTTAACGAACTCAAAATCATCCGGACTCTTGCCCATTAATTCCAGAATCGTTTGTATAAGCGTCTTATTATCCAATTCGCCGTTAGCGCCAATCATATAAGTTTCGCCAAGTTTTCCGTCTTCTAGGATCGCTAGGATGGCCGAACTATGATCTTCGGCATGGATCCAATCGCGCACATTTTTACCTTCACCATATAGCTTAGGTTTAATACCGAGAATTATGTTCGTGATATTACGGGGGATTACTTTTTCAACGTGCTGGTACGGGCCGTAGTTGTTTGAGCAGTTGCTGATCGTTGCCTCCAGTCCATAGGTGTGAATCCATGACCTAACCAAATGGTCGGAGCCGGCCTTAGTAGCTGAGTATGGGCTTCTAGGGTCGTAGCGTGATTTTTCGGAAAACTTTTCAGTGCTACCTAAGCCCAGGTCGCCGTAAACCTCATCGGTCGAGATATGATGTAGGCGCTTACCGTACTTTCGGACGGCCTCAAGAACTTCGTAAGTCCCAATAATGTTGGTGTCAAGGAAAAGACGAGGGCCACGGATGGAATTATCGACATGTGATTCGGCGGCGAAGTGGACAACTGCGTCACAGTCGGCAACGGCTTTATCAATCGTCTGCTCGTCGCAGATGTCTCCGTGAATGAATGTAAACCGGCTATCATCCAGGTCTTCCAAATTTTTGCGGTCGCCGGCGTAAGTCAACTTGTCTAAAACCGTGATATGCCAATCAGGGCGCTCCTTATAAACGTAGCGGACGAAGTTAGAGCCGATAAATCCCGCCCCGCCAGTAACCAATAATTTCATCTTTACAAGTATACCAAGGCTAAGAGGTTAACGCGCTGATATTTACGTTAATTTTGTTAGTCGGATCCCAATCCAGTTCGGGCTGTTTTTTAAGTAGAGATAGAATGTGACTCCGCAGGTCCTCATATTCTTTTTTAGTTCTGGCCTCGATTTTTATAACGATGTAGGGGCCGTTTTGCGAATACCTAACAACAAACAGGCCGTTCGGTAGTTCGGCGCGTATACCGTCACCAACGCTTTCATCATCAATGACTTTTGAATCCGGGAAAGCTTCTTTAAGTTCTGGCGCCAAGCGTTGCATCAGCTCGACCTTCTTGTCATCAGCAATGCTGATATGGATTTGCGGACTGGATACATAACTGGGTAATTCAGAAACTACCTTAGACAATGGTTTACCAGCACGGCTAGCGGCCTGCAAAACTCTTAGGGTGGAATAGACTCCATCGTCTTGATTGAAAAAATCCTTAGAGAAGAAAAAATGCCCGGACAATTCACCAATAAAAGCCGCTTTGATTTCCTGGTTTTTCTTTTTTAAGAAAGAGTGCCCGGCGCGCCACATAAAAGGCTTGCCGCCATAGGCCAAAATTGTTTCCGGCGCAGCTTTTGAGCAGAGAGCGTTATACATGATGGTTTCCCCGGGGTGGTCACGCAAAACATCTATTGCGAAGATCTCTAGCAGTACGTCATTCCAGATCGGCTGGCCTTTTTCGTCAACAATGCCAACTCGATCTCCGTCGGCGTCATAAGTGAAACCAACATCGGCGCGGCTGCCTCGAACTTCTTTACCCAGTCGTTCCATAATATGGATTTCCGTTGGGTCGGCTACACCCAGCGGGAAACTAGAATCGACTTTAGTGTTATATTCAATCACTTCGCAGCCAGCGTCTCGCAGCAGTGGCGGCACAACTTCACCGGCTGTAGTGTTGCTGGGATCGACTACAACCTTCATTTTTTTCTCGATCTTTAAACGGCCGAGCAAATCTTCAAAATAATCCTGCCGAATACTTTTCTTAGTAACCTTCCCGGGTTGCTTCCCCTCCTCATAATCTTCGGCTTCGATGAGCTTGCGGATTTCTTGAATACCTTCCGACACCAAAGTCTCTGAATAATCATTGGCTAGTTTAAAGCCATTAAATTCAGGCGGGTTGTGGGACGCCGAAACATAAACACCACCTGGGATTTTCAAAAAGTGCTGTGCCCAGTAAAACGTCCCAACCATCTCCCGACCAATATCAACTACATCTAGTCCGGACCAAATCAAACCTGTGGCTACTTGCTGGGCATATTCTGGGCTAGTTAGACGACTGTCGTATCCCACAACAGCTTTGCTATGGCCCAGCCTTTTCAGGTAGGTGCCATGAGCTTTGCCAATGTTCAGCGCAACTTCCGGATTTAAATCCTCGTCAACCAGACCTCGAATATCATAACCACGGAAGATATGAGGATTTATCCGCATCCTATACATAGTAGCATCTGCTAATATGTGGCTAATGTCCAAGTACTGGGGAGCTAAAATCGTTTCGCTTGAGCAATTTTCAAAGCTGCGCCCGAAGCTGGGTAAAATCG
>MGCX01000017.1 GCA_001788565.1 Candidatus Saccharibacteria bacterium RIFCSPHIGHO2_12_FULL_49_19 | reverse complement strand
AACTACTGGCTCTTTACCGCACCGAAAAACAAGCCGCCTGAAACATAATCTCGGGCAAAAGGGTGAAGTTCAGCTCATCGTAGGTGTGGGCTGGGGGTAGCCTGCCCGCCTCAGGAGGGAGCTCGAGTTGACTTTTTAGAGTGCTTATGGTAGAATATCAGAGTTAAATTAGCATAAAAATGTCTGAAACCACCCTAGCAAGGCCCGAACAAACTAAAGTAGAAGTCCCAAATTATTCTAAGGAGTGGGTAACCTACGTACCTGATAAGAAATATGGGGTAACTATTGACCTGGAGAGTAGAGGTAGAGCTGTCGGTACTCTAACCTATGATGAAGAGGGTCGCGCGTCTATGTACGTTGATGGTTATGAAGTCAGCGAAGGATATGAGATGGGTCAAGGCATAGGCAAGGATTTACTTAGGGCGCTGGCTGCTGAGGCCAAAGAATTTGAGGCGGTAACTATTTCCGGCCACTTCGTTAACCAAGCTTCCTTGGGGGCGTTCGCCTCAATCTTTGGGGCTGAAAAATTAAGGTTCTTCACAAGATACGGCCATCAGCCCGTATCTATTAGTTTTGATGAAGCAATAAAATACCCCGATCAATACATTGCGGAAGCTGATCTGGGGGTCATTAGCTTAGAAAAAACAGATCCCGGCGCCGAATCGGTAGACGATAGTAACGCTCCGCCTGAACCAGGCGTTTTCCAAAGCGCTAAAGCAGGCCAGTGGGTTTATAGAAAGTTTCACAAGGGTGAAACCGGCCACCAGCCAGCTATGGCTGCTCTAGAGCTTAATATGATTAACCCCAACCCGAATTTACGCCGAGTTACCCTCAATAAATATTTGGAAATGAGCCAAAGGACCGGTTGGGTGGAAGCTGAAAATCACGCTATCCCGCTTGATTTGAACGATCCAAACAAAGCTCAGCGAAAGTATAACCAAGAGCTTATTGCCTGGCTGAGAGAACAATACGGCGATGAGATGTTTGGAGAAGACGGCGAAATGAAGATGGATGACAGTGTCTATATGGTCAGACCCTATCAATTGCCGGAATGGACTGAGCGTCAAACCAACGATCCCGAAAACTGGGCTGCCGTAAGTGGTGGTCGGGTTGATCTAACGCCGCCGGTCCTACAGGCAGCTTATCCTGAATACATCAGCCCCGATGACCCCGATCCCGCTAAGCAGGATAAAAGGCATCGGATAATTGAAGATTATGGCTTAAGCGATGAGCGGTGGCAGGCCAAACAGGGCAAAAGACTGTCGGACGGAGACAGAATAACTTATGCCATAAGTGAATCATATATTACCCCGGGCAATATTGGTTCACAGGCCAAGGGTTTACTGCAGGAGGTGTATCGGTCTGGAGATCCTAAGACATCTCAAAAATTAGCTGAAATGCTGGCCTTTATGGCTAGCGGCGGCCGGGCGGCGGCTGATCGTCTGGTGTTAATTGCCGGCGGGGAGGGAAGCAGCTTGATGGAAATCTGGAACCAAGCTCTTAGCTATGTCACAAAACCTGATGGAAGCCCCATATATTTTCAGGACTATGTTAATGCGGCCAGAGAGAATAAGCCTCAAAGTGTGCCCCACGCTGTATTACCAGCAGCCTGAAAAGCCCCCCCGACCAATTATTGACTTTTTAAGATGCTTATGCTATAATTAAAGAGTTAAATAAAAATAAAAAATGAACACAGAAACAATACCTTTAGACAGTCGCAGCCCCTACGAAATTGCTACCGCTGGCAGACAAGATGAAAGAAAACCTTCAACCATAGCCCTCGATGTTATGGATACCGAAATGGCCAGTGAAATAACAGATCTCTATAGCAGATTAGGTCTAATGGAAGCTAAAGACGACACTGTCTACAACCTTGCAACAGTTATGGATTTTCTAAAAGAAGCTGTAAGGAGTGGAGCTGAAATAGAAAAACACAGTCCCGGGCTAGTCGATAGAGTGTTAAAAGAAGATTACCCAAAGGAATTAGCCGCGGTGCACGCTTCGAGAGAAGTAGGCGGTAGCCATGAATAACCCCGGGGTAAGATAGATATATGGGTCGTGAAGTTACCAAACCAAAGCGTATGCCTAAGATGCACTTTAGGCCGGAGGGCTATGCCTCCAGTGGCGCTGAGGATTTTCTAGAAGGGCTACTTGCCGAGCTGAGGGAAAAGGGCTATGAGCCTGATGATTTAGTATTCAGCGGTTTTGATGGCACAGCCGTCGCTAGAGGAGAGGCTGTTCCAAGATATCCCTGCATCTTTGTTATGAACGAGGCTGGGTGGCGTCAAGCTGTCAAATACAGAGAACAAAATCCTGCCGACTACGCTGAAGGTTGGGAAACACCATGCCTTGGGCTTTATGATCGGCATCAGCTAGTACATGTCTATTCGGCGGGTCTTGCTGAAGCCGGCTTTGATATTGACGATGATACCCTGCACGGAAGAGTTGAGTTAGGGGACATCGAGCTTGGCGATGCCTTAGATGTGTTGGCGCCAAGCACACCCGTAGAGGAAGCAGTGGTTCACAGGGATTATCCGGATGGTTCACCCACAGATGCTTTGGTTGGGGTAGTATTTATAGATCAGGACAACTAAGTAAGACGGCAGTCAGACAAGTTGGAGCCGGTTATTCCAGAGTGGCTGTATTAACCACCCAGTAGCCGTAAAACGGCAGGGCGTTGTCACATTATCGAAATTTGCAAATCACGTTTTACAGTGCGGGGCTGTCACACATCGGTATTGACATTGTCACACTTGTGCTTATACTTATCTCTCGTAAGCTCTAAACAAAAAGCTTAAAAAACAAAATAGCCAAAAAATGGCCAAAAGTCGGATCTGCCGAGTCTGCTACCAGCCCTTTTCCGGCCGCCGTGATGCCCGGACCTGTTCGCCGCGCTGTCGAAAACGATTGTCCCGAACCCGTCAGGAGTTAGCTGTCACTTCGCAGGTAGTTAATTATTACAGTGAGCCAGCCAAGAAGGCCGGCTCTGGAGGTTTGGTGGCTAGGGCGCTAACGGCTGGCCGAATCAAGAACTTACTAGTTGCGGTAATCACCTCGCTCTTTATAATTGCGGCCGGACCAGCCGGGGGTGTGCTGGCTGAGGTCTCCCAGGGCTACCTGACCAAAGATGAGACGCTTAGCCAAAATATGGCCGTAGCCTTGACCGGCGAAGAGATAGATGGACAGTTACTGGTAACGGCTGCCGATTCCAATCAACCGCACAGCGCCTTAGGAGTAGCCATTGGTTTAACAGATAGCCTGCTAGCAGTTTCATCAGTCAGCAAAGGTGTTTATGTGTCCAGTGATGGTCCGGTTAAGGTTTACGTGTCTGATTTTAACGGGGCGCCTGAAGTTGGCGATCTGTTGGCCGTCTCGCCTCTCAAGGGGGTCTTAATGAAATCTGTGGACGAAACCAAGCCGAGTTTTGGCCGGGCTCTAGATGACTTTGATACGGAGTCCTCTCAAGAAGTCGCTGTTTCTGACAACAACGACCAGCCGCTGACCACCAAAGTGACGCTAATGAATGTCAATGTCGATGTCAATCCGCCAACCAAATCTGACGGCAGTTCCGATAATAACTGGCTGCAATCAGTTTCTGCCAATATATTCGGCCGTGAACTTAGCAACATACGAATCATCATGGTCTTAATGGTCTTTGTGACAATGATGCTGATAGCCGGTGAGATCATTTACAGCGCGGTGTCCGGTAGTATAACAGCCATAGGCCGCAACCCGCTGGCCCGTGGAGCGATAGCCCGGCAGTCATTACGCAATGGAGCCTTTGCCGGTCTGGTACTGCTGATTGGAACGCTCGTAATTGTGTTGTTGATTTGGCTGTAAATACACAAGACAACTGACTTAAAAGAACGGCAATGTATTTACAGGGTGTGGATAACTTTCGTTAGCATAGTATTTAATACTACATATTTAAGATAACAATTATCACAAATTACCACTAGTAACACCTCAGGTAATATGTATTTGACCGTTTTGCATCAGACTTATGATGTATTATATACTACAAACTCATTGTCACAACTAACTCCTCAAATGTCACGTTTTAGTATTGATTTGGTCACACCTTGAGAGGATAATTTTAGGTAGCGTTAAAAATTAAAACGCTAAAACAAACCCAAAAACTAAAAAAAGGAAAAATGGCACGCATCCGAAAATGCGTGCATTGCGGACATCCGTTCATCGGACGCCGCGATGCCAAGACTTGCTCGACACGTTGCCGTAAGGGACTTCAGCGCCGACGGCAATTACTTGCTAGTGTCGGCAATTCCGATAGTACCTTGAGCGGCTTGCCGCAACAGGCGGGAGCATAAGCTATGAATACTAAGTTTATGCTGCCTG
The DNA here is from genome assembly GCA_001788565.1 of Candidatus Saccharibacteria bacterium RIFCSPHIGHO2_12_FULL_49_19. GTDB lineage: Bacteria > Patescibacteriota > Saccharimonadia > Saccharimonadales > UBA10212 > MGCX01. Next base: position 1,768 of record MGCX01000017.1, on the reverse strand, counting down.
ATAAACCCGAGGAGCCCAAGAATCCTATGAACCCCTCGGATGCTTACAATCCTCGACCGTCTGTCCCGGAGAAACCTATCAGCCAGGTATTCAATGAGGAAGTCATTACTCCTACGGCAGGTGATAGCGCCGGCAGCCTAGAGAGAGTAGCCAGCTACTACGAGGAGAGTGATAACACAGCGGCTACGAAACGGGGCTATCGCAAGCGGGCCGTGATAATCATCGCATTGGCACTGCTTTTAACCTTAGCGATGTTCGGTGGACTGCAGTTCGCCCAACGTCAAAATCTTATTCCAGCCCCTAATGCCAGTCTAATCCCCTCACAAAACGCCGAGATTAGCGGCGCCTTGCCGGCTATTAGCACGCTGGAACTCCAAGATGGAACCAGCACCATTGTGGTTAACGGCGATATCTTCTCAAAAGGTGATATACGCTTCTATGTTACTGATCAGAATTACTTTACCTTTACCTCTAACGATCTTACCTCAAATACTGTCTATAATCTGCCGGGAACTTCCGGAACGATTTGTTTGGACACCAATAACTGTAATTTTGCTTCCCAGGACCAGCTTAATCAGCTGGTTGGACAAATAGATGGCTTGACCGTAGATGTGCCTCCGGCCAGCAATTCGTTTGCTACGATCAATGCTCCGGCCGGTTCAGACCCAACAGCTGATTCGCCGACTGATACGCTGAATTTCACGGTCAGCGGCAGTAACCTGACTATTACTGGTGACTCAGGCTCTGATAGTCTGAGTTTTGACCTTGGCGAAGTAGCTCTGGCCGGCGCTGGCATAGCTGTTAACGGCGATGCTTTGGATGTAGTTAGCTCTAATGGGGCAATTGCGGTCAATGCTAACGATATTGCTCTAACTCTGACCACTTCTGGGGGAGCAGGGGCCACTTCTTCTAATTCCGGTCTGGAAATCCTGGCTGGCGGCCTAACCCTGCTCAAGGGTTGCGCCGACAGTGAGATCCTTAAATACACCGACGGCGGTGGCTGGGCCTGTGCCTTAGACAACGCCGGTGGCGGCGGCGCCAACTCCTTTGAGACCATCGCTGTACCCAATGCTAGTAACCCGGTAGCCGACAGTGCCACTGATACATTAAATCTGACGGTGGCTGGCACTAATCTAACGATTACCGGTACCGCCGGCACTGACACTATTGACTTTGATGTGGTAGAGAGCGTCTTGGCTGGCAACGGCTTAGTAGTAACTGGTGATGCCCTAGACGTAGCTGCCGGCAACGGTATCCAGCTAACCGGTGATGCTGTGGCTTTGGGTGCTCTATCCGGTGACTGGAGCCAATCTGGGGCCTTTGACATCATCCTTAATAATGCTTCCTCTGAACTACAGCTCCTAGAAAGCGTTGGTGGAGCCTTTTACGCCACCCTAGACGCTGGTGACTTAAGTGCTGATGCTACCTATACCTTTTCTGGTACAACCGGCACTGTCCTAACTACCGCCAACTACACCACCACTCTCGACCCGGTATACGTCAACGTAGCTGAATCCCCAGCCGCTGGGGATATTACTGGAAGTTTCTCGGGGGGATTGACCATCGGCCCGGACTCGGTGGCTCTAACCACCGATACTACGGGGAATTACGTGGCCAGCTTCACCGCCGGCGGCGGTCTGACTGGTGATGCTTCCGGGGAAGGCTCTACTCCCACCCTAGCGGTGGTATCCGCCAACGGCGGCGTCGTAATTAACGCTGATGATATTGCCCTAACCCTGCAGCCCAGCCTCAACGGGGCCTCCAGTAC
>MGCX01000016.1 GCA_001788565.1 Candidatus Saccharibacteria bacterium RIFCSPHIGHO2_12_FULL_49_19 | reverse complement strand
AATGGGATGTTATAATTACAACAGTATCGGTGTCTGTTGTGATGCCGATAATCACGGTATACTTAAATCTGATTCATGGCTAAAAAACGAAAAGCGTCTAAAAAACTTTCTGTTGCCGATAAGAAAAAAGCCGAAGAGCAGGCTAAGAAATCAGCCGGCTTCTGGCGCGGTATTGGCGCAATCGTCCTGATAGTCGCCGCTGTCATTATGGCTTTCGGGGCCTTTATATCGGCGCCGGTGCCGGCGGCACTGTGGAACGGTACCTGGTGGGCTTTTGGCGCGGCCACGGCTGTAGCCCCGTTTGTGCTAATCTATCTGGGTTTGTCCAAGTTTTTGAGTGAGGATCAGCAAATACCGCTAGCTAAGCTGGTGGCTACCATCGCACTTATGGTCTTTTTGTCCGGCTGGCTGTATGCCGCCTTTGCCAACATTGATGCCGCCACTGGCTCATTAGCTGGTGGTTACGGCGGCCGGGTTGGCGAAGCCTCCGGTGACCTGCTGATAAATGCTTTAGGTAAGTTCTTGGCGTCACTAATCTTTTTAGTCTTGGCCTTGGTGGCACTGTTGTTTACGCTGGGTATTGAGCCCAAGTCTCTCTTTAAATTGGGGGATATCTTCAGGGGCAAAAAGCGAGAGGGTGATGAAGACTTGGCGGCACTAAAAGAGAAGATGTCACCCGGTTTTCAAGTACATGAGGGTGTGCCGCTGGAGCATCATCGCGGTCCAGCCACTGCCCGGATGGCCACGCTCCGCAACACCGCCGAGAAGCTCACACCCGATCAGAACCATGCCGCGTTGACTACCACCAGCGATCCGGACTGGCAATTCCCGCCAATGGATCTGCTATCCGATAAACAAGACAAGGCTGACGCTGGTGACGTGACTGGCAACGCTGAAATCATTAAGGAAACATTCTCTAACTTTAATATCGATGTTGATGTTGAGGGAGCTAACGTTGGACCGCGGGTTACCCAGTTCACTATCAAGCCGCCGGCCGGAGTTAAGCTGACCAAACTAACCACTTTGGAGAACAATCTGGCACTGGATTTGGCAGCACCTAGTATCCGCATGGAAGCGCCGATTCCCGGTAAAAGAGCGGTAGGTATCGAGGTACCCAATGTTAAGCCGGCCACCGTGACCATCCGCTCGCTGCTGACCAGCCCGGAGTGGCAGGAGAGCAAAAGCCCACTTAGTTTTGCTATCGGTAAGGATATTAGCGGTTCGCCGATGATGGGTGATCTGGACACCATGCCGCACCTTCTGATTGCCGGACAAACCGGTTCAGGTAAGAGTGTGATGATTAACACTCTGCTTACCAGCTTGCTCTATAAAAATAGTCCGGCGGAACTCAAACTAATTATGGTCGATCCTAAACAGGTTGAATTGGCGCTTTATAAAGACATTCCGCATCTGTTAAGCCCGGTAATCAATGAGCCGGAAAAATGCATCAGCGCGCTTAAATGGGCGGTGGCTGAGATGGAGCGGCGGCTTAGGACTTTCGCTGAGGTTGGCAAACGCAACATCGGCGAATACAACAAAATAAAGACCGACGAGCGAATGCCCTACATAATCATTGTTATAGATGAGCTGGCGGATCTGATGATGATGGCCGCCCGCGATGTAGAAGCACTGGTAGTGCGCTTGGCTCAAAAGTCCCGGGCCGCCGGAATCCACTTGGTAATCGCTACTCAGCGACCCAGCGTGGATGTTATAACCGGCCTTATCAAAGCTAATGTACCAGCTCGTATCGCTTTCACGGTGGTCCAGCAAGTAGATAGCCGCACTATTATTGACCAAGCCGGCGCTGAAAAACTGCTGGGCACCGGCGATATGCTCTACATGATTCCCCAGTTTAATAAACCTAAACGTCTGCAAGCGGCGCTGATTACCGATGGCGAAACTACTAAAGTAGCCGATTTCCTGCGCAATCAGCGGCCACCGCAGTACGATGATGAGGTTATATCTCAGCCGGTCCAGCTGTCAGGTCGTGGAGCGATTATCACAGGGGGGGGCGATAGTGATGCGGCCTGGAAAGAAGCTGTCGAAGTAGTGGTGGTCTCCGGTAAAGCCAGTACCTCGCTTTTACAGCGCAAACTGCGCATCGGTTATGGCCGAGCCTCGCGGTTGATGGACATGATGGAAGAACAGGGGATAATCGCTCAGTCCGATGGTACCAATCGACCGCGCCAGGTCTTGGTGCACGATGTCAGCGAAGTCTTTGGTCAACCCGAGGAACCTGCTGAGCCAGCTCCAACAGCCCAAGACGAGAGTGACATCTACGACGAAATCCCCGACGACGAAGAACAAGAGAAATAACTCTTGTAAAAACATCGCTCATCAGATAGAATTAAGGGGTTAAAACAAGTTCAGCTCGAGGCATCTCAGGCGTTCGGGCTAAATCCAACGGAAGGAGTTCAATGAATTTATATGAAGTGGCTGTGTTATACCATCCGGATCTGGAGATAGATCTGGAAAAAGCCAGCAAAAAAGTAGAGAAAATTATTACCGACAATGGCGGTAAAATAACCAAAACTGATAATTGGGGCAAGCGTAAACTGGCCTACCCAATCAAAAAGCAGGAATTTGCTGTATACGTTTTTTATACAGCTGAGATGCCGGCTGATGCAACTGGCAAAATTGACCAAGCTTTCAACATCACAGATGAAATTATCCGTTTTTTGATTACCCGGCCAGACCTTAAGGCCGTGGCTAAAGCTGAAGCTTTGCGAGCTGAAAAGGCTAAAAAAGCCGCTGAGCGGGCCGAGGTCGTAGATTCTGAAGAAGAGGCTGATGCTTTGGATAAGGAAGCAGAAGAGTAAAATAAGATAGAACCATGAATCAAGAATCAAGAATTAAGAATCAAGCAGAAAGAGCAACTAGCATTCATACTTCGTACTTCATGCTTCTTGCTTCTGCGACCGAAGGGAGCATCTGATGGCGAGATCATTCAACCAAGTAATTCTGATGGGTAATTTAACGCGTGACCCGGAGTTGCGCAACACGCCGAACGGCCAGAGCGTCTGCAATTTTGGATTGGCTTTGAATCGAAGTTATAAAAATGCCGATGGTGAGTGGGTAGAGGCTACCGATTTCGTGGATGTCGTAGCTTGGGGCCCACTGGGCGAAAGAGTTGCTCAGTATCTTAGCAAAGGCCGGCCGGCTCTGGTAAATGGTCGCCTACAAAGCCGCAGCTGGGAGCAAGACGGCGTAAAGCGCAGCAAGTTGGAAGTCGTGGCTTTTGACGTGACATTCTTGGGCGGGCCCGGTGGGGCACCAGCTGGCGATGTTGACCAAACTGCCTCAGCGCCTGAGCCCGAGTCCAAACCGACTGTAGCCAAAAAAGGTGCCGCTAAGGAAAAAAAAGCTGAAAAAGACGTAGTCATTGAGGACATCGGCGACGAACCAATCAACCTCGACGATATTCCATTTTAGATATGAAGTTCTGTGAAATACCATGCGCGGGCTGCCCGATTGATCCCATAAAAAATAGGGAGCGTCGGGAAGCGGCCAGAAAAGACATAAAGAGAGTCTTTGATGCCCTGACATACCCAACCATCCGATCTCTCGCTCAGTCTGGGGAGCTAGATACTGCAGTTGAGAATATATGCCAAGACACGCCTGAAACTCCTGAGTGGGAGTTAGAAGAAGACTATGATCCAGCTCAGCCTGTAAGACAAATAGACGTCAGAGTTGTTGCGGCCGCAGTTTCGCGGATTGCTACAGACCAGTGTACTGAGGCAAGAGTACCCAGCGTAATCACTAGTAATTAAGAGAGGAAAATCATGGCTAAGATCTTTAAACACCGAACCGACGTGGCCTACTTCGACTACAAAGATTTCAAAACCCTGCAGCGCTACATCAACCAATACGGACAGATTGAGCCGCGTAAACGAACCGGTTTGACCGAGAGCAAACAGCGCCAACTGGCCCGAGCTATTAAACGTGCCCGCCACATCGCTTTGCTACCTTTCGTTACAAGTGGTTAGGTCGGCATGGTCAGGATTGTTGTAGTTTTACTGAAACTACCTGACGGAAAAGTCGTTTTCCAGCGCCGAGATCAAGGTGCAAGAATTAGTGCCGGACTTCTCGGTTTTTTTGGTGGTCAAATTGAACCGGATGAGATACCGGATGATGCAATAAAGCGTGAACTCGGGGAAGAGACTTCATTGGACGTATCTAAGCTAAGTATGCGGTTTCTAAGCAGTTTCGAACTATCAGCCCAACAAACCAGGGCCCCAGAAGACCGCACCTTTTTCTTATATGAGACGTTCATCCCAGACCTAAATTTTAAGGTTCGTGAAGGTGAGCGAGCGGAGGCCTATACTAAAGCCGAAGCTCTAAGTAGGGGTGACCTCACAGTATCAGCACAATATATAATCAAGAACTTTGTTATTTAACGATGGCTTTATCAATTACAGAACTTAAAAAGGGGACCGTCTTCCAGTTGGAGGGGACTCCTTATCGAGTGGTGGAGTACAGACAGAAGGTTATGGGGCGCGGCGGCTCGATTGTTAATGTGAAGATCAAAAGTCTGACTGATGGTAGGGTTTTAGATAAAACCTTCAAGGGCAATGAGCGGTTAGATAGTGCCGATATAACCACTCGAACCGCCCAATATTTGTATGGTGACGGAACAAATTACCATTTCATGGACCCCGCAAATTATGAACAGTTCGAACTGCCGGTTAACTCAGCTGAGAGTTTAGGGAATTTTATTAAAGAAGGAGCGAACGTCTCGGTTCAATTTTTTGACGGCCGGCTAATCGGCGTGGAGTTGCCTAAGAATGTCAACCTTGAGGTTGCCTATGCCGAGCATGCTGTTAAGGGCGATACCAGCGGGGCAGTGACCAAAAATGCCGAGTTGGAGACAGGTTTACAAGTAAAAGTTCCAGCATTTATTAAGCATGGCGACATGGTATCTGTTGATACGGAAAGCGGTGCTTACCGGTCGAGGGTGAAAGACTAAATGGCGCGTAACGAGCATTTGGCGGTGATAATGCTCGATCCCTTTCCCAAGAATGAAGAGTTTGAGATTTGGCCGAGACATATAACGATCGTGCCGTGGTTTCCATGCGACGATGAGGCCCAACTGGATGAGACATTGCGGAAAGTAGCTGATAAACATCAACAGTTTAACGTCAAAGCCGGAAAGTTAGAGCAGTGGGGCAAGAAAGAGAAGTATGACGTCCAGATTATTAATGATTCGGGCAAGTTACACCAGCTCCACTGGGATATATTTCACAGCCTAGAGAAAAATGGTTTTCCTATCCATCAGAAGGATTTCCTGCGCGAAAAATTCAAACCGCACATCGCCTTACGCAATCGCCTGCAAAGAGGTGAGCCTTACCCCCTTGGCAAAGATATAGAAATAACCAGCTTCACACTAGTTAAGCAAATCCGGCTCAAAAAAAGCGGCCGGATGATAAAGGCCTTAGTAAGGGACTATCAACTCAAATGAAGAAGCTGCGTCTGGATCAAGCGTTAGTTAACCGCGGGCAAGTACAGTCGCGTTCGCAAGCCGAAAGCTACATTAAACTGGGCAGAGTAAAGCTTAGCGGTCAGGTTGTGACCAAACCCGGCCATCCTGTTGGACCGCATGACAAGATTGAGCTGGTTCAAAAAGAACTTTATGTCAGTCGGGCCGGACTAAAGCTAGCCAGCTCCGCTGAGAAATTTAAACTGGATTTTAGAAAGAAAATTGTGCTGGATGTTGGCAGCAGCACCGGAGGTTTCACCGATTATTCTTTGCGCCACGGCGCCGAGAAAGTCATTGCTGTCGACGTGGGAACCAATCAACTGCATCCGTCTTTGCGTGGCGATAAGCGCATTGAACTTCACGAAAAGACTGATATCCGCAGCTTTAAACCAACTGCCAAGCCAGACATTATATTAATTGACGTTAGCTTCATATCGCTTTGTGAAATCCTGCCAGCAGTCGTTAAAATCGGTGGGCGAAAAGCCCAGATAGTTGCCTTAGTCAAGCCACAGTTTGAAGTCCTTCGACATGCTCAGGATAAACCGGGTAAATATCTAAGCAAGGGCGTGGTAAAGAATGATACCGTTCGTCGGCGGGTGCTAGCCGGTTTTGAGGCGTGGGCCCAAAGGTCGTTTTTAGTGGTAGATAAGGCTGACAGTGAGGTGGCTGGAGCTCGCGGCAACCGGGAACGATTTTATCTGTTAAAATCCCTAAAGTGAGTCCCGTAGGAAATAAGTATTTTATCAACGATAAAATCTGCCAATTCTCTGGCAGAGAATTGGATTTCTGACGGGATGAGAGTTATTGCAACTTATCAACCTAATGCTAGACGCCCTCAGCCCAGTCGGCGCCATCGCCGCTGGCGCTGGGTGCTTCTGTTGGCCGTGCTTGCGGTGGTTATTGGTATCTTCTGGTACCGTGACCATACCGTGTCCAGCCCAACCTCAGAGAATAGTCAGTCCCAAGCCCAGGCTCCACCGGAGCCGACTGGCCCCGATGCTCAGTTAGAATCAATTTTTACTAGTTGGGCTCAAGCTCATCCCGAGCATCAATGGGCCGTGGTGGTGCGTGGACTGGATGGCGACAAACGTTACGGCTCGTATCGGGCCGGTGAAGTTACGTCCGCCGCCAGTATCTATAAGCTATTTTTGACTTATTTGTTATTCAAAAAGATATCACTCGATCAAGTACCGAATATCACCGTTTCGTCGAGTGGCGGCAAATGGTCGCTGGAGCATTGCTTGGACATGGCCTTAAGGGTTTCTGATAATCCCTGTGCTTGGGCGATAGGTAATTACACCGGCTGGAGCCCTTCCAATCCGATTTTGGCACAGGCCGGTTTTTCTAACACCACGCTTGATATCACGGCCGGCCACAAAACTTCTGCTGAGGACACCGCCGATCTTCTGGAGGGGATGTATAAGGCCACGCTATACACTGCGCAGGAGCGCGATTACTTGTTAAATATTTTAAGAAAGCAATCTTATAATCAAGGCATACCCGCCGGCTGCAGCGGCTGTACGGTGGCTAATAAAACCGGCGAACTACCGGGGGTTAAGCACGACGCCGCTGTTGTCCAGTACGGGGGAATGGCCTATCTGGTAGTGATTTTTTCCGATGGTGCCACGTACTCTCAAATCGCCGAGCTAGCTAGCCAAGTTCAGGCCTACATGAGCAAATGAGCCCTCAGCGAGCCTTCAGCTAATCTGTTACAATGGTTATGGTGGTTGTCAAACCAGTCTGAAAATATGCGTCGCAGGGAGTAGGCATCAGCCTACACCAACCTGCGGGGCTCAGACTTTAAGCTTAGTCATTCACTGGGGTGGGTGGCAACGATAGCTTACAATCTGACGACACTTCCCAGGCGAGCTTGTGTTGAGCTCGCCGCGCACCTTAAGGAGGAACCTACGGTGCCGAAGAACCGCAAGGGCCTTTCGCTGATGGCCTTGGTCGCCGCGTTCGCTGTGGCGGCTGTCTGGCCAGCCCAAGTCTCAGCTAAGCCGTCTTCCGAGACGGCTGCCGCAAAGGTAAGAATACTCGAAAAGAGGGCACGCAAGAGCCGTACCATCATCGACTTCTGGACCAACAAGACTAGGGGTCGTTGGGCGCTTCATCTGCGCTACGACAAGTGCTGGCAGATTCACGGCAAGCAACGCCGCCTGGTCTGCCGGAAGGCTAGGCAGTCGTTACGCTTCCACACGACTCGCTACGAGAAAGTGAGTCAGGTGCTCTATGAGCTCAGGCTCGAAACGGGCAATGAGGAGCACTGGAACTGCATCCACTCTTTCGAGCGTGGTGCCGGCGGCTGGCGTACGAGTACCGGAAACGGGTACTACGGCGGCCTCCAGATGGATCTGGATTTCCAGCGGGCGCACGGGCTCGACTTGTTCATCAAGAAGGGAACGGCGGATAATTGGACACCCAGAGAACAGATGGCCGTTGCCGAAAGGGCCAAGGGGGGAATTCGGACCTCGATAAACGAGCGTGGTCAGGTTTACACCTGGCAGGACAGGCCGCGTGGTTACAATCCGTGGCCCAACACCGCTCGGATGTGCGGTCTGCTGGGTTAACTGAACGTGGGGGCCGGCTGCGGTCGGCCCCCACCATTAGGATTGACAACCACCATAAACAAGAAACCTGCTATATTACAGATATGATTAGCAAAATTCTACTAATTTTAATAATTGCAGCTATCGCCGCGGGGGTCTATTATTTCAAATTCGCCGACAAGAAAGATATCAATTCATTTGCTGAATGTGTAGATGCCGGCGGGGCTATTTTGGAAAGCTTCCCCGAACAATGCACAGTACCCGGAGTACCAAAGACTTTCATTAATCCCACACAACAGCTCTAAACTAGTAGAAATCGTGTAAAATCCATAGCTAGTGTTAGCAGTTCTATTTGCCGCCTTTGCTCATATTGGTTACGGTGTTGGTGACGTCTATGGGACTTTTGCCACCCGTAAGCTCGGTCCTTTTATTGCCAGTTTCTGGATTACTTTTTTTGGTGTGCTGCTTTCAGCCTTTGGCCTAGTAGTTTTCAGAGACAATTTGAGTGATCTAGATTTGAATACAGTTGCAGTAAACACCGGCCTAGCAGTCCTTTTAAGCCTTAGTTATTTATCATTTCTACAAGCCTTGAAGATTGGTAACGCACCGCTTGTGGGCACAATATCCGGTTCATTTCCAGCAGTATCGGTTATTGTCGCCGTGATATTTTTCAATGAACGTCCAAGCTCTATTCAAGTAGCCACAATGCTAGTTATTTTTATTGGCATTATTCTTTCCTCACTTGATATTGGAGACTTAAGAAAACAAAAAACGCATTTAGACAGAGTAATTTTATTATCATTGTTTACGATGCTAGGTTGGGGTATTTACTTTAGCGTTATAAGAATACCCATAGAACAATATGGATGGTATTTGTCCCACTACATTGCCATAATTGTTAGCGCCATCATCTACTACCTGTTGCTGTTATGGAAGAGAGAACCAGCTATTAGGGGACTGCTTGGCAAAAAAGGACTTAAGGACACACTGAGTACTTCTATATTAGTAAATGGTGGGACCTTTTCGTTTAACTACGCTCTTAGTATTGGCAGTACATCTGTGGTCGTTCCCATCGCAGGCTCATATCCAGCGCTATTTGCCTTCCTGTCATTTAAGATATTTAAAGAAAAGCTTACTTCACAGCAGATTGTAGGTATTGTATTAACCTTGGTCGGGGTAATCGCGCTGGCGGTTGCATCGGCTTAAACATTGAAGCGGAATTCGACGACATCGTTTGGCTGCATACGATGGTCTTTACCTTCGGTACGGACCTTGCCGGCGGCTCGAGCAGCAGCTAGAGATCCGGCTGATATTAAATCGTCATAATCAATTACTTGGGCGGCGATAAAACCGCGCTCAAAATCAGTATGAATAACCCCGGCGGCTTGCGGGGCCGTAAAGCCGGCCGTAATAGTCCAGGCCCGGACCTCCTTTTCACCAGCTGTTAGAAAACTTTGCAGCCCAAGCGCCTCATAGGCGGCATTAATCAATTGGACCAATCCGCTTTCCTTTTGACCATAGCTAGCCAGTAGTTCGGCCCGGTCGCTTTCATCCAAGCCGCGCAGTTCACTTTCCAGTTTGGCGCAAATGAACAAGGCCTTCGATGGTGCTGCCAGATCTGTTAATTCTTTTATTTTTGC
>MGCX01000015.1 GCA_001788565.1 Candidatus Saccharibacteria bacterium RIFCSPHIGHO2_12_FULL_49_19 | reverse complement strand
CCAGAATATAAACTTGATTTGGTATACCCAGGTGCTTTAGTGATTGGTGAATATCACGCCATGATTTACCCTTACGCAGGTTCTTGTTGATGTGGCATAGGATGACCATTTTTGGCGGGTAAGCCTTCTTGCTTGATAGCTTAGTCCGCTTAAGAAAATTATCGACTTGTTCGGTTGAGTTCTTCTCCAGGGTGACGACCTCAACCTCTTGAACCTCCATCCAGTTAGGCTCTCCAGGCGTTTCAACAATTCTCATGGTACGAACGTCTGGTGTTTGCTCTTTTTGGTTAACTGGTTGAAGTCTATATTCATAGCCAGTCATTTTGGCCATGCCAACTAACATGACAGCAGCAGACATACCTTCATTGACCTGTCGTTTAACGTCGGCTTTGATTTGTGTCCGTAGCTTTTTGTCTCCGTGATAGAGAATATTTGCTGGGGGATACCAGATTTCGTCTACTGCAAAACCTATGTCGCTCATAAGGTCAATTATAGAATGCTCAAAGCTGGAAGGCGGGGTTTAATTTCGAAAGGTCTATAATTGATGAGTAGTGCTTGGTTCTAAGCACGTCCGCTAGCGGGAGCCAGATTATTTATTATGCAAGAACCGGGTGGGAATTTCGACAAATACTTACGGGCAGCCAACTTCCTTACGGCTGCTCAAATTTTTTTGCAAGATAATTTCTTGCTCGAGCGTCAGCTTGTGCCGGACGATATCAAGCCGCGTTTGCTAGGTCATTGGGGCTCCGGGCCGGGCGTTAATTTCGCTTACTCGCACCTCAGCTATCTAGCCAAGCAGGAAAATCAGAAAATCTTGTTTGTCTTGGGACCGGGTCATGCCTTTCCTGCTCTGCAGGCTAACTTATTTTTAGAAGGCACGCTACAGCACTTCTATCCTAAAGCGACCCATTCCTATGAGGGCATTGGCTACATATGCCGTAACTTCAGTTGGCCTTACGGCTTTCCCAGTCACAGCAACCCAGCAACGCCGGGAGTAATTTTAGAGGGTGGTGAACTGGGTTATTCCTTATCTACCGCCTATGGAGCAGTACTTGATAATCCTGACCTCTTGGTAGCCTGTCTGGTTGGTGATGGAGAGGCTGAAACCGGACCTATCGCCGCGGCTTGGCACCTAAATAAATTGATCAACCCCAAGACCAACGGCCAAGTTCTGCCAATTCTACACCTCAATGGCTATAAGATATCGGCGCCGACTATTTTCGGCCGGATGAGCGATGATGAGCTAGTTTCATTATTTAAAGGTTACGGCTATCAGCCGCTGGTCGTCAGTGGCGAAAATATCCATCAGCAGATGCAGGAAACTTTAAGCAAGGCTTACTCAATCTTCCAAGCCAACCGTCAAGCTGACAGCCCGGTTAGTACTCACCCCCCGATGATAATAATGCGAACTCTCAAAGGCTGGACCGGCATAAAGGAGCTTAACGGACAGAAGATTGAAGGCAATTGCTTATCCCATCAAGTGGTCCTTACCGAAGCCAAAAGTGATCCTGGACAACTTCGGATGCTAGAGGACTGGCTGCGGTCTTACAAAATCAATGAATTATTTTCCGCTGGGGGCGGCTTTGGTGAATTCGTAACCAACATCATACCGCCTACAGAGTATCGGATGGGCCAGAATCGCCATGCCTTTGGTGGAGAGCCGGTGTACAAGCCGCTTATCTTACCTAGGGCTGAGCAGTTCGCCGAGGATGCGACTGAGCCGGGCACCATCGGTTCCAGTAGTATGCGCCGAGCGGGGTTGTATCTCAACGAGGTTTTTAAACTAAATGACAAAACAAAGAATTTCCGGATGATGTCGCCTGATGAAACCTACTCCAACAAGCTCGATGAGGTCTTTAAATCAACCAGCCGAGCCTGGATCTGGCCAATCGAAAGCTGGGACAAAGACCTGGATCCGGATGGCCGGGTAATGGAGATGCTTAGTGAGCACAATCTTCAGGGCCTAGCCCAAGGCTACATCTTAACTGGCCGACACGCCGTATTTGCCAGCTACGAAGCCTTCATTCAGGTGGTAGCCAGCATGATGGACCAATACGCCAAATTTCTTAACCAATCAATGGATGTCAGCTGGCGCGGGTCTATTCCGTCACTTAATTACATTTTGACGTCTTCGGGCTGGCGGCAGGAGCACAATGGCTTCTCGCATCAAAACCCGGGTTTTATTGATGACGTCCTGCAACGACAAGGGGATTTTGTTGACGTTTATTTTCCACCCGATGGGAACAGCATGTTAGCTGTTTTAGAATATGTCCTATCGACTACCCGGCAAATTAACGTTATTGCGGCCGGAAAAACTCTGGAGCCGCGCTGGCTGACTCCGGAACTTGCTAAAAAGGAGCTGGAGGCCGGACTGATGACCTGGGACTTTGCCAGCGACGATAACCCGGATGTGGTCTTGGCGGCAGCCGGAGATTATCTAACTAAAGAGGCTCTGGCGGCAATCGACATCGTAAAGAATGAGCTGCCGCAGGTCAGATTGCGCTTCGTTAATATACTTTCCTTAACCAGTTGCGGGCTGGGTCAGGGCGGCACATGTTTGACTCATGAAGGTTTTAACATGTACTTCACGTCCGATAAGCCGGTGATTTGCAACTTCCACGGTTACCCGGAAACCATCAAATCAATTATTTTTGATTACATCAGCAGCTCGCCTCAGCGTTTCTCTATCCACGGCTATATCGAGAGTGGTTCAACCACTACGCCATTTGATATGCACGTTCGCAATAAGACCAGCCGCTGGGATTTGGTTATATCGGTGCTTGAGAAGGTGTCGGCTACCGGCCGGGTGCCTTACGAGGAGGTCCAGCACATCATCAAAAAGTATCAGCAAAAACTAGCCGATAACACCGCATATATCAAAGAGAACGGTGTTGATATGCCCGAGATAGAGGAATGGCGATGGACCAGACCCAGCCGCTGACGCTGATAGCAAACCCCGGGAGCGCCAGTCGTAAATATGCGCTATACCAAGCTGAGCAATGTTTGCTCAAAATTCACTTCGAATACTTAGGCGACAAAATTGTCTATAGTCTCGAACAAGCAGGCACATCCGTTGGCCCAGAGCCGGCTGATATAAGCCATCTGACCTTTGCCGCAAATAAGCTACTGCCAATTATTCTTGCTAACCTACCGATTTCCAGTAAGGAGCAGATAAAACTGGTGGCTATCCGGGTGGTGGCGCCATCAACTTATTTTCAGAAAGACCGGGTGCTTAGTAAAAAGACTATCGACCAACTTACCAAGTTAGAGCCCCGGGCGCCGCTGCACATCAACGCCACCCTGCAGGAGATTCATGCGCTACGCCGAGTTTTCCCAAAGGCCGTTCTGGCTGGCATGTCAGATAGCGCTTTTCATAACACGATGTCGGAAGTAGCCAAATACTACGCCCTGCCGCCTGACAAAACAGCTAAGTTAGAAATAAGGCGGTTTGGCTACCATGGCCTTTCGGCTGAATCGATAGTGAGTAGCCTAAAGGCGGCCAAACTTCTCCCCAAAAGGTTGATTGTCTGTCACCTTGGGAGCGGGGTTAGCGTCACCGCTCTACTCAGTGGAAAAAGTCTGGACACCACGATGGGCTACTCGCCACTGGAGGGTTTGATGATGAGCACTCGTAGTGGAAACGTTGATATCACCGCTTTGATGGCGCTACAAGATAAGCTTAAACTTACCAAAAATGAGCTCCAGGATCTGCTGAACCTGCATAGTGGTCTGCTGGGCGTCAGTCAAATTTCTTCGGATGTACGGATCCTTTTGCAAAGTGAAAAAGATGGCTCTAAATCCGCCAAGCTGGCCCTTAATATGTACGTGCATCGCATTGTCTCAGCTATTGGTCAGATGACCGCCAACCTTGGTGGCGTTGACGGTTTAGTATTTACTGGAACGGTCGGTGAAAGATCCGCCGAAATTAGAAAACGCATAGTCAGACCACTGATGTTTTTAGGATTGATGCTTGATGCTAGGGCCAATCACCAGAAAATTGAGCAGCTCTCCCTGCTATGCATAAGCCCTAAGGACCATCCTGCTAAGGTCTATATTACGCACTGCGACGAAGACTTATTAATGGCTAGACGAGCGCAAGCATTGCTCTAAGTTGGGCCATCGTTAAGCAAATTTGATGATGGCTTCTAAGGCGATCACCAAGGCGATTAGGCACCAGAAGAAGAGATCGGCCCCCCGCGCCACCCAAGTGTCGAGTTTAGCCATAGTCTTTTTACTCAAGGGATAGTCTTTGTAATTGAGTCTAAACAATGCTCCATTGATGGCTAGCACTCCGCCGTAGCAAAACACGCAGTAGATGCACAGCACTCCGATATTGAAAATACTTTGCCAAAAGTACCAAAAGCCGAAACCGGCGAAAAATAGCGCCATAAACTGGAAGAAGAAGCGTAGTTTGGCGTTAATTGCACCACCGGTCCAGCCAATCAGTCCGGCTGCCAGCAGTAGTGAAAAAAAGACAATGCATAACAGTGAGTTGGGAAAGCCAAAGACTGAACTTTGGCTGGCATTGAGAACATTAGAACAGTTGAAGACTGAATTAAGGTTGCAGCTTAGAACCGCTTCGCTGTTTTTAACCAAAGTAATCTTTTCCAGCATCTGCAAGAAGGAGGCCAGTAGCCCCACAGCCGCCCCAATTGTTAGAATCATCCAGTAAAGTTTTGGTCCGCGCATTTTTTATCCCTCCTCAATTAGTTTTTGAATAGCCGGTGTGGGCCTTCGGCACTCGCAATTTTTGAGGTGTTCGGTATGCCAACTACGCCGCTGCCCTCGGGAAGGGTTCTTGGGCATCCTGTTTTTCGAATGCCACTCATTGTTAATCTTGCCCAATTGATGCTCGCTTCCTCAGCTCTTTAGCTATCTTGACCGCCCAAGTCCCAACATCGTTCCAGTCGCGCCAATCACCTTCTTCTAAACCAATCGCTTTAATAATGGAACGCTCCGCAAGATTCAGGTTTCTCTTGTCAAGTTTACCAGTAAAAACATGATGCTCCCGAGCCTTAGTTTTAGCGATGATTTCACCTATCTGCACTGCCTCGTCAAATTGAGGCTTTAAAGGTTTGCCAATTGGACCGCTGCTAAAAAGCCAGGTCGGTCGAGTTGCCAGCTCAGCTGCATGTTTGTTGACGAATTGCCTGGCTGACTTTAACCAACTTCCCCGGTAAACCGCGCTTCCCAAAATTACAGCCTCATAACCATCAACTTCCCCATCTGTCTCGATATTCCTTACATCGGCAACGATACCCCAGCCCATAAGAATCCGAGCAATACCGTAAGCAATATCCTGAGTGCCGCCGTGCTTGCTGGCGACAGCGACTAAAACCTTGGGGTACTTTATCGCAACGCTGCTCAACTTTAGCCTGACTCCGCTGCTTTAGGTATTACCAAGGCGGCGATGATATAAGCTATGATTCCCGGAACTATCGCTGTGACCAGAGCTAAAATTATCCAAGCCAGCCTGATAAGGGTCGGATCGACCCCAAAATACTCGCCCAAACCGCCACAGACCCCAAAGACTTTTTTGTCCTTGGAAGATAGGTATAGTCTTTTAAAGCTGTTCGTCTTGGTCGAGTTCTTACTCATGGCTACATCTCCTCTTTTTTAGAATTGTAGGTGCCGGCTTCACAAAGTTCAGTGACCAAAGTCACAGCAAATGCAGTTGGCCGGCTGGTGGTGTACGATTATTATTATCTGTATGGCAGCTGAGAAGGTTGATAAATTCTTTAAAGCCTATCCACTCAAACGCTTTGAGAAAGGCTATCTGCTTATTTACGCCGGTTTCGTACCATCGGGAATCTTTTATCTAAAGTCCGGTCGGGTGCGCCAGTACGACGTCGCCGAGAACGGCGAGGAGATTGTTGTTAATGTTTTTAAGCCGCCGGCCTTTTTCCCGATGTCCTGGGCTATCAACAAAACTCCTAATCAATACTTTTTTGAGGCCGACAGTGCTGTCACGGTTCGGCAGGCGCCGGCAGATAAGGCGGTTGAGTTTATAAAGACCAATCCGGATGTGATGCTTGACCTTTTGTCCCGAGTCTATTCCGGCACTGACGGGCTGCTGAGGCGCACAGCTCACCTCATGGCCAGCAATGCCCGGACGCGCCTGCTATTTGAGCTGATAGTCCAGTGCCGGCGGTTCGGTGAAAAACAGACTGACGGATCCTATCATGTCAAAATTAATGAAAGCGATCTGGCTAAGCGCGCCGGCCTGTCGCGCGAAACTGTCAGCCGGGAGATTAGCGAGCTTAAGAAATCACACGTCATCAGCGTCAGCCGCCAGGCCATTGTCTTACGCGATCTGGACAAATTGGAAGCCGAACTAGGCTCTAATCTTTAAGCAAGCACCAGAACGGCCCCGGCAAAGCTAAATATTAGAATCAAGCTGAAGATTATGGCCAGTTCGGACGTTTTTTTGTCAGTATGGTTGTCTGAACTCGGCACGACTGCTGCTTGGTGACTGCTCATTTGCTCATCATGGCCTGGCTCAGGCTCAGCTGAACCGTGAGCCCAAACTTTGGGAAACAAAAAATTGGAAACCGTTTGGCCAATATCAATCCTTAGATTTCCTAAGTGGCTGTGGGCCGGCGAACGCCAGGCGTTGTAACCCAGCACAACTAAAACCGCGATGAGCAGAGCGCCAATTGTAACAACAACTTTTCGGCGGGCTGGCGACAGCCACTGGTTACGATCCACAAACGGCACTATCAGCATCAGGGCAAAAATAGCAATCGGTGCCCACAACAAGGCATTAAGCCCAAATTCATTCTCCAAACCATAAAACGGCAAGAACAGCCACGGCGGTTTAGTCACCTCCATCCCAGAAACTCCCGGTGCGCCCAAAGCAGCCGGAGCCAGTAAAGATAAAGTAGCTATGAATCCGATGGTCAAAAAACCAAAGCCGGTGAGTTTTTTTAAGTGATCTCGAAAGTTTGAGCTGCCCATACCGTGCGTTGTTCGTACCGCAGCGTCGTAAACCGGTTTTGGCGAAATGCCGTGCTTTTTTATAAGGAATAAGTGCACAAAGAGCACAGCGAATAGCAGCAAAATTAAAATACCGATATGCGCCACGTAAAGCCGTGTTAGATACGGCACGCTTTCGCCAGCAGTAGAAATTACCAATTTGCCAATCGTTCCAAATTTTTCGGCAACTGCGTCCACGTGGCCTTGAGCCTCAACCGCCTCTTGATCCCATTTCAACACCGTTCCAGAAAAGAAGAGGCCTATCATTATTGCAAATAGCAGCACGCCGCTTAGCCAAGTAGCTTGGCGTGGCCTTTTGTAACTGCCATTTATAAACACTCGGATGACATGAAATAGCACTAGCAGCATAGCGATATTGGCCGACCAAAAATGCACGTT
>MGCX01000014.1:8168-9053 GCA_001788565.1 Candidatus Saccharibacteria bacterium RIFCSPHIGHO2_12_FULL_49_19 | reverse complement strand
AGCGCAAGCTTAAAACACAAAGGAATAGACGGGGACCCGCACAAGCGGTGGAGCGTGTTGTTTAATTCGATGATAAGCGTAGAACCTTACCAAGGTTTGACATCCTGGGAAGGTCTCTGAAAGGAGACTGTGCCTTTTTGGAACCCAGTGACAGGTGATGCATGGCCGTCGTCAGCTCGTGTCGTGAGATGTTTGGTTAAGTCCATTAACGAGCGCAACCCTTATGGTTAGTTGGATTATCTAGCCAGACTGCCCCGGTAACGGGGAGGAAGGAGGGGATGATGTCAGGTCATTATTTCCCTTATACCTTGGGCTACAAACACGCTACAATGGCCGGTACAAAGGGCTGCCAACCCGCGAGGGGGAGCAAATCCCATCAAAGCCGGTCCCAGTTCGGATAGCAGGCTGAAACCCGCCTGCTTGAAGCCGGAATCGCTAGTAACGGTGGATCAGCTACGCTACCGTGAATACGTTCCCGGGTCTTGTACTCACCGCCCGTCACGCCATGAAAGTCGCCAATACCCGAAGTCTGACATTTTTGTCGGCCGAAGGTAGGGGAGATGATTGGGGCGAAGTCGTAACAAGGTATCCGTACCGGAAGGTGCGGATGGATTACCTCCTTTCTAGGGAGAATATTAAGCCTTCCGTTTCGATGGATGAGCTACGGTTGATCCCGGCAACTGTTTTTTCACAGAACTTCTACGGTTGTCACTAAGGGAAAAAGTTTTGTAATTACAACTGACGATTGATTGCACTACCCAGTTTTCAACAAAAGCCAAGCTGTAGAGCTTGGCTTTTTAATGCAAGTTTAAAGCCGATGGCAACCCCCCGAAGGGGGTCACCATCGGCCGGGGAGGACATGCCTGGCGGCTGCAGGCAGCGGTC
>MGCX01000014.1:0-8160 GCA_001788565.1 Candidatus Saccharibacteria bacterium RIFCSPHIGHO2_12_FULL_49_19 | reverse complement strand
CCCTGCCGCTAGGGGGCGGCGCTCGCTTAGGGGAGAGGAGAAGCTTGTTAGCGCCCGGAACAGGGCGCCGCTTGGGTGAGCAGAGCTCACCCCGCCGGCCAGTTGACTGACCGCGAAAGCGGCGCCCATCCGGGGTCCCCGACCCGACCTCGTGCGCGAGCACGATTAAGTTAATAATATCATAGCGTCTCGTGACTGGATTTTTTAATAAGTTTATGCTATACTATGCTCCAAAGATAAAGGTTTATTCTTTGGCCTTCTCTTTTAAAATTATGAGCTCAGTGACTAGAAAATCCGCGACTGAATCAGACCCCAAACATCTTTTTCTAGATCAATTATCCCGGACACAGGAATGGTTGGACAGCCAAGGTGTCGCGTATAGAATTATTGGTAGTGTAGCAGCTGATTCCTACATAGACTCTCCAGATGGAACTATATTAAATTTCAATGAAGAGGACACTGGAACGCTAGCGGAAAGAGTGCCGGACATCGATCTTATTGTACCTAGAGGTAGATTGGCAAAGGTTAGACAGTTCCGTGACTCGATTTCTAAAGAGGTCAAACTTGGTCTGGCAATACCTACCCAATTCATTGACTTCAGGCCGGACGAAGCGACTTCGTTCATGACTCACAACGATAGACGCTTCCCGGTACCAAGCCATGTTTTTGATCCGGTTGAAAGACAGCTATTTGGTGAAAAAATTGTAACTGTTAATCCAGCAACTCTGATCTATACCTACTATTCATTAAGGGAAAGAGACAGACCAAGAATAGCCAAATTATCTGAGGCAGCTGAAGAGTATCAACGGGATTATGAAACAAGCGAACTGTATTCCGGTATGCGTGAGTTTTCAGGAGACTGGGCTGAACATAAATCCTGGATGGATGTAACAGTCCAGACTACTGTGAAAATGTTAGAACGTCTACCACCCCCTGCCAGGTTACGAGCAATGAGGATAGGTTTGACGTTCGCCAGCCTAGCTAAACTTAGATAAGCATTGCTTACCGAAGGTAGTTTTAGATAAAATACATCTGTTCCATTAAGGACGATTAGCTCAGTGGTTACCCCAGCACCAAAGTCTTGATGCTCTATAATCTGATTGCAGACTACTTAAGCTCATGATTTGGTGCGGGGCAGGGAGCACGAGGATTTCTGCTAATTGACAATTGAATGGGTCTGTAGCTCAGCTGGTTAGAGCGCGTCACTGATAATGACGAGGTCTCAGGTTCAAGTCCTGACAGACCCACCAAACTGTCAATTATTTCCGGTATTTCATCCGGAAGTAATGACGAGGTCTCAGGTTCAAGTCCACGATCGCCCACCATTCGACTCACTCCGTTCGCTCGTGGTAAACCTCTGTGAGTCGAATGACTCTGAGTGAAGTCGAAGAACCAATAGTTACGGGGCGTTAGCTCAGCTGGCTAGAGCACCACATTTGCAATGTGGGGGTCATCGGTTCGACTCCGATACGCTCCACCAAATTTATGAGTGATAACACAGCAGTTATTTATGCCGTAGGACTTTTGATCTTTGGGCTGATTTTAATTATCACTGGCTTGATACTACGTCGTCACTACAGGTACCAAAAAAAGACTACAAAACGCTCCGGTAGCGGTCCAGATAGGCTTGAGCCATAACTGGTACTGAGAACTTCTCCTCTACTGACTGCCGGCAGGCTTCCGGGTCAATTTGATCAACCTGCTGCATATAGTTTTTAAACTCGGCTTCCGTACTGGCCAAAAAGCCATTAACACCGTGCTCGATAATTTCCGGCATGGCGCCTCGCTTCATTGCCACCACCGGAGTGCCGCAGGCTAGTGCTTCGATGACCGCCATGCCAAAAGGCTCCTCCCAGTCAATCGGGAACAGCAGAGCTTTGGCGTTAGCCAAAAATCTCAGCTTGCGGCGGCCGCTCAGATTACCCACAAAACGGATACCCTGATTCTTGACGGTAATGGGCCAAACCTTATCACTGTAATAACGAAAATCTACGTAAGCCCGATAGTCACTTAGGGGATGAGCCAGTTCCAGCACCAACTGGCGCGGTGTGTTGATGCCGGCAATGGTACCAGCCATCTCTAATCTATAACCCAGCTCGTCACACAGTTTGGCAGCGATATGCTGGCCTTTTTCGGTCGAGAAACGAGCCATGGTTATAAAGTGTTTTTGTTTCTTGGGCTGGAAGGGAAACAGCTCGACGTCAACCCCGTTATGAACAACCGGTAAGGTGCGAGATCTAAGGCCGGGCGGGCAGCCTCTCATTATTGATTGAGAGATACCGACAACGTAAAGTCGGTTGTTGCGTGATATGTGTTTCCAAATACTGCGGTTATCCGGCAAGCCGCTCTTTTTAAGTTGTTTAGGAGTAGAGAATGGCGGCCCGTGATAGGTGTGGATGGCCGCGGGATTGCCGGGTATCTGGGTAAAGTAATTGAGGGCGAGGGGCCCGATAAAGCCGTTGTGGTCGTGGACTATATCGAATCTACGGTCTACCCTGACTGCTTGAAGGGCAAACATCATATGCGTTATAGCTATTGGTGACGACTCATAAATTGCCCGATGGATGTGCTGGTAGGTCTCATCCTTAAAAAACGAGTTGATCTTTAGGCCTCGCACTTTGCTGGTGCCGATACTGAACAGCTCGACCTCAACGCCTAGTTTTTTGAGGCCACGGGTTAATCCGTAAAGCACTTCTTCAATTCCGCCGTAGCCGGTTGGCGGGACACTTAGCCACGGCGGGGCAATCATTGCCACCCGCAAGCGTTTCATCTTAAATACTCCTAGCTAATTAATTATATACCCTATGGACAACTCTAGTCTTCAGTGTTAACGTAAGCTTATAAAAGCTATCTAACAAAAAGTAAAAAAGAAAAATTTAGCTATGCCTTTGGCTGATGCGTCAACCAAAATAAAAAAGCCGTTGCCGAGTTCGAATAAGAACAGCTTGTTGAGTGAGTTAGATGGTCTGTTCTCTGGTGACCATATTAGCGCCAGTGGCGGTATTCAATATTCTGAAAAAAACTTTGGTCGTGATAGCGCGATATCAATGATTTTTTTACTCCATAGTCTGGAAAACCTCCACAGCCACGAGGATCATAAAGCCGGAAGATATATCATCGAGCAGGTTATAAAGAGTCTGGTGCATTGGCAGGGTCAGAAGGCCGCTAGACTTGGCCGGCTGTGGCGCAAAAACGCCGAAGAGCCGGGTAAGATTCACCACGAAGCTGGTCCGCAGCGAATAGACGAACTACTCCTATCAGCCAGATGGCAGGACGATGATGATAAAAACTCTGACATGCTTGTCTACTTCGGGAGTGTGGATTCTACTCCGTTGTTCGTTCGCTTAGTCTGTCAGTATGTAATGTATCTTAAGAAACACGATCCCACGGGTCATGAGGCATACAGACTTTTAATGACTAAGGTACAGAATTTCAGAGGTACCGAAACCACGGTGTTATCTAGTCTGCTGGCGGCTGTGAGATGGATTGAGGTTCAACTACAGGTTTCTGACTTGGGCTTGCTTGAATATCAACGGCGTCCCGGTCAGGAACAAGGGCTTCCCAATCAAACCTGGAAAGACTCTTTGACATCATATGTTCATACCAGTGGGAGGTTGGCTAATACTAACCAGCCTGTTGCCTCAGTGGAAGTCCAAGGTTTGGCGTTTGATGCTTTGATGATGATTGCCAAAATGTTTGAAAGTGACCAGCTATTGTCGAACGTCGGAAGAGTTAATAAGAATCAGATTAAGATTTGGCGACAACGGGCTGAGATCCTGCGGCAAAATATCCTGACCAACTTCTGGCATGATAAACGTTTCGCGCAGGCTGTAGACCGGCACCCAAGATCCGGTAAGCCGCGGTCTGTCAGCACACCTAGCTCTAATGAACTGCATCTATTGAACTCCCAAATATTCGATGATATGGACCAGACCGATAAGCGGATCTACTTGGAATCATTGATTCGCCAGGCAATGAGTGATGAGTTTTTGACCGATTCAGGCATCCGTTGTCGAGCCAAAAGTCAGTATAAATTGATAAATTTTGCCGACTACCACGGCTCGTGGGCGGTTTGGCCGTGGGAATCGCACTGGATAGCCACGGGCCTGCGCTGCCAAGGTTTTAACAAATTGGCGGACGAGGTAGACCGTAGAATCCTTAATGCTTTCACGGTGTCCGGTAGCTATCTGGAGTACTATCTTGCCGATCCACGTAGCGAATCGGTATATTACCGTTTTGTGCCTCTGGACTGGGGTCTGAAAATACAATCGCAACCTGGGTCAATCGCCGCGGCTACCATGCCGGATACCCCGCAGACTTGGAGCTTGACAGCCGCCATTGATATACGGGCGGCCCTGTCGTCCGTCCATCCAGTTAAACGGGATCACGACTTATGGCTGGCTGGCTTAGAGAAGGACATTCTGTTAAAAATCAAGCACATAGCGCTGTTAACTGACGAAACGCAGATAAGCAAGCTACGGGAAATATCACATGCCGCGGTTATTGACCGGGTGCGTGGTCGAGCCGCTGATGAGCGCTACCACCGGATGGCCGGCACCCCAGCGCCAGTACTGCTACCCGCTGTATAGGTTGCTTGACTGCTTCAGCAACTAAAGTTGCCGGACTTGATTGATGTAATAGTTTGGTGTAGCGGTTCATAGGCCGGTTTTGCTTCAAGGCTGTCGTTAATCGACACAATAGGTCGCCATATACCCGACGTCCAAGCGCCATCGGGGTCGTCAACGGCATTAAACAGTGTCCACATCAGCAGACGCTCGCTGCACCGAGCCATCTTTAGAGACTTAGTATAAAAACGGGTCTGCAGATCCTCTGATACGAGGGTTGATGACGTTTGTGTGACTCCCGGGTAAAGGTACTTCTTATCTGGTGGAATTAGGGCTTTAACGCCATACTCACTGGCACAGATCGGGTAATCTTGTCGGATGAATGAAATATCAATTATCTTAAGCAGAGTATTGTAGTCCGCTAGACCAATAGTCGAAAGATTGGGATGTATAGTATCTGGCGGTTCATTGTTTTCTGACCCATAGGGGTGCCAGGAAAAACAGTTCGTTATCTGATTTTTTATACCCAACTCCTTTTTGTAACGGCCCATGGTGGAGAAGAAATCTAGAGCTCTATTTTGGGAGTGCAGGCCAGGTGTGATCATTTCTACATTTACATCTAGTTTGGCAGCGGCTTGTTTTGATCCACGATAGACTACATCGGTTGCTCTTACAATGTGCTTGGGCATAACCCAGTTACCATTTCTGTCGTACTGGTTAGGGGCAAAAGCCTCTGAATTAACTTCATTAAATACCTCTAAGTACATAGTGGGCTTAGATTCTTCGTCTGAATAACCGTCGTTATCATCCTCTCCTTTTTCCTTATAAACGCTAGCGAATAAATGGATATACGACACGGCCGTGTCTTTGAAGCATCTGCGCTGTGAGTGGGTAATGGGTATTTTACTGAGTCCAGTACTTCCGGGAATTATGTTCAAAATCGGTGTAAGACCATAGTCACGAGTTGCCCTAAAAAAGTTTGTGTAGCGATTGGTGTCGTTATTAATCTCTGAGCATTGGTCTGGGAAGCTCCACGGGCCGGTGGCCTTAGCGCCGAGCTCAATCTCTGGGTTGTCTAACAGCTCACCGTCATCATCATCGGCATCGTCAAGATGACTGATTGCCTCGGCGATCTTGAGGGACATTTCGGAGTTTTCGTTCACCATTTGGTCTTCCTGGAAGGCGATAATAAGATCTGGAGTTGACTCGACTTGTGCCGGCACCCGCTCCTCAGCACTAGCTGGATTACTATCAATACCTGAAGCTAAAAAAGCCAGGGAAGCGGCTCCGACACTAGCGCTAAGGCGTAGTCTTTGCAGCCAAGTTTGCTTCTCATTAAGATGGATTTTTTCGGGCAATTTGAATAACTCCCAACGGGTGTAAACCTGCCAAAACTCTAATATTTGTTTTTACAATTGTCAAAACAAGTTATCAAACTGAGGCCAGAACGTAACCTTTTTTACATCACTTTTGAGTTGATTACCTCTGTTAAAATTGTTATTATAGTAGTGGTCGTTTGAGTACGGCCAGTTTGTTAGTGGGAACCGGCAAGTAACCACGAACTAGCATTCTGGGCATACTCAAACTCTTCCTCACAATTTGGAACACGGTGCGGTGGAGTTTGAATGGCCTGCAACTTAAAAACTAGGATGTACGTGTCTGGCAAGATACGTACACATTTAGAGAGAAAGGCCGCACAAACTTACACGTAAGTTTAGGTGGCCGAGCAAATGACAAACGGCACCCGCCGAAATTTCTAAAGAAACTTTTGCGGGTAAAAGAATTGGTGAATACCAATAGCCAGTCATATGCACAAACATCGTAAAAAGTTACTCAAGCGCACATAAAGGATGCCTTGACGTCAAGACACCGATGAAGGACGTAGCAGGTTGCGATAAGCCTCGGGGAGCTCCTAAGCAAGCTTTGAACCGGGGATGTCCGAATGGGGAAACCTTATGCGAGTCATGTCGCATAGCGTATAGCTGAATTCATAGGCTATGCAGCGGTAAGCTGGGGAACTGAAACATCTTAGTACCCGGAGGAAAGGAAAGTAAACAACGAGTCCCGGAGTAGTGGCGAGCGAAACGGGATCAGCCCAAACCTTATATGCTCCAGCTGTGTCTCACTGCAGTTCGAACAGCTGAGGTTCTAGTGGATAGGTTATAGGTTCTAGATTTTTCTAGCACCTAACACCTAAAACCTAGTACCTTTGCCTGTCGAGCGTAGCGAGACGCAGCCGGTACGGCTGGTAGGCTAATGCATAGAAGGGGTTGTGACTAGCAATTAACCAGTTCAGGTTGTTCATTGCGAGGAATCTGAACTGTTGCAAGAGCTACCATCTCTTGCGTAAGGTTAGAAATTTCCGGTGCGAGCAGAACCGGCTGGAAAGCCGGGCCAAAGACTGTGAAAGCCAGGTATGCCAAGTGTCGGAAACCTTATGAATTGCTAAGTCGAGTAGGTCGGGACACGTGAAACCCTGACTGAAACTAGGGGGACCACCCCCTAAGGCTAAATATGTCTGACGATCGATAGTGGACTAGTACCGTGAGGGAAAGGTTAAAAGAACCGCGGATAGCGGAGTGAAATAGAACCTGAAATTATGTGCGTACAAGGAGTCGGAGCCCAGCACTTAGATTTTGATAGGTAGTTCGATGGATTTCCACCGTTCAACCATCTTACATCGATGTCTAAGTGCTGGGTGACGGCGTGCTTTTTGTAGAACGATCCAGTGAGTTAATTTGCAGTGCAAGCTTAAGCCATCTGGCGGAGGCGTAGTGAAAGCGAGCCTTAATAGGGCGATTTAGTACTGTGTATTAGACCCGAAACCGGGTGACCTAACCATGGGCAGGCTGAAGCGCGGGTAAAACCGCGTGGAGGGCCGCACCATTACGAATTGCAATACGTTTGGATGACCTGTGGTTAGTGGTGAAATGCTAATCGAACCCGGAGATAGCTGGTTCTCCTCGAAATAGCTTTAGGGCTAGCGTTGTACGGTAATATGCGGGGGTAGAGCTCTGTTTCGGAATAGGGCCAGTGATGGTACCTACCCTTGACAAACTACGAATACCGCATATGGAACTACAGCAGTTAGAACGGCGGGGCTAAGCTCGTCGCTCGAAAGGGAAACAGCCCAGACCTCCAGCTAAGGTCCCTAAATTTACACTAAGTGGGAAACGAAGTGGGATTTCTTTGACAATAAGGATGTTGGCTTAGAAGCAGCCATTCATTTAAAGAGTGCGTAACAGCTCACTTATCAAGAGATCCTGCGCGGAAAATTTAACGGGGCTCAAGTGTAATACCGAAGCTGAGGATGCGGTGCGTGGCACCACGGTTAACAGTAAACAGTTTTCAGTTTGCTGTGTGTTATCAGTTTTCTGTTATCAGTGTAAACGGTTAACGGATCACTGCTCATACACCGTAAACAGTTAATTGCTAACTGGTAACTGCGATGCTGTGCATCGCGTGGTAGAGGAGCGTTGATATCGCGCTGAAGTCAGATTGTAAGATCTGGTGGAGTGTTATCAAGTGAGAATGCTGGAATGAGTAACGATAAGATAGGTGAGAATCCTATCCACCGAAAGAGCGAGGTTTCCTG
>MGCX01000013.1:10985-14332 GCA_001788565.1 Candidatus Saccharibacteria bacterium RIFCSPHIGHO2_12_FULL_49_19 | reverse complement strand
CGAGATCCGCTCCCTACTTTTGGCTCTAAAAATTTTTGAGCTTGGTCTGGTGGAGAAGGCTCGAGATGAAAAGCCGATATTCTTACTAGATGACGTTTTTTCAGAACTTGACGGCGGACGGCGTCGGGCTCTGGTGAAGTATCTAAAAAAATATCAGGCTATTATCACCACCACCGATGCCGATGCGGTGGTCAACTACTTTTCTCAACATCACAATCTAATCACACTTGGTTAGCGCATTCGGTAAACATCACGCCGGTGCTGGACTCGCAATATGTGTAATGTCCTACCTTTTCTATCAAAAATAATCCGGTACGCCCCAGCCCTGAAGCGGTATTCACCACTCCGCTGGTCTTTCAGCTTGGTAGCGAGACGCAGTGGGTCGCCACTCTCTATAAAAAACTTTAGTCTTCTTCCAACTCGCTCCCGTACAGCTGGTGGCAGTGAATCAAGATCCTGTCTGGCTCGTTTGGTAATGAGGTATTTATATGGCTCGGCCATTATAAGCCGCCGAACACTTCTTCAAAAGTGTATACCTCACCCCTTTTAATTTGTTCGCGGGCATCAGCAATGGATCGTAGAAACTCCGGGTCATTGACAGACAATAGGTCTTCCAGCTTATCAATATCAATGATGGCTTTCTCTTTCTTGCCGCGGCGGGTAATGATCAAGACCTCATCTTCCGAGACCGCATCAAGGGCATCCGCTAGGTTGTCGCGCAGTTTGCTAATGTTTATTGTTTTAGTACCCATTTTGATTCCTCGTACGCTTAAATAGTACAATTTAATTGTACGTAATAATATGAATTTCGTCAAGACTACAAACTACCAACTATCAACTACAACCTAATCTTCCTCACCTTTATCCTCCTCCTGAAACCATCTAAAGTTTATTAACACCCCTAACAATATCCTTAGGAATTTCGGGGTGAAGAACCGAGCTCACAATAATTTGCGGGGGCTTAGTTACTATTACCCAGGTACCACTGCGTCTATTAGCTACGAACCGTAAAATATCTTTATTTAGTTGGTCGCTTGGGATGAGTGTGCCACCATACCAATCACCTTGGCCAAAAAGTCTTCCACTTACTAAGGTATACTCCTCGGGGATTGTTGGAAAGTCTGCTTTGAATGCCTCAATGATCTCAGTATGGCTGGAGCTCAATAAGGTATCTAATTTCTCTTCAGTGTAGTCTGGTGTGAGGTTAATAATTACCGGGTTGCTTGAGACTTCAAAGTCAAGCGTTTCGCCTTCATATTCACTGGTTCCTTGTGTAATTAGGGTGTAAAAACTCTTCCTCAAGTTGTCGCTATAGGAGTCAGAAAATGTCGCAACTGCGCCGTCTTCATCACCATCCCTATGCTCGCCTTGTGCGACTATAATCTTGGCGCTTACACCCGAGGGTAATGTAATTTGGACGTTCCCAAACGACCCCCTATACCAGAAAAAAATTGCTATACCAATGATTACAGCGAATAGCGAGCCAAATAGTAGTAATCGTTTTATATTAATCATTTTCAATAAAGGGATTATCAAAATTGACGAAAACTATTTCATATTCGGCAGGGTTGTAACCTTGTGACATAATCCAATTGACTGCCATTTTCCGGAGCTCTGGGGAGATCGCGGTTATATATAAAGCAATTTTATTAGGATTGTCTGGGTATTTTTTTGACACGCCGTAATCCACGCGGAAATCAGCGCTAATGTATGGGAGTACCGTGAGTATTGGGTACTCATTCTCGAATATAGCCTGCTGTTCTGTGACGTTTTGCGATGCAAAACTTTCCCGCCGTAGCTGGATGTCTGGGTTCGCGCGAAGCCACTCCAGTGCCTCCTCCGAAGTGGGCTCGGGCAGGAGATAAATCTCTTTAGTTGCGCCCTTCGCCGTCTCAAAATCCAGTTTGTGCGGTTTGAAACCTTCTTTTGAAGCTTCTATTGAGTGTTCACCCGGTTGAACATCTAGAGTTCTCTCTTTAATTACCGAACCATCAAGAGTAATTGTTGAATCCTCCGGAATGACGTTGATTTTGATTTTCGATAAGTCGGTGTTACGGTTACCAGTAAAAATGAGGTATGCAGTTAGAGCCAGGATGGCGAATAGAGAGAGAACCATAATCATCCTAAGTGCGGGTTTTTTCATACTACTGAGTCCCCCGTGTCCCACTGGGCGGGTTGGTTGAGTTTGCAGGACACTTTAGTCTGTACCAAGTATAGCCTCCAGTTGAGTGATTGTTAGCCATTGGCGACCTCCAGGAGTCATTACCAAATGTGTCAATTGATGCATCTGCCGCGTTATATCCGGGGAAACCAGCACTACCTAGGTAAAAAAAGGTATGACCGGTGTTAATAGCGATATCGCCTGGTTCAAGCTCTGCGGTGCTTGCTGGTGTACCTATGTTTTCATAAAGTTCGGGGTGATCGTCCATCCATCTTTTTTGATCGGTTGTCGGCCCTTGGTACCCGTTATATCTTGGCTCAGCCCCGCTGTCCCTGACAGCTCTAGTGACATAGCCTCCGCAGTCGATGCCAGGGTGCGCTCCTCCCCCAACATATTCACCCCTTGCCTGGGCAGCTCGGATAGCTGCCTCATACTCTGGTTTCATATCAAAGTAGTTTGCTTCATGATATTCAGGCCATGCGAATAACTTTGCTTTGGCAATCAGAGCATCAGAACAGGCACATACCATATTTTGTCCGGTGGTTGG
Organism: Candidatus Saccharibacteria bacterium RIFCSPHIGHO2_12_FULL_49_19; assembly: GCA_001788565.1. GTDB lineage: Bacteria > Patescibacteriota > Saccharimonadia > Saccharimonadales > UBA10212 > MGCX01. The sequence continues at coordinate 11,624 of MGCX01000013.1, read as the reverse complement.
CGCGCCTCCGGGAATAGTTGGCACCGATCTTTTAATACCGTTTGCCACACCCTCAGCGTATTGTTCCAGCTGGTTGTCAGAAAGTCTCCCTGATCCACCACCTACCTCGTGGTATATCCATGGCACGGTCGAAAACAGCATCACCATCGGGATATTCCCAGGCTCCATTCCATCTCTGGCTTGAAAGTTTGATATCACAACGTTTCCACCTTCTACCCTTTCTCGTTCCTCTTTCATTATTTGAGCATAGCGTTGGCTGGCTTCGGCAACAGCGGCATTGGTAAATTCGGTACGGTTACTTCCCTGGCCCCTGTATTGGCCGACTCTTTGGGGCCATACCTGCTTAAAACCATCATAGCTTTGGGTATGATCATCGTGTAAACTCACCGCGATAGCCGCTTTGTTGTTATTGGCTACATTTGCTCGCTGTCTAAAAGTTACCTGATCTAGTTCGCTTTGCTTGGTTAAGAGCACAGTATAACCGGAGCTTTGCAGCTTTTGTCTAACTTTTTGTGCCACGTCCCACATTTCACTAGTCTCTGGTACATTATGTGACTCAACCATTCTTAAGCCGGTTGCTTGATCAACAGATGTATGGTTAGGACCATGACCCGGATCTAACACTACTGTGTTGCCGCC
>MGCX01000013.1:3252-10975 GCA_001788565.1 Candidatus Saccharibacteria bacterium RIFCSPHIGHO2_12_FULL_49_19 | reverse complement strand
ACTGCCAAGAATTGCAGCCATTAAAGCCTTTACATCCCTAATATATCCCGCTGTATCATTGTCGTCTTCAGGGGGCGCCCACCTGTTAATAACTTGGTCAACGGTTGTGAAGTTAGATGGCGGTCCAAGGTAATTTCCCCCGCGGAGGTGCTCGTAATGCCCCCTAATTGCCGCCGGATAGTTTGGCCAACTCCTCCAGCCGCCATTTTCATGATCTCGGATGTTACCAAAATTATGTTCCGGTGGTGGCCCATGGCCGGTCGTAGCCATGCCGGTGTCCTCCCGGGCAATACCCAACAGCATTACGGGATTGACGTTGAGTTCCCGGCCGATTGATACAAACAGGTTCATGTGGGGTATGAGCGGTGAGGAAGCGAACCCCTCATCAACAATATATGCCCGCATCGCTTCGGCAAGTTGTGCGTCGTCTGTAATAGCCGGGAACAGTGCCGTGTACGTTGATTCATTACCGCATTGTACGATTTCCCCATCCTCCTCAGTGTTGAAGTAGAGGGCTCCGGACTTTATGGCATCTTTTTGAGCTTGAGTTAAGGCGAATACTGCAATACCATTTTGCGAAAGCACAAAAACTAACAAGACAACCAGCGCCATAATGATGCGCAATTTTTTTAAATTGTTCTTCACGTTAAACATCTTTATTCCAATGGTAGGCATCTAGGTGGTGAACATGGTGGTGGAGATGGCGGGCCCGGAGGGGCCGGCGGGGGGCTACCACTACCACCATCCAAATAGATATTTATTGTATTACTGCCGCTGACTGGCGGGTCGCGGTATTTCACTTCTATATACTTGCGTCCATTTTCATCGGTTTGTTCAATACAGTTATTGCCATTCGTGCATTGGCCAAAATACTGCCGCTCGTCGTTAGGTACCGCACGAGCAAGAACATCTGCCGGCATTTTTTCGGCTAACTTCCAGTCTGAGCAGGTTCGTCCTGGGGCCTGATCGACGATAAATTGGCGGTATTGGTTCGGAGGGGTATCAGGACTCATTACCCCGCCTTGGTTTATTTGCTCCCAGGTAGCATCAGCATAATCACTGCAGTCAGTTGACCCGCCGCCTGATTCCGCTTGCGGGCTGAAGCCGACGTTGTCGCAGGACTCCGGGTCGCCTGTTTCGTAGCAGTAGGCAGCATCCATCAGCACCGAGTCGAGAATAAAGAACCGCACCCTTAGCCATTCCAGACCACCATTTTTACAGTCTTGTAGCTCGTATCGGTCATCGGAGGTTTTGTCATAGGGGTTGGGTAGCCCAACACTCTTGGCGCTCCAAGCTACTCCGGCTTCATTAGCTGGGGTATCCGGGATATCAGCCACCGGAGTTTGGCCGATAGCGATACCAAAACATCTGTTAGCCTTATCGATTAAGTCCGGCCGGCTTTCCAGGATCCCCTTTACATCTCGAGCGTTCACATAAGGGTCAGCCACCGCCGGATTATTAAGATCATCCAAACTAAAGCCGTATTCCGGAAAGCCGTAGTTATACAGGGTCACCGGCTGGGCGTGGGCGGTGGAGGCGAACAGTGACGGTAAAGAGCCAAGCATCTTACCCACGCTAAAGACCGACTGTGACATTTTGGCGATGTTGGCGGTTACCTCCGGATCCGGAACGTCCAGCAACTTAGCCATGGCTGACTTAGGATCATATGGATCAAACAGCCGGTACTTTAGACTTTTATTGGCAAACTCCTGCTCGGCCTGTTCGTTGATGGCGGTTTTTATAGCTTTGGTCTCCGATGATTCTAGCTCCACGCCGCCCCGGGTCAGGCCAATGCTATTGGCCGACAATCGGGCGCCGTAATTAGCTAAGTCGGCATAATGGGGGCCTCGCCGGTAGGTATCCACAGCGCTACCGGCTAACAAGCTAGCTAGATAGTTTATGGCGAAAGGCGTAACTACCGCTGCGAAAGCCGCTTGGGTCACATAGGAAAGGATACTGAAAGCGCCGCCGCTGAGTATTGAAATCACAACAGTGACAACACCGGTCAGGATTTGGCCAATTGTACTGCATACTTCTTTAGCATCAGGGAAGCCCTCAGGGGTTAGCGCGTTGAATTTATCAATGATCGGCTGAAAGGGCGACCCTTTATTTACGGCGCTAAGCTTTTCATCAACCGGCGGCCCGGTTTGCGGGCGGCCCTGCTCGGCTTGCGTGGTCCGGCCGTTTAGCCAGGAGCCGGTCACCGGGTCGTTGAGCAGGGTGTTGAATGCCCCCAGCTGTTCAGGGTCAACATCCCGACCGTTCATTACTTGGCCCATCAATGAAACTGAGTGCCAGGCTACCCGCGTCATTGGTAAGATCAATCGATCATACTTTAGGGCTTCATAATCCTCATTAATCGCGTAGATGATGCACAGCACCACGGTGGCTGAAGCCGCCGTCGCGGCGCCGCCGACAAGAAGCTTTCTTTTCAGTGACCCTGCCAGATCTTCGGTATGTGAGGTTTTCTCGGTGGTCTCATTGGCTACCTCGGTCACCTCTTGGTCGACATCCGCCGCCGCCTTTTTGACATCATCGTCCCAGGCATTCTGGGTTTCTTTTCTCTGTCTTTCTTCAGGGGTGTCACCATCTTCGATGGTTTCTCTTCCACTGCTACTGCTAGACGCTAGCTTGCCTTTGCCGGTCTTTTCGGCATACCTGGCCTTTATTTTGTCCCAATACTCCACTAAGCCCTCATTGACCCGCCTATCGGCCCAACGCATGGGATGCCAGGCTACGCCTGTAAACTTTCCGAAAGCCCGGCTCTGAACTGGCGAGAAGACCCGCCAAACGCCGATTTCCTTCAACGCCCACTTATGGGCCGGGCCGCTTCTTTGGAAAAATCCGGTAGGAATCTTCACAATCACCCGATTTCTTTCGATTATCACGTCCCGGTTGACGTTGACCCCTTCGTTTCTAAAATGACGCTCTATAGCGGCGTCGTCCATCCCCCGCCACCGGGAGTGATTTCTGTCGATTTCCAGACTATCCAAATAGCGGTATGGTCCGGTTTCGTTTAAGGTTATTCCAGCGTTTTTAAAGCGGAGTTCGATTTTTTTAGCCATGCTGGAGCGAATCCAGCCGACCCGCAGTTCCCGGACGTCGCCGCCGGACTTATAAAAACGATAGATCCTGGAAACTCGGTCCTCGCCGGTATTGTTATGGCCGGCCAGGTGCGACCTTTCAAGCCACTGCCCGAACTGTATGAACTGAAACGGCCCGGACACAAAGGACAAAAATGAAAAAGCCACGGCGATGATTAGGCCGACCAGCCCGCCGCCGATCACTACTCGTTTTCTTTTGCCGGTGGCCAGCGTTCTTAGCACTTGTGAGAACCGCTCACCCCTACTGGGGTTGCCATAAGAGCGCGGCAGTTTCTCAACAGCTTCTTCCTGATCTTTCAACTGCTCAGGGCCACTCGGCGGCTGATTGCTTGGCCGATACCAGCTGCGGTCCGGCTCGGAGCTCTCGCCGCCGCCCTCAATAGCCCTCAGCTGGTCGGCGCCGGGTGGTGAAGACTCCTCGGTCTCACGATTAGATTCTGGCGCCGAACTTAAGGAGCCCTCGGAGCTGGGTCCGCCTTCACCGCCGCCTTCAACAGAGTGCAAGTGCCGCTCTTTGGGCGGCTGCTCGCTTGGCTGATTATCTGGTTTTCTGGCTGGCTCTGCCATTTTTACTTTTCTTGCTTAGGTGTTCACTGCTCCGAAGTGGTAGTGGCTTGATTTAGTGGAGTCACTTGATCCTCAAGTTCCGGCATTTCATCTTCGTCATCTTCAGGTAGTTCCGGAAGTTCCCCTTGCTGGACGGGCGTGGGGTTGGTGGTGATTAGCCCCGCTTCAGTTGGACTGGCGATTACTTGAATGTGTACATGGTTCTGGCCGGCGAAGAACAAGCCTTGGCCAACCGGGAATTGGCTTAACCGTTTCTTTTCTTCGCTGGTCAGTTTAAAGACGTCGCTTAAGACATCCACGGCCGTCGGCGACTGCTTGAGAAGCAGCTGCATGCTGGCATTGGCCACGATGGCCCGACCCATTCTGGAAGCCATAAAGTCCTCAACGTCCTGGGTGATGGTGGTTACGCCAAGGTTGTACTTGCGGGCCCTTTTAGCCAGTGAAAACAGGAAGTTAGCGCTGTCCTCAAAGTGCATCAGCTGCCAAGCTTCGTCAACAATCAGCAGACGACGCTTGCGGTCGGCCTTGGTCTTATTCCAGATGTAGTTAAGCACGATGTACATGGCTACCGGCCGTAATTCATCCTCTAGATCGCGAATGTTGAAGACTACCATCGGGTTATTAACATCAACGTTGCTTTGCTGGGAAAAGATGCCGGCGAACGTACCGCTGGTATATTTTCTCAGCCGCTGAGCCAGCTGCGGGCCGCTGCCCCCCATATGAAGTAAGGTGTCATAAAGATCAGCAATCGTTGGCGGGGTTGATACGTGAGTCAGCGGATCGTTGGTGATACCGGCTTTGGCATAAGTCTCAATCAGCGCCGAATCTAGGTCGGCTTCCTCCGTTGGGCTAAGCGCCGGCAGTGTGGCCTCAGTGCCTCGAATCAGCTGAGTTTGAGCGCCGCCCATCATCAATCTCAGCAGTCCGTGCAGGGTTATTAGGTTAGAGCGCAGAGCGTTGTCGGCTTCCTCGGAATCCACTACCTTTGGTAAGTCGAAGGGATTTATACGAGTCGAGCTGTTCAAACTCAAACGCACATAAGCTCCGCCAACGGCGTCGCACATCCGCTGGTATTCGTTTTCCGGATCGACGATGAATATCTCGGTCCCGAACATCATGCTCCTCAGCGCTTCCAGCTTCACCGCGAAGCTCTTACCGGCGCCGGATTTGGCAAATACCACGCTGTTGCCGTTTTCCAAAGAAAAACGATCAAAAATCACTAATCCCGAGTTATGCATATTGATGCCGTAAAGAATGCCGTTTTCCTGAGTCAGATCGGCCGAAGTAAACGGAAAGCTGGTGGAGATCGCTCCGGTGTTCATGTTGCGGTAAATCTGCAGCTGATCACTAAACTGCGGCACCACACTATTAAAGGCTTGCTCTTGCTGGGCGCTGGCCGGTTTGGAATAGACCAACTGCTGGCCGAGCAGCGATTCAATCTTATGGGTTATAAACTGCAGTTCGTCCATCGAGCTGGCATAGACGGTAAAGTACATCCCAAAGCGGAAAAAGCGTTCCTCGCCGACTTGCAGCTTGTCGCGCATCTCTTCGGCGTCCAAGATGGCGGCCTGCTTGGCCGGGTCGCGAACCCGACCTTTTTCGGCGTCTATCTGGATGCCGGCTTCTAATTGCGAGACTTTTTTGCGCAGATTGTTTAAAACGACCTCCGATTTAACCGGGCGGATAACCATAGAGAGGTCTAAAATCTCGTCAACGTTTATAAGGCTGGACAGCCAGCCGGTATAAACTTGGCGCGGATAGCCGTAAGTGTAGTAGGTACGGGCATAGCGGGTGCCTAATTGAAAGTGGCTGCTGTTAAAAACCAATGAACTGGGGGCGATAAAGTCGCGTAAGGCGGTAATCCCTTTTGCTAAGGCCGCGCTGACCTCCCTCTTCTCACGGGCGGCCAGTGCTGCCGGGTCGGCCGGAGGCTGTTTCTTACCAAAAAGGCCCATTACGGTGCACCTCCATGGGCAATGTTCAATGGGCAAGTGTCAATTATCAATGAATGAATAATTGTCAATGAATCATTACATTTGTAACATTGCGGCATTGAGAATTCATTGAGCCTTGAGCATTGATGATTGGGCATTAGAGCCTGCCTGCTCATGCGGCCTCCCTATCGAGTCCGGGTTGTGGGGCGTTGCCAACTCCTTTGGTAACGACCGGCGCGGTTAGTTCGTTAAAGTCTCGCATATGCTGGCGGGTAGCGGTATCCGGGTTATAGACGTCATAAAAGAGCTCAATCAGTTCTTGAGTGTCCAGCGGCAGGCTATGCACACCGCTGTCCATCAGGCCCTGCATTAGAGCCTGCACCCGGTTACGGAGCTCTGTTTTAGCGGTCTCCAGCCGATTTTCATCGATAACTACCCGCTGGACTGTCTCTTTTTGACCGCCAAAAAGCCCAAACATCCCCTTAAAAAAGCCTTTGCTCTGCTCGATGGTGCTCTTTATATCTTCTTCGTCAGGATCAGGGTACTGCACCGTCACGTAAAAGTTCTTATCCATGATGTTGGTCTGCTGGGAGATGTCGGCCAAAAAGGCGACATAATCTTCCATCAGCAGGCCCAACAGCATGTTTTCCTGCTCAGAGCGGATTTTGTCGAGCTTTTCCAAATAGGGCCGCAGATCAACCTTTTGGCTGCGCATAAATATCTGGATGGGAAAGTACAGTGAGTTCAGCACTCCTTGGTAGGCGTACTCTACCGCCTCGCGTTCTTGGGGACTCATCAGATCAAAGTTTATGGACTTACACATTATCACCGCTCGGAAAGTGCCGTCGTTCATTATTACGATGCCGTCACGGATTTCGGCTATTTGCAGACTATTTTGGGTACTGTTAGGATTGACCGGATTGACGTTGGCCGACGGCGGCGCTGCCACCACCTGCGGGTTAGCTGGGGTGTTGCCCGGATATGGCGGCGCTTCCGGCTCCGGCCCGTAGCTAGCAGGAGGGTAAAAAGGCTGGGCCCCTGCCTGTGCAGGGGTTTGAGTCTTTTGCGGATTATTGATTGATTGCGGATTCAATTTTTGCCACCTTTACCCGCCGAGATTTCTTCAAAATTTGTGCGGGCGTTTTGGTTTTGTTTATTTCTCTCAATGCAAGTCGATTTCTACTTCGTTGGGCCCTACTTGTTTTACCTTAGCCTCGTGGCGATTAGCCATGCGTGACAACGTTGCCACGCTAAAAGCATTACCACTTTTGGCTAGCTGTATTTTATCAGCCCGATAAGGGTCTGTCACGGCGGGTTGCTTGGGTTGGGGCTTTGGGGCAGTAGCTGCTGAAGGAGCTTTGTCAGCGGTTTTCTGCTGCTGACGAGCGGCATTGAAGTTCGCCAATAGCTCCCGCCGCCGCTGGATCTCGGCTCTTTGCACCGCTTCTTTGAAGTGTCGGGCTTTAGCGTTACTGCCACTGTCTAAAATGTCGTCCTCAGCATGAATATCCACTACCGGTGCGGGCTGCATAACGCTGGAGGGTGAGATCAGCCGCTCCGAGCTGCTGTCAACAGTTTGGAAAAAACCCGGCGGGGTTGAGTTAACATCCACGTTTTTCAAGGCCCAGCCGCGGCTGTCCAAGGTTGCCGCTAATGCTTTAAGTCGGCTTTTTACCTCTATTTGCGACAGGTTTTTAGTTAGTATCTTCTCTATTTTTTTAGGCGCTGTGATAATGACCGAATAGCTTGGGCCGCTTTGATCCCAGACCCGCTTTCTATTCTGTAAAAAGAATTTAACGTGCGACAGCAGCCATACCTCGGTAGGTTGGTCTCTGCCAAAGGGGCCGGCCAGGATCCCAAAAAGGATTATCGGGGGCAAAAGGATAACTATTACCCCCCAGCGGACGTCACCTAAACTTCCGGCCATCGCCAGCCGCACACAAATAAAAGCTAGGGCCCCGGCGATCATAGCGTAAATAAAACCCTTTAGAGTTAGGGGTCCGACCAGCCGGTCTTCGGCCTCGATATCCTGGATTACTTTATAGACGGCCATGGGGTTAGCTAATAGCTAATAGCTGATAGCATTTTCCTTTCTAGTAACACTGTTAATTTTACTGG
>MGCX01000013.1:0-3059 GCA_001788565.1 Candidatus Saccharibacteria bacterium RIFCSPHIGHO2_12_FULL_49_19 | reverse complement strand
CCCGGTGCTCCAGCCACTGCCGCCGTGTTGGATGTTGAGCGTTACATTTCCTTCACTATCGGTTACAACCGTTGGCTTGGACTTCTTATTGGCTCGGACTACAGCACGTTCCACGGCTCCAGCCAAGACATCAACATCTTGAGGTTGGAGGCCCAGACCGCCGGTTCCGGCCGCTGGTGCCGCGCTAGCTGGACCAATTCCGTAGGCTCCGGCTCCCACCATCGGTCCGGTCGCCGGCCCGGCGGCTGGCGTGCCACCGCCCCCTCCACCGCCGGTACCACCACCTGTGGTTCCGCCACCACCGGTACCAGTGCCGCCGCCAGTTGTCCCACCTCCGGTACTGCCGCCCCCTCCACCGCCGGTACCACCGGGAGCTGGGCTAGTCGCAGTCGCTGTACCAGCCGTGCCTCCGCCACCACCCGCAGCACCGCTTGAGCCGCCAACTATACCGCCGGCCGCCCCGGCCGCGGCGCCGGCCGCGGCAGCTACGGCGTTAAGATCAATCTGAGGTAGAGCATTCATATTGTTATCTCTGGCGGCGTTGACATATTGCATGTAGGTAATGCTATTGCCGTTAACATCTTTAATATGCCCAAGCGCCTTGTCCAGTTCTTTCATTAGGTCACTCCCCTCACCACCAGCCATATTGACCAGTCGGTCTGCCCCATTTGGCCCACCCCTGGCAGTAGCCTCTAACACCCGCGCGAATTGGGCTGAGGTAAAGGCATTCTGGGAGCGCGTAACTTCTTGAATAAAGCCTTGAGCCTGCCCGCCAACGTTACTGTTGCTCACATAGTTATCCGACATAGATAGAGATGTCCGATCGGCGTCGGACAGCCGCAAGCCGCCGTATTTCTGCCACTTGGCCTCATCAACATCTCCGTTCTGATCAAGCAACCCCCAGTTCGGGTTGTTTATTATTCTCCCCACGCCCTGTTGTCTTAGCGCCGCTTTTTCGGAATCAGCAGCGGCTTCAGCCTCACTGTAGTATTTAGGGTATGTGGAGCCGGCGACCGGTGGGTTAAGATCAGCTCGCTTACCGCCAACTGCGCTCCAGTACGGAGGGTTGTTGTCTTGGACACCAATCCAGTCGGGGTGCTGGAAGGGCCTCATAACAAACTTACCCGCAACAGCGTTGCCTTCTTCATCTCTGAACTGCATTGCACCGCCCTCGCCAAACATATGATCACCGTATGTCTCCCTAAGTTGGGAAAGAAGCTCTTTTTTGTATTTTCTTTCCTTCCTGCTCCCGGAGCTAGGGTCTAGTAAAACGGCATCATTCTCCAGTTCAATCCATGAACTGGTGTCAATGTATCTTTTCATGTTAACGTTGCGTTGCCGGCTGTTGGGGTGGAGCATCATGTTCTCCAGAGCCGCCTTAGCTGGGCCGGGGCCTTTATCACCTTTCTTATACTGTCGCCACCTCCATCCACCAGTTGAAGAATCATAGCCAAAGACGCCTCCTTCAAAGTTCCCTTTCTCAGCCGACTGATAAACGGCGTTGTTATAGGCATCTTGCTCAGCGTCGGTCTCTTTCTTATAGTTTTCATATTCCAGAGCGGTTAATGCCCGGCTACGGTCAGTAGGTAGTACGTGGCCGGAGTAGATGCGCGGCATTACTCTACCGGTCATCATAGGAAAGAAGGTTCGCTTGCCGCGTAGGAATGATGGTACAAATTTCTTATTGGGAATCACCCCACTCCTAACCCCGTAAGGCTTCTCATTAGGGTCATATTCTGAGAGTCTGCCGCGTCGGCGCTTGTCGGCTATCTTAAGCTGGTTTATGCCAAATTCCCGACCCTTGGCTAACATCTTACTCTGTTGTATGGCGCCGTAGGCCAAGGCTAGTGCGCCGCCCCCCCACTTGAAGGCCTTGAATATTAAGAAGTAAGGGGCGAAAAAGGCCAGCAACACAAACAAGGCGTCAATCCAGCCGGATCTCCCAAGGTCGCCCGCAATCCAGGCCGCGATACGCCCGGCGTAAATGATGATGATCATCAGCGGGAACAGTAGTAACAATTTTATGAAATTATCTTTCCACATCCGCCAATATCGCTCAGTCCCGGGTAATACCCACATAATTATGGCTAGCGGCACAAGCATTACGCAGGCGATAACCAGGACGTTTCGGAGCATCAGCATAGCCAGAGCAATAACCACAGCCATCAGCAGAATAAAGGCCACCAGCGCGATAAACCACAAAAAGCCGGATATCACACTGGCTAAAGCAACCAGCAGTACTACAAGAGTTGCGTTGGCAGCAAGAGCAAATTCCCAATCCACTCTGTTGATTAAGTTGTCTAAGTCCATGGCCCCACCACCAGATGGATCAAATGGGTAGATCATGATTTCTTTGATGCCGTTGCCTAAATCATTAGCCAGTTTGATTAACCAGATACAAAGTTCCCACGAAAGCTGAATGGCGATGACGGCGATAACCAGTTTGGGAAGGACTTTTCTGACGGTATAGCCTTCGAACACTCCCGAGCCAATGGCCTGAGAGATAACCATCACCAGCATCAAGATAATTACCAGAACCGTGGAGAGATTCTTAATGATCGTCCAAGCTTTATATACTCCATTGCCATCCCCAGTCTTCGGAAAAGTCTCATCAACGTCGATTTCCAGCAAGTCCTCCACCATGGCGTTCAGACCATCGGTAGCTTTTCCAATGCCGGTGGTAATTGGGCAGAGCACCCATTCAAACAGCGTACTGTTGTTAAGTACACAGTCTGAGGTATCACTGTCTGCACCCCCGCTTGGAGGGCAAGTCGGATCTGTATCCGGATCACAATCTCCCTCCGGCGGCTGGCCGTAGTCTCCGAGAATTACAACTTGGCGGTTCCCGCTATCGTTGCAGGGCGGGTTTTCCCCGCGGTCGGAAAACGCCGCGGTGTGGGTAGTCTCCGGCGGTCCCGGCAGTACCGCCCGGTAGCCTCCGCAGCCGGAACCCGGTGACTCAAGGAAAATGCGATTGTTACTACTGGGCTGCGCTGTCATGTCAAAGTCTGCTGAGCAATTGCCGGTGTCCGGGTTGCAGGTTAAGGTTTCAAGAACAC
>MGCX01000012.1 GCA_001788565.1 Candidatus Saccharibacteria bacterium RIFCSPHIGHO2_12_FULL_49_19 | reverse complement strand
GTCTTTGTAATCGGAATAAACCGACAAAGACGAGCTGGAAAAAGCCGCCAAAGATTTAAGCGATGCGGTCATGCCCATCGGCGCCAAGATGTATGAATCAGCCCAAAAAGAAGAAAAGCCGACAGAGGATTCTGCAAAACCCGAGGAAGACAAGAAAAAGCCTGACACCCATTCGACAGGCTCAGGGTCTTCGAAAGACGAGCCCATAGAGGGTGAAGTTGTCGACGACCAGAAAAAAGAGGAATAAATGACAAGATTTTGCCAACTCTGGCTAACGGTTGGCAGTAAAGAAGAAGCGGATAAAATCGCCAATGCACTCCTTGCCAAACATTTGGTTGCTTGCGTTTGGCAAATCCCGGTCAGCTCGGATTTCCGCTGGAAAGCTAAGATTGAGCACTCTGACGAAGTGTTATTGCAGATGGAGAGCCGAGAAGATTTATTTGAGCAAGTTGAAAAGGAAGTTGCCAAACTTCATAGCTATGACACTTTTGTCTTAGAATCCACACCGGTTGATAAAATATCTAAGAAGGCCGAAAAGTGGAGTGGCTAAGGAACGAATTAAAGGATGACGAAGCGTAAATCACTAACCATTCAAAGTGCCTTGCCGTGGCTCCTGATTGTTTGTGCAGTCGTTGGCCTTTTTGCTTCGTTCACACTGACGTTGGAACACATTAACTTACTCAAGGATCCTAACCACCAGCTGAATTGTGACCTCAATCCGATCTTAAGCTGTGGCCCGGTTATGCAAAGCGATATAGCCACACAGTTCGGTTTCCCTAACCCAATCATTGGCCTAGTGGCTTTCAGTGCCCAAGCTACCCTTGGGATTACGATGTTAGCCGGTGCCAAAATGAAGAGCTGGTTCTGGCGCCTCTACGGCGTTGCTATATTGGTCGGACTGGGCTTCATCTTTTGGCTGATGTATCAAAGCATCTTCCAAATCAAAGCAATTTGCATCTACTGCCTCATTAGTTGGGTTGTCATGTTTATCACCGCTTGGTATGTATTTCAATTTATGCTGGCCGAGAAGCACATCACGATAAAAAATAAAGCAATTGCAACATTTGTCAGAAAATACCAACTGGAAATTGTTATCAGCTGGTTCCTACTGCCTATAGTCCTGATTATTTATGAATTTTGGCATTTTTTTGGTCCGAAACTAGGATTTTAAGATGGCAAAGAGAGATTATTACGAAGTATTGGGGGTGGGCAAGTCAGCCAGCGCTGACGAGATAAAAAAGGCCTTCCGCCGGGCAGCCGTAAAACATCATCCGGATCGCGGTGGCAACGAAACTGACTTCAAAGAAGTCAACGAAGCCTACGAGGTCTTAAAGGACAGCTCTAAACGCCAGCGCTATGACCAGTTTGGCCACGCCGGCGTAGGTTCCAGCGCGGCCAGCTCCGGCGATCCTTTCGCCGGTTTTGGGGGCGCGGGTCAAGAGTTTCACTTTGATTTTGGCGACCTTGGCCTAGGTGATATATTGGGCAGTTTTTTCGGCGGAGGCACTGGTACTGGACGCGGCGGCCAGACCAATCGGGGTCGTGATGTCCAAACCGACGTTGAGATAACCTTTGAGCAAGCCGTTTTTGGAACAGAGGTAGATTTGAATCTGAATCTTGAAGATAACTGCGAGCACTGCAAAGGCACTACAGTTGAACCCGGCTACGAGCTCAAGAAATGCGACGAATGTGATGGCAGCGGCCAAATTAAAAGAGTTACCCGAACGATTTTTGGTAATATCGCCCAAGCCACCACTTGCCCGAAGTGCCACGGCCAGGGGCGAACCCCGGAAAAAGCCTGCAGTGTCTGCCACGGCCAGGGGACCCAGCGTAAAAACCAGCGTATAAATCTAAAGATTCCGGCTGGTATTGATGATGGAGCGACCATCCGTCTGCGCGAACACGGCGAGGCTATCGCTCACGGCCCCAAAGGTGATTTGTATATCAATATCCGGGTTAAACCGCATAAGAAGTTCACTCGCGAGGGCGATCTGATTCTATCTTCTGAGCATATCAACATGGTTGACGCCGCGCTAGGTACTGAGATTGAGGTTGATACTGTGGACGGACCGGTAAAGATGAAAGTTCCGGCCGGTACCCAAAGCGGCACTGACTTTAAGCTATCCGGACACGGCGTTCACCACATGAAGGGCGAAAGTCGCGGCGCTCATATCGTGACTGTATTGGTTGATACACCAACCAAACTTAGTAAAGAACAGCTTAAAGTCTTAAAAGAGCTAAAAGATTCCAAGGGTAAAAGGGGTTTATTCAGCTAAAGCGGCTAAAAGCTTTGCAAAAACAAAAACCAGTAGCATAATAAAAACGTGCTAATAAGTACAAACAACCAACAGGGGTTTATCCCGATGATTATCGCGCTTTTGGTAATTATTACCGTGATTATCTGGTTTGTTTTTATAAGGGTAAATAGCGCTAGCGGGCAATAGAGCATCTATTTTCTAAAAACAGAAACTCGACAAAAGACAAAAAATATGCTAGTATATGGATACAGCAATAAAACAAAAACATGAAAATTTTGCTGATAGATAACAATACTGTGCATAAGAAATCTCTAGCTAAAGCCCTAGCTGGCCATGACGTTGAAGTCCAAAAGTATATTCCAGGTAAAAAATTTAATGTCCAGAGTAAGGACTTGGTTATCCTGACTGGCGGCGGTGGAGAAGGTCACGAAATTGACGATAGGTTATCCCCGGGGCACCTGTGGTACGAGGACGAGATGAAGTTTATAAGGGCTTGCAATAAGCCAATTATCGGGGTCTGCATGGGTTTTGAGGTGATTGCCCGAGCCTTTAGCGCCAAGGTTGAGGAGATGAAAAAAGAAGTCAGTGGTTTCAAACAGCTCAAAACCACCAAGGCTGGACAGGAGCATTTTAAAAGGGAACACCTCCGCCAATACGAAGCTCACAAGTGGCGCGTCAAGAACGCGCCGAAAGGCTTCGAGGTCCTAGCTCGCTCCGAAACAGGGATTGAAGTCATTCGCCACAAAAAACGTCCAATTTTTGCCACTCAGTTTCACCCCGAAAAGGGCGGGACCCTTTCCATCTCTAATTTTATAGCAGCCCTATAGTAGGCTATACCTACTTGAACATAACAATCGTAAAGTCCTTGGGGTGGTAGTCCGAGCGGAAGATAACTCTTTGGCTAAGCGTGTGACAGAAATCTAAAATATCCTGTGCGTTCGCATAGGCGATTTTTTTACTATGAGGTATTGGTCCAAGCCCTCCAGCCATATTGAATGCTAGTACTTCAGTTGTCCGATCAAAAAGGGTGGCTATCATCTGCTGCCTTTTTTCAAGCCAATTAGGAATGTTAGCGTTCATAACCCCACCCGAAAGCACAATATCGAAGTTACCTAACTCCCGCGAATTTTTGGTAAAGGGGTCAAAAACCTTAAAATTCTCACCCTCGTAGCGTTTCTTAGCAATACTAATAAATTCAGGCGTTACATCTACGCCCAAATAGGTAAAGTTTGTAGATCTTGCATAAATAAAGGGCAGTAAGTCTCCCATACCACAGCCGGCATCTAAAATAGTCTTACCCTCGACGTCCAGATCGGCTACCAATTCTCTGAACCGGACCGCAGTAGATCTGTAATTTGTCCAGTGGAGTGCTTTGGGCGACTCTCCGTACTTTTTGAGCGCATCAGGATAACTCTCGGTCGATGCAAGATTATCTAAGAGATCCATATCTATCAGTAGTATATCGAAACCCGACGGTGAGAGAACGTTAAAAATGAGCTAACGCCGTAGAGGCATTGAATAAATAATCAAAATATGTTAAAATATATCCCTAGAGAAAGTTAAGTATGTCAACCCCAAAGACCCTTCTAGGACGTGTCGAGAGAGTTAGTTTTCCGACACTCGGTATTAGGAATGTCCCCGCTAAAATTGATACCGGCGCGGACGCTTCTTCTATTTGGTGCGGCAAAATCAAGGAGAATGAAAAAGAAATAATCTGTACTTTTTTTGCGCCCGGAAGCGAATACTACACCGGTACTAAGGTTAAGTTCCAAAAAAGTGAGGTTGATCTAACCAGAGTCGCTAACTCGTTTGGCCACCGCGAACTCCGCTATAAAATAAAGATTCCCATGGAGGTCAAGGGCAGGAAAATCAACGCGACCTTTACCCTGACGGATCGCTCGACAAAACTTTACCCAATTCTTATCGGTCGTAGTACACTGCAGGGGAAGTTTGTCGTAGATGTTAGCAAAGGTGATGGACTTCACGAGGAAGAAGATGCTAAAAAAAGACGTTTAAAGCGTGAAATGAGACGACTAAAGAAAGCATTAAATCTATGAAAATAGCGATTTTATCCAAAGGACCGGGTAACTACTCTACCAAACGGCTCAAGCAGGTGGCTGTTGACCGTGGCCATGATGTGCGTGTAATTAACTACATAAAGTGCTATGCCAAGATAGCCCAAAACCGGCCAGTTGTTAGCTATAAGGGAGAAGACTTGGTCGGCTTTGACGCTATTATCCCTCGCATTGCCTCCAGCTATACCCGTTATGGTTCAGCAGTGGTCAGACAGTTTGAAATGCAGGGAGTATATACCACGGCCAGCTCAATCGCTATTGTTCGTTCGCGTGACAAACTGCGCACCATGCAGTTGCTGGCGAGAGCCGGTGTGGGTATTCCTAAGACGGTTTTCTCACGGGGCATAGTTGATGCCGAGGATCTGATTGAGGAAGTGGGCGGAGTCCCGGTGATTATCAAACTGGCCCGTGGTACCCACGGCCGCGGCGTGGTTTTGGCGGAGACTAAAAAAGCCGCCAAATCCGCCTTGCAGGGGTTTTATCTGATGGACGAGGAAGGCACCAATATTTTGCTTCAGGAATATATTGAAGAGTCAGCCGGTCAAGACATTCGTGTTTTTGTGGTTGGTGGCAAAGTTGTGGCTAGCATGAAACGCCAAAGCTTAAATGATGACTTCCGTTCTAATATTCACCAAGGTGGGGAGGGCTCGCCAATTAAGCTGACTGACGAAGAGCGTAAAGTGGCCGTTAAAGCGGCTAAAGCCGTAGGGTTGTCAATCGCCGGTGTTGATATGATGCGCAGCAGCCGGGGGCCGCTTGTGGTAGAAGTCAATCCCAGTCCCGGTTTTGCCATTGAGCAGGTAACTGAGCGCAATGTAGCCGAGAAGATTATCGAGTATGTTGAGGTGAACGCTAAAGCCCGACAGCGTAAGGATCGTGTGGGCGCCTAGGTGGAATTTGCTAAAAATCTACGTCTGATTATCGCCGTGTTGCTGGCTGGGGCTGTTATCGCGGGATTTGCTATCACCAGTAGCGGTGGTGATTGTACCAAGGTTTATCGCGACGATGACCAGGTAGCAATAAGCGGTAAGATATTTGAAACAGAGGTCGCTAAAAGTCCCCAAGAGATGCAAAAAGGTCTCGGTGATCGTGGTTGCATTGGAGATGACCAGGCCATGCTGTTTAACTTTGGACGACAAGGGCAGTACGGTATTTGGATGAAGGACATGAAGTTCTCGATAGACGTACTGTGGATTAACTCAGATAAGAAAATCGTGGCCATTGAGAAGAACTTCAGCCCCGAAACTTATCCGGAAAATGCTGTTAACGAAAAGGACAAGCCGGCTAGCTATGTTTTGGAAGTCAAAGCCGGCACTGCTGATGAGCTTGGACTCAAATTAGGCACCCCCGTTAGTTTTTAACTTCTTATGCTAGAATAACGGCATGATAGATGTCGTTTTGGCATCGCTTATCCTAGGCCCAGCGGCCATTACCTTCTTACTGCGCAGTAACGCCGCATTAGGCTTTTTAACCTTGTGTTTGGGTTTTGTATTGAGCACCTCAGTTATCGGTGATCTGAAACAGCTTCTCAGTGAAATCAACTTATCGGTTGCCCAAAGTACTCTGGCGTTAGTATTGCTTATAGCTCCGCTTACTGTAACTTTGCTGCTGAGTCGGGGAGGTAAACGCCGCGGGTTGACCTTTTGGCTTCAGCTGGTAGTCGCACTGTGTACCGGCGGCTTTTTGGTGCTAGCAATGGCGCCAATACTGGCTTCGACATCGGAGTTTGATCTGCCAAATTCCAAGTTCTATGACCAGCTGGTTGATCTACAATCACTGGTTATCGGCGTTGGTGCGATCTTAAGTTTGTTCTTGATCTGGTTCACCAGCTTCCACAAATCCAAAAAACACTAAAAGACCTCAAACTTGCCGCCCCCGAAGACGAAAATGATGGAGGCCATGGCGAATAACATTAAATCGTACTCCCAGCCGCCTTTAGTCGCCCAATATGGACTTTTCCACTTGAAAATATGAAGACGCATAGTGCCGATCATTAGCAGCATGATTGCCAGAGCCGCTATTTGCGTAAATACACCAAAAATTAAGGCAAGACCAGCTAGCATCTCGGTAATCATGACCAGCATGGCAACCGGAACCGGCATTCCATTGTTTCTGGCAAATTTTTTAATGTCTCGGCTTTTATTGCGTGAAGCGACGATAAACGAGAAACCGACAACCAACCGAATAAGGAGCAAACTGAGGTCAGCTATTAATGCTGGTACTGTAATATCAACCATTGGGTAGCACTCTTCTTTGCAGTGTACGTCGCGGTTGATCTCCTAGCAATAAGAACAGATAATAGTAAGAGGTTATTGGCGCATCGGCGCCTTTTCTGTTACGTTGGAAATGCGGGCCCATAGCTCAGCCTGGTTAGAGCAGCGGCCTTTTAAGCCGCGTGTCGTGGGTTCAAATCCCACTGGGCCCTCCATACAAGATGTACAAGTTATATACAAAGTTTGCATTAGACTACGGACCACCAGACCCCGGGTGTGAGTATAATTACCGTTCTGATCCAGTTTGGGGAAAAGTTCCAACTGATCAAGTCTGTGGCTTTATCCCCAAATATAAAACCGAATTAATAATAACCGTAGCTTTGATACTGGTAGTTGCAGTATCACTAATACTGGTGCGAAGAACTAAGAAATCTAAAAAGAAATAAGACTTCACAAATAAAACCGTAAGCAATTAATTTCGACTACTTTCTATGCCATGATGATGGCACTGAATGAAAGTGCGCAGAACCACTTTAATTACGGTGGGGTGCCTTGCCACACTGGTTGGTCTTGGATTATCGCGCAAATTCAGCTTTGAAGCCGACTATTGGCTGATTTCTCTCTTGCCGCTTTTAGCTTTGCTGTGGCGTAAAAACATTGCTAGCTTATTTCTAGTAGCAACCCTAGGACTGACTGTGGGTCTATGGCGGGGTACTGCTTATATGAGTCATGTCTATGACATTCAAGATTTATCAGGCCAAAGGGTGACCATGATAATGGATGCTAAAACTGATTCGGTCTATGGTAACGGCTCTCAGTTGGAGTTCACCGCCAACAATGCCAAAGTTCTTGAACCATATCAGCAAGAGCTAAAAGGTAACACCAGAGTCAGCGGCTTCGGTGTGCCAATGGTCCATCGCGGCGATCAATTAGAGATCAAAGGCAAACTTTATCCATCACGCGGCTCAAACCAAGCCCGAATTTCCTATGCCCAACTCAGCAAGATAGCCTCGGATACCAGCTGGCTCAACGGCTTAACTCGCAAGTTCGCCGCCGGTATGTACAATGCACTACCTGAACCGCAAGCTTCCTTGGGCTTGGGAATCCTGATTGGCCAACGCTCCAACCTGCCGGACTATACACTACTGGCAATGTCGGTAGTTGGCTTGACGCATATCATTGCCGTGTCCGGCTATAACTTAACAATTATCGTCCGCGGCGTTAGTCGGGTAAAAAGAGTATTTGGTTCCAAGTTTCAAAGACTAATTATCTCCTTGGCATTAATCGGTATATTTGTGTTGATAACCGGCTTTAGCGCATCGATTGTGCGGGCGGCGCTGATTGCCGGGCTGGGGTTATGGGCTTGGTACTACGGACGCCAGCTAAGAGCCGTCTTGGCGCTGTCGTTGGTAGCGGCAATAACCGGGCTGTTTAATCCGTTCTATGTGTGGAGCGACATCGGATGGTACTTGTCATTCCTAGCATTCTTTGGAGTACTGATTATGGCGCCGCTAATCGCTACGTGGATCTTTAAAAAGCGTGAACCGCGCGGTCTGACGCAGATTTTATTTGAAACCCTTGCCGCCTATGTAATGACCTTGCCGTTAATAATGTTCATTTTTGGGAAAATGTCGGTCGTCGCGCTAGTGGCGAACCTGCTGGTTGTGCCGTTAGTGCCGTTCGCCATGTTATTTAGCGCTATTACTGGAATTGCCGGAATGATTAATCCGGCCTTTTCAGCGTGGCTGGCTATTCCAGCTAAACTACTGCTGACCTATATTTTAGATGTGGCATACTGGCTCAGTGATTTGTCATTCTCACAAGTTCTTACTGAACTTACCACTGTCCAAATGGTTGTCATGTACGGCATCATAGGTTTCTTCGTGGCAGTGCTTGCGACACGCAAACAACGCTCCCCCAGCAGCAAAACTTGAAGCTCCGCAATCCGATTACCGACTACTCCGCTCTGGTTTTGCAGCGGGGCAAGCAAAACACCTTAACCATGCTAGAATTACGCCTATGAGTGGTCATTCTAAATGGTCGACAATCAAGCGCCAAAAGGGCATCAATGATGCCAAGCGCGGCGCCATATTCACGAAGCTGGGAAATCAAATCGCTATAGCTGCTAGAGCCGGCACAGACCCTGCCATGAATTCGGCGCTGGCTATGGCCATTGATAAAGCCAAAGCCGCTAATATGCCAAATAGCAATATTGAACGCTCCATCCAGCGTTCTGCCGACAAATCAGCGGCTGCCTTGGAGGAAGTAATGTATGAAGGCTACGGCCCGGGTGGGGTGGCGGTGTTGGTTGAGATCGCTACCGATAATAAGAATCGGACTTTGCCAGAGGTGCGAGGGGCCTTTACTAAGAATGGCGGGCAGATGGCCGAGCAGGGAAGCGTGGCCTTTCAATTTGCTCGCAAAGGAGTAATTAGGCTAAAGGGAATTAGCGAGGAGCTTCAACTGAAGGCTATCGAGGCAGGTGCCGAAGATGTCTTTGAAGAACCCGACAATGGAGAAACGGTAGTTTACAGCGCGCCAAATGATCTGGCCAATGTCCGGGATAATTTAAAATCCACCGGCGCAGAAGTTGTCGAAGCCGAGCTTACCTATGTACCCAATGCAGCCTTCGAAGTTGCCGATCCGGAAACCGTCCGTAAAGTCGTGAATCTGATGACTGCGCTGGAAGATTTGGATGATGTCACTAACACCCACACCAACTTTGAAATCGCCGAAGGTACAAATGTCTGAGTTAGACGAATATTTGAACTTCGCGAAAGAACTAGCAAAAGAAGCCGGCGAAATTATGTCCTTGTCGTTTGCTAATGGTACATCCAGAGAGTGGAAAGAGGATCGCACGCCGGTGACCGAAGCCGATACCAAAATCAATTCACTGGTTATTGAGAGAATAAAGGCTAAGTATCCGGACCACGGTGTGTGGGGTGAAGAGGAAAGCCATAACTTGGGTGTACAGATGACTTGGGTATGTGATCCGGTTGACGGAACAATGCCTTTCTCCCACGGCTTGCCAATTTCGACGTTCGCATTAGCTTTAGCTCGTGATGGACAGCCAATCGTTGGTGTGGTTTACGACCCCTTTATGAAACGGATGTTTTATGCGGCTAAAGGCACGGGGGCATATCTGAATGGCGACAGAATTCAAGTCTCCGATAAAGACGATTTGAAAGATGCCCTGCTGGATGAAGAAGGGCTCCGCGACAGTACCAAGCCAGTTATACCAACGGGCGATGGCTACATCGAGGAACTGATAGAAGCTGGCGCCAGACCCCTAAAACTATGGGCGGTTGTACTGCCTTCTGCTCTGGTAGCCGCGGGAGAGTTCACGGCGACCATCTTTAACGTTCCCAAGCCGGAAGACGGGGCGGCTATCAAGATAATTGTTGAGGAAGCCGGCGGTAAAGTAACCGATTTGTTTGGTAACGAACAAAGATATGATCAGCCAACGAAAGGCTACATTGCCAGCAATGGCAAGGTACACCAGCAGCTAGTAGATATCATCGCCAGACATAAGGATTCCCAGTGAGGATAATTGGAATTGATCCGGGGACAGGGATACTGGGATTTGGGGTGATTGATGCCGCCAAGGGCGGTAAGGTTAAGCTGGTAGACGGTGGCGTTATTAGGACCAAGGTCAATCAGCCTCTTGATGAACGCTTAATAGAAATCTATCGGCACCTGGCCAGCATTATCAGTAAAACCCGACCGACCGTGATGTCGATTGAAAAGTTATTTTTTGCCCAGAACGTCACTACCGCCATGAGTGTCAGCCATGCCCGGGGAGTAGCTATGCTGACTGGCAAAATTGCCGGCTTGGAAGTCGCCGAGTACACACCATTGCAGATCAAGCAAGCTCTTACCGGCTACGGCCGAGCTGACAAAAAACAGATGCAGGAAATGGTAAAAGTTCTACTTGGTCTAAAATCGGTTCCCAAACCAGACGACTGCGCCGACGCCCTCGCCTGCGCCATCACCCACTCCATGAGTGTTCGTGTAAAATGAGGCCATGATAGCGACGCTGGAGGGTTTAGTTACAGAAAAAATCGGCGGGACGGTGGTATTGGAATGTGCCGGAGTTGGTTACGGATTGCAGGTTACTTTTGAGGACTTTGGAGCGCTTTCTACGGGCAACCCAGCGAAGCTTTATGTTTATGAACATATCCGTGAGGATACCCATGAGCTTTTCGGTTTTCGCCAGGTACCGACTAAATTGCTTTTCGAGCAGCTGATTAGCGTAAAAGGCGTAGGTCCGCGGATGGCCTTGGCGATTTTAAGTGTAGCTGGGGTAGAGCAGGTCCGCCAAGCTATCGCCTCTGGCGACACCAAATTTATTACCCAAGCCTCTGGTGTCGGCAAGAAAGTCGCCGAGCGAATTGTGGTTGATTTGAAAGATAAGGTTGGCCTAGCGGCTAGCGAGACTGCTACCGACTTTCTGACTACTCCGGCAGCTAATCCTAACGATGAAGCCCTCCAGGGCCTAGTTGCTCTAGGCTATTCCGTAAAAGACGCCGCTAAAGCCCTAGAAAGTGTCGACGTCAAACTCTCGCCCGCTGACCGCATCAAAGAAGCACTAAAAACCTAACTTACCCTTGCAAAATTAGCATAAGTATGTTAGCGTATGCTTATGACTAATGAAGACCAGCCTCAACCCTTTAAAAAAGATTCGTCAACGGGTGGACTACGGACATGGAAAGATGAGGCTTTAGCTGGGGAACTCGAAGAATTTGGTGATGCCGAGGCAGATGAAATTGACCGCAGAGATACCCATGCACAAACAACAACAGGGAAGATCACACTAGAAGAATCTGGGTTTACCCCCAGACAAGCTGCGGGGATTTTAAACTCAACGGCAACTGAGCACATTTTAGAGGGTTCACGTAGACAAAGAGCTGAAGAGG
>MGCX01000011.1 GCA_001788565.1 Candidatus Saccharibacteria bacterium RIFCSPHIGHO2_12_FULL_49_19 | reverse complement strand
GAGATTATCTTTCCATCCTGGATTGTTACTACCCGGCGTTTGAGAGTATTAACAATGTCTTGATTATGGGTGGTTAAGAGCACCGTGGTACCAAAGCGGTTAATTTTTTCCAAAACTTTAATAACATCCCAAGCGTGTTTGGGATCTAAGTTGCCTGTCGGCTCATCGGCAATCAGGATTTTAGGCTGGCGGACGATCGCTCGGGCTATCGCTACCCGCTGACGTTCACCACCGGATAATTCCAAGGGGTAGTTATTTTCTTTTCCCTTAAGACCGACTATATCCAGAACCTTTGGCACGGTGTGTTTAATCTCAGCATTAGATAAGCCGGCGATTTCCAGAGCAAAGGCCACGTTTTCAAAAACCGTCTTATTGTTAAGGAGCTTGAAGTCCTGAAATACCACTCCGATTTTACGCCGCAGTAGTGGGATATCTTTATCTGATAAGTGCTCGTAGTCCATTCCGCCAACGATGATTTTGCCGGAGGTTGGTTTTTCCTCGCGAGTCAGCAGCTTGAAGAGCGTGGACTTCCCCGCCCCGGACTGACCAACAATAATAACAAATTCTTTAGGCTCAACATGCAGTGACACCCGCTCTAATGCCGGCCCTCGTCGGTTATAGGTTTTTGTTACGCGATCCAATAAAATCACGCCTATAAGTATAGCAAAAGCACTTTAACCAGAGCTCGTAGGTAAGCGTTCGAGCCAAGCGTCAATAAAACGTTCAATATGACCGTCTAGAACTTTTTCAGGATCAGAAGTCTCGTAACCGGTCCTAAGATCCTTAACCTGCTTATAGGGGTGTAGGACGTAGCTTCTAATCTGATTTCCCCACTCTGCAGATTGACTGGGGCCTTTCAGTTCAGTCAGATTTTTGGCGTGCTGCTCCAGCTGGAGTGCGATAAGTTTGGAACGTAATACCGCCAGAGCTGTTTCCTTGTTTTGGAGCTGGGAACGCTCGTTCTGAATAGCTACTGTTATACCGGTTGGCAGGTGGGTTACTCTTACGGCTGAATCGGTAGTATTAACACTCTGGCCGCCAGCTCCGGCTGAACGGAAAACATCTATTTTTAAGTCTTTTTCAGCGATTTCGGCCTCTTCAGGCCTATCAATCAGTGGCACAACCTCGACCTTAGCGAAGCTGGTTTGGCGCAAGTGGTCAGCGTTGAACGGACTTAGCCGCACTAGCCGATGAACGCCATGCTCCCCCGCCAGCTTACCGTAGAGAAAGTCCCCGCCGGACAGCTCAACTGTCACGCTCTTTATTCCAGCTTCCTCGCCGACAGACTGATCAACAGTCTTAACTTTGAGTCCGCTAGACTCTGCCCAGCGGGTATACGTCCGAAGCAGCATCTGCGCCCAGTCCTGAGCGTCGGTTCCTCCGGCTCCCGCATAAATACTTAAGATGACATCATGATCATCGTAAGGACCGCTAAAGCGCAGATCGTGCCTCATAGCAGTTAGCTGTTGGCTGATAGCTGTTAGCTTCTCCGTTAGTTCTTTTTCCATACTGGCATCACCAAGCCTCATCAGCTCTTCCAGCTCATCGATTTCCTGCTGCAGTTTTTGCCACGGTTCCACACGGCGGGCCAGACTGGCAGCCTCTTTACTTATTGTTTGGGCGCGGGGGGCATTCTGCCAAAAATCAGCACTTTGCATCTGGGCCTGCAGCCTAGCCAGTTCTTCAGCAAGGTCAGCCAGCTCTATTTTATCTAACGAAGAATCAATCTGCTTCCGCAGCTCCTTAACCTGTTTAGCCAGTTCTTCCATACTGGCTATAAGTATAAATCACTTGGATGACCAGAGGGGTTGGATTTGGTCGTTAAGGTGCTCGGCCAATTCCCTTCGGCTAGGTGATGTAGTAAGAACTCCTAAGCCGCCAATTTTATCACTAAACATCCGCTTGGTTACTTTGGTTATACGTTCACGGCTGACAGCTCGGATTCTTTCCGGAATAGCATGATAATTATTAATGACTTCGTCAAAGAAATAGCGTCCCCCGTAACCGGCCATCGTGCCGCCTACCGTCTGCCCACTGCGCTGGTGGCGGCCCAGAAGATACTGCTTGGCAGCGTCCAGGTCCTTAGAGCTAATATCACCAGACCGTACTCGCTTGAGTTCACGGGCAATAATTTCGAATAGCGCCGGCGCGTTCTTGACCATGACCTGAGCTCCAAACCACCAGCCGGTATGCGAGCGGGCCACGTCCACCCCTGAATCCATCGAATAGACCAGTCCGCGCTCACGAGCCTCACCTAAGATGCGTGAATGCAGAGTTGCAGTCAGCATAGTATTGACCATTTCCAGGGCATCCATGTCGGGATTAGAAAATCGTTTTAAGGCAAAAGTATTAATGCCAAAATAGACGTTTTTAACAGACGCCCTGGCAATAAAAGCCGGCCTACTTAGATGCAGCGGAAGCTCGTTGGGTAAACTGAATCGCTCTGCTCCCTGAGGAAGTTGAACTGACTCCAAGGCTTTACGAATCTTAGCTTCCCGCCCTTTAAGCTCGCCGGCGATGATAAAGCGCATATTGCGGGTGGTATGAGTACGCTCATAATGCTCTATAAGATCCTTGCGCCGGACGTTCTTCATCATTTTTAAACGCTCACGGTCGGTCATGGCCAGCAGTCCTTGAGCTTCATTCATAGAAATAGCCAGAGTTCGGAAGTGATTATTGGAACGAGCCACTAGCTCATCTTTGATATTTCCAAACTCAGCTTTGAATTCTTCGCGTAAAAAAAGTGGTTTACTGACAGATAGCAGCAGCATATCAAGGATGCGGTCCCACTCAAAATCAGCACACTCGGCTTCATAGCCAACGCTGACCACACTGGTATGGGCATTAGTGTAAGCCCCGTTCTTCTCAAACTCGGCCTGAAACAAACGGGCTTTTTTGAACTTCTCATTGGCCCCTAACACTACATGCTCCATTAAATGCGGCACTTCCCACTTTTCGCGCGGCACCAGATATTCGCCGGCACGGAAGTTTACCTCATAGTCCATAACCGTAGCTCCGGGCACATTTATCAATAGTCCCCGCGCTCCATTACCCAGAACTATCTCTTTAACAGAATGCTTCAATTCAATTTTCCGTTTACTGTTTACTGTTCACAATGCTTTTACCATTTTCCGTTAACAATTGCAAACAAATCGCAATCCTGAGCCGCGAGCACCGTTTCTAAAAAGTGGGTTGCTAGCGCCACAGGCGAGAGCCTAAGCAAACCCAGTAGAGCGCACACTTTTTGGAAAGGTGTGCGGGAGGCTCAGGCAGGCTAACAACAATGCAATTGCTATTTTTTCTTTTTGCGGGCTTTCTTCTTCCGCTGACGCTCGGCCTTACGGCTCTTACGCCGAGCGGCTCGAGACCTTGACTCCATCACTAACTCGTCTGTTTCCGGTGTGAAATCAGTCTCCTTGAACTCTTCAGCCGTTGTCACTTGAGCGGCATTATCTACCGAGCCGCGAGCTGCGCGGGTCAACTCTGTCTCCACGGCTTGGGTTAGCTCCTGCTCATTTAAAGGCTGGGCATGCATAATAGACCTGACTACGTCATGGCGTAAGTTATTCTGAAACTCATCAAAGATACGGGTGCTTTGGCGACGGTACTCCACCAAGGGATCGCGCTGTCCAACACTCATCCAGTGAATACCCTGACGTAGATGATCCATGCTTTCCAGATGCTGCATCCACAAATTGTCTAGTACCTGTAGGTAGATATCTCGTTCCACCTTACGCATCACGTCATCACCGAAAGCTTTCTCCTGAGATGTATAGTGGGAGGAGGCGGCGCTTTTCAGTTCAGACTCAAACTTATCAGAGGGGCTATCGAAGAGCTTATCCAGGGTACCATCGTCGAACGGAAATACCTCAGTCAAAATCGCTTCAAACCGCTCGCTGACGGAGTCCGGATGCTCTGACAGAACCCTGGCCTCTTCTTCAATAAGTTTTGAAATACGGGGCTTAATATCATCGCTAATCAGTATTTCGCGCCGCATGGCGTAAATGGCTTTTCGGTGGCGGTTCATAACATCGTCGTATTGGACGACATTTTTACGCATATCAAAGTTGAAGCCCTCGACCTTCTTTTGGGCGTTCTCCAAACTCTTGGTTATCATCCGACTCTCAATTGGTGTGCCTTCGTCAACCTTAAGTCGATCCATGATCGAGGCGATTTTATCTCCGCCATAAACACGCATCAGATCGTCTTGGCACGATACGTAAAACTGAGTGGCTCCCGGATCACCTTGGCGGCCAGAGCGTCCTCTTAGCTGGTTGTCGATACGGCGCGACTCATGGCGCTCGGTGCCTAATACGAACAAGCCGCCCAAGTCGGTGACTCCCTTGCCCAGTACGATGTCGGTACCTCGGCCGGCAATGTTGGTGGCTAGTGTCACGGCGCCGGGATTCCCGGCTTTAGCGACAATCATCGCCTCCCGTTCATTATTCTTGGCATTCAAGACTTCGTGCGGCACCCCAGCCCGTTTGAGACTGGCGGAAAGCACCTCGTTCTTTTCAATGCTGACCGTTCCAAGCAGCACCGGTTGGCCTTTCTCATGCATGGCTTTGACCTCGGCGGCGATAGCATTCATTTTCCCTTTTTCAGTCTTATAGATCCTATCCGGGCGATCCTCGCGAATCAATTTACGATTAGGCGGCACCTCCACGACATTGAGTTTGTAAATCTGGTGGAATTCCTCGCTCTCGGTGGCCGCCGTGCCGGTCATGCCGGCCAGTTTTTTGTACAAGCGGAAGTAATTTTGGAAGGAGATGGTGGCCAGGGTCATGGACTCCTGCTGGACTTCCACGCCCTCTTTGGCTTCGATGGCCTGGTGCAAGCCTTCGTTATAGCGCCGGCCGCGCAGTAAGCGCCCGGTAAAGTCATCAACGATAACGATTTCACCCTCGTTGGTGACCACATAATCTTTATCACGGTTAAAAAGTACTTGGGCTCGTAGGGCTTGCTCCAGATGGTAGATGGTCCGGACATTATCGGTGGAGTAAAGGTTGGAAACTCCCAGCGCTTTCTCCATATAATCCACACCGCTGTCGGTAAGAATCACACTGCGGCGCTTTTCGTCTTTTTCGTAATGCTCACTCTCTTTGAGCGGACGCACAACTTTGGCGAATTGTTCATAGGCCGCACCGCTGGCGGTAGAGGGAGCCGAGATAATCAGCGGGGTACGGGCCTCATCAATTAGAATGGAGTCCACCTCATCGACAATGGCGTAATGCAGATCGCGCTGGCGCAGCTGGTCAACTTCGCGGACCATGTTATCGCGCAGGTAATCGAACCCAAACTCATTATTGGTACCGTAGGTGATGTCAGCTTGATAAGCTTCCTGACGGGTAGCCGGCCTCAGGTGCTTCATACGCTCGTCAAAATGCTCTTTATTTTCATATTTCGAATCATAAATATATGACTCATCAGGAATTATCACCCCCACTGAAAGTCCCAAAAAATCGTAGATTTGACCCATCCAGCCGGCGTCACGCTGGGCCAGATAGTCGTTAACCGTCACCAAATGAGCGCCTTTGCCTTCCAGGGCGTTGAGGTATAGCGCCAGTGTCGCCACCAGCGTCTTGCCCTCGCCAGTTTTCATCTCCGACACATTGCCCTCATGCAGAACCATGCCACCGATCAGCTGAACGTCAAAGTGGCGCTGTTTTAGAGTGCGGGTAGCCGCTTCACGCACTGCCGCGAAGGCTTCAGGCAGGACCCTGTCCAAGCTCTCGCCACTAGCCAGCCGCTTTTTGAATTCGTCGGTCTGAGCCCGCAGCTTGGAATCGGACATCTTTTTGTAGCGATCAGCCAGTCCATTAATCTCATTAACCCGCCGCCGCATACGCTTAAGGGTCGAGGCCTGCGGATCACCTAAAATTTTCTTTAAAAACTTCGTATTAACCACTAGAAAATAAGACTGCCTCTCTAATCAGCTCATAGTATTTTAGCGAAATATCAGATGTTTTTACAGAGTGGTTTGTGCACTCTCGGCCGACTTACTGCTCTAATGTTCTTATGCTTGAAGTTTTCTTTTCATAGAATTACTATTTGGGCACGATCCTAGGCGCAGAGGCTTAGTAGGCTGCGGTCAGGCCCATGCCGGCAAACCGGCTTGGGAAGATGCAAACCCGAACAGCCATAATCCCCTAGGACGGGCTGAGTGGATGTCTCCGTACGTAGTGCCACTCGGCAACCGGGCTGGTTCGGGGATTCGTCCTCGAGCCAGTCCGGCCTTTACCATAACTAATTTATTAACCCGAGCTTCGGGTTTATAATATCGCCTAATGAGCAGTACAGAGACCCTAGGTCCAATATTCGGCTTTCCCGAACAGCTTGGCTCAGTGCTGGCAGAGCTAGCTGAGCAAGCTCCTGACCCTGATGACGAGAGCGCAAGGAGATTCATCGGGCCAACTGCTTCCGGCGGTGTTGGAAAGTGGTCGTGTTCACCAAGGCAGTATGCCCAAGCCGTGATTGAGAGAACGCCTTTTGGTGAAGATATTATAGAGTTCTATCGAAAAATATCCGAGAACCTCGGTGACCCAACTGGACAAATGGTGATTGATGATATGAGAGCTGACATGCTCGGCGAAGATCCTAGCCGCCTTGCAGCGCGTTGGCAAATAAGATTCGCACTTTCAGAAGACCCTCGCAGCCCATCCGAAGCTATCTCAAACACCCAGGAATAGCTAATTTATGCCTCTAAAAATACTTGACTTGTTAAGTATTTCCTTCCCTTGACTATAACCTATCCCCTAGCACCTATTCCCTACAGGGTGGTTTGGCCGTTCATGTAGGGATGGAGTGCTTTAGGTAGCTCAACTTTGCCGTCTTTGGTCTGGAAATTCTCGATTATAGCAATTGGCAAACGACTCATTGCTCCTGCAGTACCGTTAAGCGTGTGCACATAATTTGTTCCGCCTTCGTCAGTTCGATACCTAATATTTAATCGCCGGGCCTGATAGTCAGTGACGTTTGAACAGCTCATTAGTTCCCTGTAAGCCTTATCGGGCGGGCTCCAGTATTCAACATCATACTTTTTGTAAGCCGCGGCGCCCAGATCGCCGGCGGCAATACGTACCACCCGGTACGGGATTTCCAGCATCTGGCAAATGTTTTCTTCCAGCTCGACCATCTTTTTGTGCCACTGCTCGCTGTCCTCTGGTTTGCAAAAAACATACATTTCTACTTTGTTGAATTGATGCACGCGGTAAAGGCCACGGCTGTGCTTGCCGTAAGCCCCGGCCTCTTTGCGATAAGCCGGACTGTAGCCGGCGTAGGCCTTGGGCAGTTCATCAATAATTTCGTCGGCATGGTAGGCAGTCAATGGGATCTCAGCGGTGGCTATCAAATGCAAATCCTCGCCATCAATCTTATAAATCTGCTCCTCTTCTTTAGTGCGGGCACTAAAACCGGTGCCGTCGATCATCCGGCCGCTCACCAGATGCGGTACCAGCATCGGAGTATAGCCATTTTCAGCGATGACTTTCATAGCCAGCTGGGTCAGAGCCAACTCCAACTGGACCAGACTGCCGGCGGTGTAATAAAACTTATTGCCGGCTACCTTAGCGCCGCGCTCAAAATCCAAAAGACCGTGTTTTTCGGCCCAGGTCGCGTGGTCCAAAACTTCAAAGCTTTTGTCGGCAGTGTCACCCCATTTACGCTCCTCACGATTAGCTTCCTCGCCGCCCAGCGGCGTGTCCTCCGGAAAAACATTCGGTATAGATAGGAGGATGTTCTCACGAGGGATAGTCGCAGTATTCATCATTTTAGTCCAGATCTGGCTTTCTTTTTTTTTGAGTTCAGAACCCCGCTTTATCTGTTCATCTGATGGTTTTTTGCCACCGGCCGCCTTAGCAAGCTCATTGCCTTTGCGCCGTAACACCTCAATTTCTGCCCATAGTGTACGATGTTTTTCATCTAGACTTAGTAGCTTTTTAACATCAACCTTGTAGCCCTTCTGTTCGGCTTTTTTCTGTACGAGGTCGGCGTTCTCCCGGATGAATCTGATGTCCAACATGCTCCTTATTATAGCCACTGCAGTGAAAATTGTTATCATACTTGAATGAAGATCAAGGAAGCGTTCCGCTTCTGTCCACGATGTGGAAGTCCATTCCAACCAAGAGAAAACTACTTAGAATGCAACAGGTGCGGTCTGCATTTTTACTTTAATCCCAAGCCATGTACCGCTATTGCGCTAATCAATGATAGAGGTGAGTATCTACTCGTAAAACGAGCAGTTGATCCGGGTAAGGGCTTGTGGGATTTGCCAGGTGGATTTGTTGAAGAGGGTGAAACATTTGAGGAAAACGCCGTGCGCGAAGTTCAGGAAGAATTGGGGTTATCAATAAAACAAGGTGATCTTAAGTACGTCGCAGCACATACCGAGCCCTACTTATTCCAAGACATTGAGTATTTGACCCTAGCTGCCTGTTTTGTAGCTAAATACCCTGATGGCGAATCTCCAAAACCAGCCGACGACGTTGCTGACTTTCATTTCTTTAAACCTGGCGGTCTGCCAACAGACAAATTCGCTTTTGCCGCCATGCACAAAGATTTTGAAGCGATTGGTAAGTTCTTGAAAACCAATAAACTTTAGCGCTTTTTTATAGCCTCAAGGGTTAGCTCGGTGCGGGAGCGGGCGTAAGCGCAGTATTCGCAGTCGGGTGATTCTTTGGGAATGTCGCCATCCAGGCATTCTTTGATTTTTTTAAGCGTGGGTTCTACCCATTTGTCGTTGCCTTTGTATGGAAACACATTAGTTCTAAACTCGACCCTGTTGAAAAAACCATCCGCTTTAGCGATGCCGTTAGCATACACAAAATAGCCGGTGTCGCTAACTTTATGGCCTTCGCCTCGCAGCAGCCACTGGTAAACTTCCATTTGCCGGCGATAGCTGTCGTGCCATTTCGAGTCTTCCAGGTCGGTAATTTCCTTGGCCTTGGCCGTTGCCTTATAGTCCACAACTACAAGTTCTTTCTTAGAATTAACCCAGACATCGTCCACACCGCCGGAAATTAAAAGATTGGTCGGTTTGTGCAGACGCTGAACTCCCGTAAAAACATGGCGCCAGCGCTCCAAGTCTTTATGGGCAAACGGCTTTGCATCCACTTTAAATTCAATTTGCCAGGGGTGCTGCTCTCCCTTTTTACGGTACAAATCGAATTCTACTTTAAGCAACTCGTCGATTGCACTGTTTATTAAAAACGGTGGACTGCTGGGCTGGTTGATTTTAAGCCTTTGAGCCAACCAAAAGCACCGCGGGCAGCGAATAAAATTTTCTATCCGGCTACGACTAAGCTTGTATACCTCTTTCTGGCCGGGCCTATATACCGGCGATCTCTCATACGCCATCCGCTAATTATAACTGAAGGTCAGCCGGCGAGCAGGACAGCTATCATGGAAATAATTGCTAAAGCGATGGCGATTAGGACTACGTATAAAACCGGTCCTGTAAGATTACCCATGGTCTTACTATACGCTCTTTAATGATTGGGATTGGTGCCGTCCAGTTCGTGAATACGTTTATGGTCCAAGCCGTAGTAATGGGCTACCTCGTGCCAGACGGTATGTCTAACATGCTCTCGCAACTCTTCTTTACTGCGACTGATAAGCTCAATTGGCCTTTTAAAGATGGTAATTTTATCAGGGAGGATTTTGGTGGTACCCATCCGCCGCGGCAGAGGTACCCCCTCGTAGAGCCCAAATAACAGATCATTCCAGCGCATACCTAACTGCCTAAGCTGAGCCTGAGTTGGCTCATCCTCTACGATGAAAGCTACATTATCAAGATGCTTTAAATAGCGCGGCGGTATGGCATCAATACCATCACCAACTATTTTCTCAAATTCTTGGTCGCTAACTTGAAGCATAACTTACAGTGGTGCGTAATCTATATGGCACCCCGGCACCAAAAAACTTGAAGCTCCACAATCTGATTGCAGACTGTTCCGCTCAGGTTTTGGTACGGGGCAAGCATGCCTAAAATTATTATTTGACTGGTGCATAGTCGATATGACAGGCTCCTCTCCCAGTACGCTCGGTGTATTTCTGGTGATAGTCTTCGGCCACCCAAAACTCTCCGGCTTTCTCCAGCGCCGTCACGATTTTGCTGTTAAACTTTTCTTTGTTCAATTTATCAGTCGCTTTTTGGGCCTGAGATTTCTGCTCATCATTCAGGTAGAAAATCGCCGAGCGGTATTGTTCACCAACATCCGGGCCTTGGCGGTTCATCTGGGTTGGGTCATGCATTCGAAAGAACTGTTTTAGAAGAGTTTGGTAGGTAACCTTTTTTGGGTTATAAGTGATTTTGACTGCCTCGGCATGGCCGGTCTCTTCATAACTGACCTGCTCGTAGCTGGGATTATCAACCTTACCGCCGATGTAGCCTACCTCTGTCTTGGTTACACCCGGCACTTGGTCAAAATAGTACTGGACACCCCAGAAACACCCCGCCGCAAAAATGGCAACATCGCTTTTCATAATTTAATTTTGCTGAGGTCCCCGTCTAAGACTGCTGTGCTCATACCGTAAACCTCTTCGTGATAGTGGTGGTCTTTAGGAACACCATGCAATATAAAGATCGGTTTGTTGAGGTAATAGGCTAGTCCCCACTCCATGGTGGTATTCGGCCCAATATATCTAGGGTGGTCTGGCTTATCATCGTTAATAATTAAAATGGCATCGCCTTTGGCCACTTTATTAAAGTGTTCACCCGCGAGACTGCGCTTGCGGACAAAGAGCTTGGGTTCACGGTACCAAGCCTTCACTCTTGGCACGTCATAATTATTCTCTTTCTTCATTCGAATGGCTGTCGATGGTACCACGGCAGTGTGTCCTAGTTTTTCCAGCTCTTCGGCAAGCTCGTTAGCCCGCTTATAAAACGCGGCGCTACAGCAAATAACAATTGTCTTTTTATCTCTCACAGTTCAATTATAGCTTGGAGACGGAAGGGTTGTCTTTAATATAGAAACGCCATGGTTTATCAACAGCGTTTTTAATACCGATCCTAGGTCCAGCTACAATGTCATCTGGACTTACTATCATCTCTGGTTGTTGTAAATAAATACTTGACTTGTTAAGTATTGTACCAGAAAGTGCTGTATTCCTGATTCCTAGGGCTTGCGCTAACTTTGCAGGACCGTTGGCTAAGTTTTTGATGTCTGCTATCCCACGATTTTTCTTCATAATTTCAATTCCAGAAAGAGGTTCGGCGGCACGAAGCAGCACCGCCTCCCCTACCCCGGCGCTTCCAACAACTATATTGATGCAGTAATGCATGCCGTAGGTGAAGTAAACATACAACCGACCGCCAGTCTCAAACATCGGTGCTGTTCGAGCTGTTCGCCACTTAAAGCTATGGCTGGCTTCATCATCTTGATGATAAGCTTCAGTCTCAACGATTTTTAGCTTAACCACCCCTTTTGGAGTTTGGCGAACTAGCGTCCAGCCCAAAAGCAGCGGCGCCGCCTCAATAGCCGGCATAGAGAGTACTTCCTTTAAATTCTTAGGCTTCAAGGCGGAGACGTTTGATCAGCCAATCCCTCGGCAGCATGGCCAAAAACCAGCCAGCCCGAGGGCCGCTGGTTTTGCCAATCAGCGCCCGGTACAGTGGATTAAATAGTTGTTGGGGCGTGAAACCGTCACTGTCTTTGAAGGCGTAGACGGCCTTGTGCAGCTCTTCTCCGTCAGCATCGGTTGGCATTTTTTCAATTTTGTCAGCCAATCGCGATAGATAGTTCTTCTCGGCATCCGAAAATTGAGAAGCATCTACGGTTTTAATCAGCTCGAATTTGACATCTTCGGGAGCCCACTTATCTAACCAGCCATCGATAAAGTTAAGCTCTTTCTTAATTACCCCAGCTTTCCGGGAAGCTGCTTCTTTATATTCGGTACGACCTATGATCTCTAAGGTCTTTTGCGGATCAAGCAAAGCCGCCTGATAACTCTCGGCTAGTAGGCTGAACGGCACACTACTAACTACCGGCTGGGTCACGCCGGCTAGAGATGCCTTGACGAGCGGATCATCTGGCTTCTTTTGCAAAGCTTCAGCGAACTCATCGATAAGGCGGGTCACTCCGGCTACCGGATCGAAGGACAGTAGTTTGTCCGGCGGGAAACGAAGAATAAAGAAACGGATGACTTCAGGCGGCAAGACAGCTACCGCGTCGGCCATGGCTAACCCACCACCTGCGCTGGCGCTAATTTTTTTACTCTGTCCGGCCTGGTTTATGAAATTGTATGGCACCGGAATCGGCGCTGGGGCATTGAAGACCTGCTCCATCAAGGCTACCCCTGTATCATAGCTGCCGCCCTTGGTGGCATGGTCACGCCCAAAGGGCTCAACATCAACATCTACCAGCCACCAGCGAGCCGGCCAGTCAATCCGCCAATCGAGTTTGACATCGCCCTTGGCGTAGCTGATAGATTGGGCTTTCCCGTCTCTATCTTCATAGGTAACGGTTTTTGCGGTCTTGTCGATGCTAATAAAGCGCCGCTTCTTTAAATATCCTTCTTCATTAACCTGAATAGGCGACCATTCTTCGCCTAGCTTGTGTCCGGAGATCGTCTCTAAAATGTTTCTGACTTTGTCAGATTCCTGTAGTGCTCGTTCAATAGCCGGCACGAAGAAACCTTCCCGATATTTTTGGTGGGAGCGGATGACATCCATCTCGACCCCCAACTGCTGAATACTGGCAAGAAAATCCTTTAGGGCGTAGTCAGCATAGGTCAGGCCGGAGCTATCGGGGGCTGGCATGTCAGCCAAGGGCTGGCCCAAATATTTCTCGTAGCTGTCGGGCAAGTCAGCCGGAACTTTTCGAAAACCATCAAGGTCATCCACAAAATGGATGTGTTTAGCTTGTCGCCCTCGGTTTTTGAGCTTATTGACTATCGCATCGCAAGTAATAATTTCTCGCAAATATCCCATATGATAGGCCCCGGAAGGTGAGATGCCGGATTCTATAATTATTTCGCCATCAGGTTTGCGAGCGGTAGCCTCGTCAGCCACCTTATTCAACCACTCCATACCTAAAAGTATAGCTTAAAGCTGTTTGCAGTTGGCAGTTAGCTAACAGCTACTGGCTAACCGCTACTAGCTAATAGAAATGATTTTGTAGGTGGTGTCGGGGGAATTTTTTAGTACGACCTTGTCGCCTTCTTTTTTGCCGATTAAGGCCTTACCGATTGGCGACTCGTCACTGATCTTACCGTTTAAGGGATCGGCCTCCATAGTACCGACGACTTGGAACTGTTTGTTGATTCCACCAGCGCTTTTAAGCTTAACCGTGGAACCCAGTTGGATCTTATTGTCGCCGCGCGGTTTCTTGATGACTTGAGCGTTCTGCAGGATATGCTCAACCTCGGTTATCCGAGCTTCCAGCCTATCCTGCTCCTCTCGAGCTGTCTGGTACTCGGCGTTCTCTGATAAATCACCCAGTTCGCGGGCCTGTCTTATTCTCTCAGCTATATGAACGCGCTGAGCAATTAAAGTAGTGTGCTCATCTCTGAGCTCGTCTATGCCGGAACTGGTTAAACGGAACAATTTTTTCATTTGGCTACTTAAAATTAATACTTTCCTCTTGAGCAGGCTCCTTAGACCGCTCTATCCGTGGTTAGCTAAATTCTTTATCGGGTTATCTAGTCTTTATCGACTAGGATTTGAGTAACTTTGTCTTTAGGTATCAATTTGGTCTCGGCTGAGCTGCGGCCTTTTTGCTCTACAGCGCCTTCCGCCAGTGTTTTGTCACTAACTACCAAACGGATGGGTATCCCAAAAAGGTCAGCGTCGGCGAACATTTCACCGGCACGCTCATCCCGATTATCATATATTACTCCAACCCCGGCGGCTGTCAACTGCTCGTATAGACGGTCAGCCTCGATCACTGTTCGGGGCTCACTGCCTAGCCTGATGAGGTAAATCCTGGCCGGGGCGACCGCCTCTGGCCAGACTAAGCCTTTATCATCGGCAAGGTGCTCAACAATGGTACCCATGACACGTCCCGGGCCGATACCATAACTACCCATGATGACTGGCTTGGCACTGCCCTGTTCATCTGTAAAAGTCAGACCTAAAGCCTCTGAGAAGCGTGTACCGAGCGGAAAGATATTGCCGACTTCAACGGCTTTTTTCTCTACCAGCTCATCTTTTGCCAGCCCCAGCTCGGCCAGAACTTCGTCGCTATAGACTTCTTTATTTACTGCCAGACGGCGGCCTTCGTGTACAAAAATAGTGTCTTCACCTACATCAGTAACTGTCTGAAACTCGTGGCTGAATTTGCTGAAACTGCCACCCGAGGCAAATGTTAGATAGGTATCCTTGCCAAGTCCCAATCTTTCAAAGATTTTGATGTAGGCCGCTTGAGCCTTCTTATAAAACTCATCATGCTCGGTCTGAGCTCGGCAAAACGAGTAAAGATCCTTCATGATGAACTCCCGGCAGCGCAGTAGGCCGTTCTTGGCTCTAGGTTCGTTTCTGAACTTGGTTTGAAAGTGGTATGCGTAAACTGGCAGGTCTTTATAAGAGTGCACGAAGTTGGTCATGATAGCCGTTAAGGCCTCTTCATGAGTGTTGCTCAAACCCAGTTCCGGGCCTTGATGGAAGCCGTGCCCTCCGTGCAGGCGAGTTTTGAACCAGATATCGACGACCTCGTCGTGCCAGCGACCGCTCTTTTCCCAAAGCTCCTTAGACTGCAGGGTGCTCATGAACATCTCTTGGCCCCCAATGGCATCAATTTCTTCGCGGATGATATTAATCACCTTGTTAAGCGTAATTAACCCCAACGGAAGAAAGCTATAAACCCCGGCCATCTCTTTGTGGATATAGCCCGCTCGAATCAATAGCTGAGCGTTCTTGGCGGTCTCATCAGCCGGCGCCTCCCGGCGGGTTTTTAAGAACATATCCGATCGTCTCATTACCCTTATTCTACATGAAAGCTAGAAGGCTCACATCTGAGCAAAGTGCAAGGCGATGTTGAAGTGCGGAGCGAGGCGTATGAGTAATACGTTGAGCGAGCACTGGAAACGGCAACGACGCAATTTGCCAGAAGCAGTGGCGGAATTCCGGCTTCGCCGGGAGCAGGCCGCCGCAGTGTGAGTCTTCTAGACGAAGTAGATTACAAAGGCAACGCTATTATTTAACCCATGTACCAGCATTGGGCTGTATAGCGCCCCGGTTCTCTCGCGCACATAAACCAGTACAACTGACAAGATAAAGGTGTGTATAGCGGCTACCCATACCAGTGGCGCGTCACGTCCAAATTCCAGATGAGCCAGTCCGAAAATTGCGCTGGTCACCAGCATCGCCCAGATAAAACTTAGTCGGGAACGGAGTCCGGTATATAGATAACCGCGCATTAAAATTTCCTCGCCAATCGGCGGCAGAAGGACTAATGCCGCAAAGGCTATCAGTTTATCCAGTGAGGTGTTGAGCGTGTTAAAGCCAACGTCTTGAGCCTGATCGACATCAAACGACGGTATTAGTGACGTTAGAACTATGGTCGAGCTTATAAGCAATGCATAGAAAGCACCGAAACCTAGCAGGCCGGATTTCAAATCGCGCCACTGTGGCCAGCGGTCAAGACCAATATCACGGAAACTTAAGCGGTTGCGGCTATAATGCAAGAATAGATAGATAAGGCCAACAGCGATACATTCGGCCAGCAGTACATAGACAAACTGGGCGCCGGCCGAATTCTCAATATCGGTGCTGACGTTGGCCAGGCCTAAAAATATGCCTAAAAATATAGCCGCTATTAATTGACTGGCGAAGAAAGCCAGCACCAGTCGGCCGATGACTCCGAGCGGGCTCCCAAAATCGGCCCTTACAGGCGAATTACTTTTTTTATCTTCAGAGGAACCGGCCGACATCGACAATGGTAATTAATACAAATAGGGTTAGTAAAACCGCCATGCCGGTGCCATGGATACGTTCTTCAACCTGAGGGCTAAACGGTCGGCCTTTTATAAGCCTAGATAGGTACATGACAAATAGCCGACCGCCGTCTAATGCCGGAATTGGCAATATATTAATTAACGCCAAGGTCAGCGAGAGAATCGCGATGATGAAGAGTATGAAGTTTAGGCCCAGAGTGCCGCCGCCCCAAAGCACCGCCACAATAGCCACCGGCCCCCCAACTTGCGATGTGGCTTTTTCATGACCTTTATCTTTAGCGGTATCATTACCAGTTACACCCCCAGCCACCAGAGATCCCAGCCCTATAAACGCGTTACCGATGCCCTTAAGGGTCAGCTCTATTAACTGTTTGGTGAAACCAAGGGCCACGATCGGTGCGCTCCAACTGCTGCGTTGGATAATCAGCTCATTAGGCGATACTCCAAGATGGCCTTTAGGGTCGTCGGTGTCCTTACTAGCTTCAACTTCAGCGGTGTCTAAGAGTTTCACGCTTTTGCTAACTTCCTTAGCATTGTGCTTGTAAACCACCGTGACCGTACGGCCGGCAAACTCTTTGGTAGTAGCTTGCAATTGCGCGGCCGATCCTATTTCGCGGACTTCGTCAGCTGCGATAATTTTGGTAATTAAATCGCGTCCGGACAGACCGATTTTCTCGGCCGGAGAGCCGGGCTGTACATAACCAGCCTGAACAAATCGATGGGTTACTTTAGTATCTGAGGCAACGCTAAATTGTTCCTGACCAACATTGTCAACAGTTAAGAGTTTAGGCATGCCAACAGCCGCTAAAAGTGTTAGCATAAGAACCCCCACCAAGAAGTTCATAGTAACGCCAGCTACCAGTATCTTTGTCTTAGCCCGAAGTGTGGCCGCACCGAAGCTACCTTTAGCGGTATCGGCGTCATGCTCGCCCTTTAACTTAACGAAGCCGCCAATCGGCAGCCAGTTTAGGCTAAGTATCATGCCGTCCTTTCGCTTTTTGCCCCAAGCCCGCGGCGGAAAACCTAAACCAAACTCCTCAACTTTTACGCCGTTGCGTTTAGCGGCTAGGTAGTGTCCCCA
>MGCX01000010.1 GCA_001788565.1 Candidatus Saccharibacteria bacterium RIFCSPHIGHO2_12_FULL_49_19 | reverse complement strand
CCGTAGCGCTTAAGATATACACTCTTTACAGGAGACGGGGTCACGTAATGCGGCTCCGTTTTCTTGATATCTGCTAGCATTAGTTTAATGATCAAAAAATTCAAGGGCTTTGGGCCATTTAATTTTGCCATTGCCGCTACGGTAGCCATAGTCATCGGCTCCATCGCCTTTAGCGGCTGGTACGCCTTGCTGCCGGTAACGGCCCTGGCATTGATTGAGATTATCTTTAGCTTCGAGAACGCCGTGATTAACAGTCAAGTGCTGTCTACCATGCGCCGACTCTGGCGAATCGTCTTTCTGACGGTCGGCATCTTAGTGGCGGTCTTCTTAGTCCGGGCCATACTGCCCTTGGTATTGGTTTCCACTACTATTGATGAGTCACTATCGTACGTTTGGGACTTAGCTCTGCATAATCCCGAGCAGTACGCTATCGAGTTGGAAGAAGCCTATCCGGTAATCGCCGCTTTCGGCGGAGTCTTCTTGTTGATGGTGGGACTGCGCTTTTTTGGTGAGAAACGCTCCGTCCGCTGGTTAAACGGGCTGGAGGCTCCGCTCGGTGAATTTAACCAGCCGTGGTGGGTTTCTGTCGTCGGAGCTTTGTTCGCGGTATCAATAATCTATACCGTTTTGGCTCCCGGCGATGTGAAGTTGGCTCTAGCTGGGGCACTGGGTGGGGCAACGTTTTTAGCCGTAAAGCTAATTTCCCAATTATTAATAGGCCGGGAAAGTAAAAGCGATCACCGAACCCACCGACACGGCCTTAGTCAATTCTTGTATCTGGAACTTTTAGATGCCTCGTTTAGCTTTGACTCGGTAATAGCCGCTTTTGCTATTACCAAGGATATTGTGCTGATAATCGCCGGCTTGGCCATCGGAGCGGTGTTCGTACGATCGATGACCTTGCAGCTGCTAAGGGAAGGAACGTTGCGCGAATACCGCTACTTGGTGCACGGTGCGCACTATGCCATTTTGGCACTGGCTACGTTACTGCTGGCCGGTATAAAATTTGACATCCCCGAAGCGGTAGCCGGGGTAATTGGCATTTTGATAATCGCTACGGCTTTTGAGGCCTCGCGGCGCCACAACAAGCTATTGGCTGTCAGCTAAGAGCACCGGCTAATTTATGCTACAATTTGATTAAACATAAGGGGGAACAAATGGGACCTGATCAACCACACCAACCAATGGCAGATATACCACAACACCTGCCGCCCAAACAAAAATCTGGCAAAGGCAAAGAAATGTTGAAGTGGTTATTAGTAATATTGCTAATTGTTGGAGCCGCTGCCGCCGGCTGGTATTACGCTGACAGTCAAGCTCAAAAGGAACAAGACAAGCTAAATGCTGAGATCACCACCCTAAAGGCTAGCAACACCAAGCTCAAAAGTGATCTTGAAAAAGCTACGGCCGAGGAGACAAGCACTAAGCCGACTCAAGAAGATCTAGATAACATCGAAGCCGCCGTCAAGTCAGGTAATTACGCTGCTCTGGAACAG
This sequence comes from Candidatus Saccharibacteria bacterium RIFCSPHIGHO2_12_FULL_49_19, assembly GCA_001788565.1. GTDB lineage: Bacteria > Patescibacteriota > Saccharimonadia > Saccharimonadales > UBA10212 > MGCX01. The sequence continues at coordinate 35,022 of MGCX01000010.1, read as the reverse complement.
CTAATGGCCAGTAAGGTCATTGTCATTATCGCTGCCTCGGAAGGTCTTGGCGAAAGGACTCCAGCCCAGGCTATTGCTGATTTAGCCTACATTAATGCCGGCACCGATCCGTGGAACTGTGATTTAGAGGCAGCCACCATAGATCAATACCAAGCCGGGGATTACAAACAGTACTTCCCGGATGGCGCCCTTGTCTGTAAATCAGCCAACAACTATATCGTCTCGTTCAGCTTCAATGCTGACGGTGATATCAGTACCATCTTCCTGTCCAACGCTGACATCGTATAGAAAAAATTACAACATCTACCCCAAGCATAAACATTTGACAATCGATTCCCGTGGGGAATAAAATGAGAGTAGCCATCGTGAGGTGGTCAGTAACAATCCACTTCGGTGACATTGTTACGACAAAGAAGAGGCCCTCAAAAGCCTCTTTTTTGCTTTTCAAAGACTGGGCAATGCAGGCAGATGCAATACGAGGAAAAACCGAGCAACGGAGTGAGCAGTATTACTTTGATACTGTGAACGAGTAGCTGAGGATTTGACGAAGTAGTGCGCTTAAACACCAGCGGAGTTGGCGGCTGCGCCGACGAGCAGGTCGGGGCGTTTGCAATGCACAGTTAGAGCATGAATTTTTGTTCGAGGTTGTAAATAGGGTCATACCAGCCATTTTCCAAGATGTAAGTCTGCACTTCTTTATCAATGCCTAAGACTAGTGCCACACCAACTAGAATAAAAATCGCACCGATGGCTTTTCTGAACCAGCCCGAAGGGTCGGTGGCCCAGCCCAGTTTGCGGACCAGACCTTGGCCAAAATAGGCAATTAGCAGCAGCATTAACGACAGACCAATTGCATAGGCCGCTAGATAGATAAAGCCTTCGATGAAAGAAGCCGGCAAGATGGCGGCAATGATGATGGCGTAGGTCGGACTGCAGCTATTGAAAACCGGACCCAGCGAAGCGCCCATTAAGACGTCTCCACCGCTACCAGACTTAGCAAGAGCTAGCGAGTTTATGTGATTGGCGGCGCCGGCTAGTCCTAGCTTGGTTGCCAGTCGATCCCACCCGGTGGCCCACAGCATACTAATGCCAAATAGGATGATGATGATCCCGGCCACGGCTTGCCAGACTAGTATCGGGATGCCTAAAAAAACCGTCGAGGCTTTGAGCAGCAAACTGAAAATAATAATTGATGCAGCCAGAGCAGCGGTAATGGTTAATGGACGGCGCCATGATCTTTTAGGATTGACCCCTGTTCGGGCAACAGTGCCGCCAACCACCACCGGCAGAAGCGGCAGGATGCAAGGGGCTAAAATGGTGAACATTCCCGCCAGAAAAGAAATGATTATCAGCGGCATGGCGCCTAGAGGAGATTATCAATCACTGATTGAAGGGTCGGTTCATCATAGGCGACATATTTTTCTACCAAGTCGCCATCGTCGTTGACCTTCACCAACGTGGTCTGAATAGTAACCCCGTATTTCTGCCGCAAGCCCTGCATACTATCATAATCAGTCTTGATAATGGTCACACCAGAAGGAATAGTGCCGGCTTTGATGCTAGTCTCTAGGGCTCGGCACTGCGGGCACCAGGGGGCATAGAAGAAAAGGACTTTTTGACCGGCGGTAGCGGTAATAACCCCGTCATAGTAGTCAACGTATTGGCTGGGTGTTTGAGAAGGCTGGCCACTGGCTGATGATTGAGCCGTTTTGTCTGAAGTGGTTGGTACGGAGAAATCGATATTTGTGATAAGAAACGCTGCTCCGACGCCAAGAACTAAGATAATCAAGCCAGCGATGACAAGCTTTAGCATATCTTTCATTTTATCACTTGCCTGGGGGAGCCATGATAAAGTTAAGAAGATGAGATGGCTGAGGCAGTTTATCGTTTTTAGCTTGCTCGCACTAGTCATTTTGAGCGCGATTCCAGCCCAGCTGTCAGCGCAGGGCGTCAATGATTTTAAGATCAGAAGTTTTGAGGCTGACTATTTCTTATCCCGTGATGAGCAGAAGACCTCTATTCTCAATGTTATAGAAAAAATTACCGCCGAATTTCCCGATATCGATCAGAATCACGGAATCTTACGGGCCATACCTCAGACTTATAACGATCACACTGTCTCTATGACAATTGAAAGCATCAAAAACGAAAGTGGTTTAGCCCACCAGTACACTACCTATGAGCAAAATGATAATTTGGTACTTAAAATAGGCGACCCAGGTGTGTATGCGCATGGCCAGCAAACCTATGTCATCAGGTATAGCTTACGAAATGTGGTACGTAACTTCCCAACCCATGACGAATTTTATTGGGATGTCAACGGCGATCAGTGGCAGCAAGTATTTTCTAGTGTCACCGCTCGCATTCACGTTCAATCGGCATTGGAATCAACCCTTAAAGATGGAATGAGATGTTACGCAGGAGTATTTTCTCAAACTGGCGAGGATCGCTGTACTATTGAGAAGTTGAAGGATGGTTCCGAGACTGTGGTAGCAGTGAATGCTTTGGATCCACTGCAGGCTTATGAAACCTTGACGTTCGTACTGGCCTTTGAGCCGGGGACCTTTGTTCCGGGTCCGGAAATTGCCCGTGAGGCATTCCTTAAGAAGGCCGTCTTCATTGCTTCAGCTATCGCAGTGGCTATACCTCCGTTGTCAGCCTCTTGGTTCATGTTTAAACGATGGCGTAAATTTGGCGATGACCCGAAGGGCCGCGGTGTCATCATTGCCGAGTATGAGCCGCCCAAGAACTTCAACACCCTTACTAGCGATTTTTTGCTATCTCAGAAGCTTCGCAATCAAGCCTTTAGCGCCGCCGTAGTAGAGCTGGCCATCGCTCGTTATATCAACATCCACGAGATTCCTAAAAAGGGTCTGTTTGGCAAGACCGATTATGAGCTGGAGCTGGTCAAGGCGCCAGACGGTCTTTCCAAGGAGCAAAAAAAGGTTGTTGAAACTATCTTCTCGGCTGCCGAGCCGGGAGCCAAGGTTAAGATCAGCGACATTAAAAAATCATCGAGTCTGCGCCGCACAGTTTTTGAGGCGATGAAGGACTTGGAAGATGAATTATCGGCCGGCATGCACAAGCAAGGTTTTTTTATTAAAGATCCCAAAAAAGTGAAGCGCGGCTATGTGTATTGGGGGGCTGGGGTTTTGGGCATCGGTTTCGCCGGCCTGTTCGTGCCGTTTATTGCCCCACTGGGCATCGGTCTTCTTTTAGCGGGTTTGGTAATGCTAATCTTCTCTTACTTTATGCCGGCTCGATCTGCTGCCGGAGTAGAGGCTCATGATGCCCTGCTGGGCTTAAAAGACTATATTAAGCTAGCTGAAGCCGACAGATTAAAATTTGGTCAAAGTCCGGAAGGCGCCGAAAAAATTAAAAATGGTTCCTATGATCCGAATAGTCCCAAAATGAGAGTCAAGTTGTTTGAAAGCTTGCTGCCTTATGCCATGTTGTTTGGTTTAGAAAAGCAGTGGGGAAAACAGTTTGAGGGGATCTATTCATCCTCGCCGGGTTGGTACGATGGGCACGTCACCGCCTTTAACGCTGCTTATATAGGCTCATCACTGAATAGTTTTTCATCAGCGTCATCACAAACCTTCACTTCGCCCAGCAGCTCCGGCGGCGGCGGCTTCTCCGGCGGAGGCGCCGGAGGCGGCGGCGGAGGAGGCGGTGGTGGAGGCTGGTAAGCTCTTCTCTACTTCTTGCTGCAGATCGGACAGCTCTCCTCACCCTCGGTAAAGGCCATCCAATGTTTAGAAGCCTTCCACCAGGGCTGATAATCATGATAGGCCCGAAGATCCGCGAGGCGTCGCATCAGCCAACCGATAAAGCCAAAGAACTCTCTTTTTCCCCAGGAAACGGCCGCCCATTGCGGCCCGACAGGTGTTACGTAAATCGGTCGTTTGGGCTCATAAGCTTTTGGTTCTTTACCGGCGGCCCGTTTCTTTAAATAGCCGGCTACGTAGATTCCGTCATATAGGGCCGTTTGAGCCATGCCGGAATATTGGCTGTCGGCGTTATCGCCTATGACAAAGATATCTTCCCCGGCACGGAGATACTCATCGACAGTTGCTTTACCATGTTCGCTGAGTGTAAAACCATTGGCGGCGATGAATGGATTGGTGATTACGCCGGCAGTCCAAACAACAGTTTCGCTTTCCAGGATGCGCCCACTTAGCTTAAGCTCGCTGGCAGTCTCGGCTAAGACCTTTTGGCCGAGATAAAGTTTGACACCCAGCTTTTGCAGCCGTTTGGCTATCCGAGCCGAGTACTTCTCGCCCATCCGAGGCATCAGGCGTTTTTCAGCCTCCACGATGTCAACATTGCAGGGTCTTTTCGGTAGGTTGTGCCGCTTCATGATGTACTTGAGGTAGCCCGGCAAGACTCCGGCCAGCTCAACTCCGGTTGCTCCGCCGCCGATTACCACATAGTTGAGATCAGGCTTATTCTCGTCAAGCAACTGCTTATGGAGGTGGTCGCGAAGCTCTTGAGCTTCCTCGTTAGACTTGATACCAAAGGCGTGTTCACGAAGTCCCTTAATTCCAAAGTAATTGGTTACCGAGCCGAGCGCCACGATCAGCACATCGTAAGTATATGATTTATCGGAAGCTCCTTTTACTTGTTTTTTAGCTCGGTCCAATGTCTTGGCGCTGTCGTGAACCAGCTTTATCTCTTTGTCGCCAAAGATTTCCCGAAGCGGAATTTGAGAAGCTGCCCGACTGCCGCCGGTGGCAGTACGATAAAGCATCGGATAGTAACGGAAATTAGTTTGATCGGAGATCAGTGTAACCTCAAATTTGGAACGCCCAGCTAGCTCTAGAGCTGCTTTAATTCCCCCAAAACCGCCACCCAGTACCAAGACTTTTTGTTTCCCCGGATTATCTAGAGTGTCAATAGTGGTTTTTGTTAAAGGATCCATCAGCTAATAGTATAGTTGGGTTTTGCCCCAGGGGGCAACTTGTGTATAATCGGGCCCATGTAATTTCGGGGAAGGAGACGCTTGTGGTTAAAGCGATAGCTAAACATTCAGAAAATAAGTGGGCAATTTTGGCGCTTCTAGCCGTAGCCCAGTTTATGGTGGTACTCGACATCGCTATCGTCAACGTGGCGCTTCCTTCGATCGCCAGAGATCTTCATTTTGCCGGCAATGATCTGCAGTGGGTGATAACTGCTTATACTTTGACTTTCGGGGGTTTCTTACTACTGGGCGGACGAGCCTCGGATCTTTATGGCCGTCGTAACATCTTCTTGGCCGGGGTGGCTTTGTTTACTCTGATGAGTCTACTTTGCGGTCTGGCGGCCACTGATACTCAGCTAATCATTGCCCGGGCTTTCCAGGGGTTGGCCGCGGCCTTCATGTCACCAGCTGCGCTATCAATCGTTCTAGCCGAGTTCAAGGAAGGCAAAGAACGAAACGCTGCCATGGGTGTCTGGGCGGCGGTTGCTTCCGGGGGAGCGGCAGCCGGTGTGCTGCTGGGTGGGATATTGACTCAGTATCTTGACTGGCGCTGGAACTTCTTTGTTAACGTTCCAGTCGGTATTGCTGTATTGGGCATTGGTTATTATTTGCTGCCTAAACACATTGGTGAAGAGCATAAGAAACTCAAGCTCGATCTCCCCGGTGCGGTGCTGGCCACGACCGGTCTGATGTCCTTTGTCTACGGAGTATCCAGAGCTCCGGTTTCGGGCTGGGACTCAGCGACAGTCTGGGGATTTATCGTCACTGGCCTGTTGTTGGTAGCTTTTTTTGTCTGGAACGAAGGCCGGGTCAAGCAACCATTGATGTCACTAAGTCTCTTTAAAAACCGCAATGTCTCGGGTGGAAATGCCGCCTTTTTGGTAATCGCCTGCACGATGTTCTCGATGTTCTTCTTTCTAACCCTATATATACAAACAGTATTGGGGTATTCGCCGGTAAAGACCGGGCTCAGCTTTTTGCCGGTTACCTTCATAATCGCGGTGATTTCCGGTATCGTAGCTAACTTAGTTGCAAAAATTGGCTACAAACCGCCGCTGGCCTTGGGACCATTCGTACTGGCGATTGGGCTATTCACTATTGACCAAACTATGGAAGTCGGCGGTGATTATTGGCATAACGTCTTTCCGGGGCTGGCCATTGCGGCTTGCGGTATGGGTTTGACCTTCGTTTCCGGTACCTTGGCGGCTACCTCAGGCGTGCCCAAGCACTTCTCGGGACTAGCTTCCGGTGTCCTTAATACCTCCCAACAGGTTGGCGGAGCCATCGGCCTAGCGATTCTATCAGCGGTGGCTTTCTCAACCATTAGGACTGAAGTGGCCTCCGGAACCCAACAGCTGGCGGCGCAGGTTGACGGCTATCAGGCTGGTTTGAAAGTCGGAGTGGGATTGGCCCTATTAGCTTTTGTGGTAGTCTTGGTGGTAGTTAAAAATAAAAAGGTAGACGCTAAAGACGCGATGAGTATGGGCTAGGCCCGACTGCAGGCCGGGCAAAGCCCGAAGATTTCCAGGGTGTGACCGCGGGGCGAAAAATCGGCTTTGGCGCTTAGAGTATCAATCATGGTTTCCAGCATTGGATTCGATGGCAGATCGATCACTTTACCGCAGTTGGTGCAGTGTAAGTGATGATGATGGTCAGTGAAAACGTCAGAAAGCTCAACCCGGTACTTCCAACCAACATTGATGCGTGTAACTATACCCAGCCGCTCAAATAGCTCGATCGTTCGATAGATGGTAGCCCGGTCAACTTTATCGCCGGCTCGGGATATCAGCACGGCCATGCTTTGCGGTCCCTGACCCCAGAGAAGATCAAAAATATAACGGCGGGTATGGGTAAGTGATGAACCGTTCTTCTTGAGTATTGCTTTTAAAGTCTCGTACTGCACGTCTCAATTTTAGCAGAAATTGCGACAAATTTGCAATTCTTGCCAATATTTACTAGGATTTAACAGATGCTAGCCATACTCCTAGCTATTATTTCGGCCGCAGCAGCCGTGGGTGGCGGATTGTTGGCACTAGGTGAAAAGCGCCAGCTCAATTTGACACTAGGTTTCACAGCCGGGGCCCTTCTCGGTCTAGTGGCTTTTGATTTGCTCCCGGAAATTTTTGAGATCAGCGGAGCCAATGCGCTTGATATTATCTGGCCGATGATCGCTTTTGCAGTTGGGTTTTTGTTATTTCACACCATTGAGCGATATATCTTAATACATCATTCCCATGAACGGGACTACTTGATCCACACGCACCCTCAAGTCGGCATGGTCAGCTCGCTGGCTCTAGTGGGGCATAGCTTTTTGGACGGGCTAAGTATTGGGATTGCTTTTCAGGTCAGTGAGGCCGTTGGTATCGCAGTAGCTATCGCGGTGGTTGGCCATCGCTTTGCCGATGGATTCAACAGTGTAAATCTAATGCTGCTGCACAAAAATGATCGATCCAGGACGCTTAAATTTTTGGCACTGGTTGGGCTTGCTCCAATAGTCGGTGTGTTATCTAGTTTTCTGTTCACTCTTCCGGGAACAACCTTGGCTATTTATCTAGGTTTCTTTGCCGGCTTTATTCTTTACATCGCCGCCAGCGATATCCTACCCCAGGCCCACAGCAAGAAATCAACCCGGCTGACGTTGGTACTTACCATCCTGGGTGCCATCTTTATGTTTGGTGTGACCCGGTTGGCTGACTAGTGCCTCCTAGGGGTACAATATAAACATGCTGGTGGCAGTTATTGCTCTTGGAGTTATTTGCACGGCGCTACTTTTGGCGCTGGTGTGGTTTTTGACGCGTCCCAAATCTATCGGCGGCGAAGCTTCTATGTTGCTTAAGGCCGACATGGCCCAACTGAATCAATCGGTAGAGAAGCTCAAAGACAGTTTGCAAAAGCAGTTGACCGAACAGCTGGGGCAAAGCAATAAACAAATGGCAGCACAGTTTTCGGAAAGCACCAAAATGGTCCGTGAGGTTACCCGTCAACTAACCAACCTAGAGCGCACTAACAAAAGTGTCGGCGATATCGCTGGTGAGCTCAAAAGTCTGCAAAATGTTTTACAAAATCCTAAGCAGCGCGGAGTATTGGGTGAATACTACCTGGAGCAGATTTTAAAAAACCTCCTGCCGCCCGGCAGCTATAAGCTACAGTACAAGCTGGGCGAAGGGGTAACCGTTGATGCGGTCATTTTGCTTGATGATAAACTGCTCCCGATCGACTCTAAATTCTCTTTGGAAAATTACAACCGGCTGGTGGAAGCTAAACCCGAAGAGCGGGCAGGCTTAGAGCGAGCTTTTAAAGAGGATTTGAAGCGACGGATTGATGAAACCGCCAAATATATCAAGCCGGGTAAAGGCACGCTTGATCAAGCGCTAATGTTCATACCATCGGAGGGTATTTACTATGACCTGTTAGCCAATAAGGTAGGTGCTGCCGGCGTCAGCGGTCGAGACTTAATTCAGTACGCCGCGGCGGAGAAGAAAGTGACTATCGTTGGACCCAGTACTCTATCAGCCATGCTCCAGACTATTGTTCAAGGTTTGCGATCTATTGAGATTCAAAAAGATACCGAGAAAATTAGAAAGAACATCGAGCAGCTCAGTAAGCATCTAATAGCTCATAATAATCACATGATAAGGTTAGGCAACTCCCTGGGAACCACGGTTGGGCACTACAACACAACGTATAAGGAACTCGGTAAAATAGACAAAGATATCGTAAAAATCGCTGACACCAAACCGGGCGTCGAGCCGATGTTGCTAGACAAACCCAACCTTGAAGACTAGCTGGTTTTTAGGAGATCTACCGCCAAAGCGGCGGTCCAGGAAAAATTTTCGGTGCCCGCGGGTGAGCCGGAAAGCGGGCTGAAATATTCGTTCATACCACTATTTCTGAGCAGTTCTAAGGTGCGCTCGCGAAGCATCTGAGCCTCGGCGGTAAATCCGTAACGCTCCAACCCGTCAATAATCAGCCAATTGATATTTATCCAGGTTGGACCCTGCCAATATTTTAATTCATTGAAATACGGGGAGTCCTTTGGCACGCTGGGGACCGGCCAGCGAAGTCCGAATTTTTTCGGTGAATACAGGGCGTTCAGCAACATCTTAGCCCGCTCCTGACTGACGCAGCCGGCATATAGGGGTAAAAGAGAGGCCACTGTAGAATCCTGAACCAGTTTGTGGCTGATGAAACTGCGGGTGTAGTATTGCCCGGCGTCCTCATCCCAAAGCTGTTCCAGTGCTTTCTCGGAACGAGCCATAGCTTTAGTTAGTTCCGCTGGCAACTCTTCACCAATAGTTTTAGCAATCTGGGTTAATAGCTGATTGGCCCTGATAAGTATCGCGTTAAAGGCCAGGTCTTCCACCGCGAACAAAGAACGACTCAAAATAGCCTCCCAGTTATATGCTTTACGCCGTAGACGGCGTAGCGCCGCCCAGTAGGCTAGTGCTTCGACATTACTAATGCGCTGGCCTGCCGGCACATGACGGGTGTCGCGGCGGAAAAAGTTGACGATAAAGTCCAGATGCAGTTTTTCGAATAGTCTGACCCATTTGGGCATACTGTGCTTACGAAGCTCGGAGATCCAGGGTGGAGAATTATCGAGCCCGGACTCGTAAGGGTGCACTAGAATAATTAGTCCTTCCTTGTGCGGATCACGTTCCCGATAAAGCCATTGGTGGTATTCCAAAAGCGCCGGATACATCTGCTGGTACCAACTGCGCCGATCCGGCATTTTAAGTTTCTCACCGACCCGAACGGTCGCCTCGGCCAGCATTGGCGGCTGAGTTATACCACTTGTTGCGATGTCGGCCGGGGAATAAGGATTAACTCGGCTGCTCCATAGCTCACGGTCCTCATGATACTGGGCATCTTTAGAGAAGATGATATTTGGCAGCATACCATTGCTCCATTGGCCGCGTAGTAAGCTAGTCAGCTCAGTTTGGGATCGTTCGATATCAAGATGACGTAGACCAATGGCTATAAAACAGCTATCCCATAACCACTGGTGAGGGTATAACTCTGGGGCCGGAACAGTCCATTGGCCGCGGTCATTCTTTTTGAGAACTTTTTTGGCTATCTCCAACAGATCCGGTGTGTTTGTCTCTGTCATATCCCTAAAGTATATCAGTGATCAGATATGTAGCCGCGCCGGAGTCGGGTTGCTATACTTATAGCAAGTTATGGCCTATAAAAACGGGGAAGTGCAACGGGCCGCTAAGCAGTTAAAAACACGCTTTGCCAAGCTCGATGATAAATCATCCATCCGGCGAGCACCGGAGCTAACCGCTCTTTACAAGCGCTTGAAAATCATACCCCCCGATCAACGGGCCAGTTTTGGTAAGGACGTTAACCAACTGAAAGCGGAGGTCGAAGGCTGGGTAGGGGCGGCTAGGGAACCAAGGGTTGAGCTAAACCCTATTGATGTCACCGCGCCATTTGACATTAACTCACCACCGCCAGCTTTACTACCAGCTAAGTCGGGCAGCCGTCACCCAATAAGCATAGAGTTACAGACTGTTCTAAATATCTACTCCCGCATGGGTTTCACAGCCGTTGAGTCCCCCGAACTCGACGATGATTACCATATGTTTAAAAGCCTAAATTTCCCCGAAGGACATCCGGCTCGCGATGACTATGATTCTTTTGTGACTGATGAGGGGTATCTAGCTCCGGCCCATACCTCAACTATGCAAAACCGGGTCTTGCGAGCCGGTAAGAAAGAGTTGGAAGCCGGCAAGGCTATCCGGGTCGTTATCCCTGGAAGGGTTTTTAGGAATGAAGACGTCGATGCTACGCACGAGCACACTTTCTATCAGCTGGAGGGGGTTTATGTGGACCGTGGAATCAATGCTGGTCACTTGATAGCCACCTTGAAAACTTTTTTGGAAGAGTTCTATGAGCAGGCCCTAGAGGTCAAAACCCAGCCCTTTTACTTTCCGTTTACCGAGCCCAGCTTTGAGTTTGCGATGAGCTGCCCCTTTTGCCGTAAAAAGGGATGTGCTGTCTGTAAGTTTACGGGCTGGATGGAAATACTGGGCTGCGGGATGATACATCCCAATGTTCTTGCTGAAGCCAAGATTGACCCGGCTAGATACACCGGTTTCGCCTGGGGCGGTGGGATCGACCGCTTGGTAATGATGAAGTACGGCATCGAGGATATTCGTCACTTTCACAGCGGTAGTCTAAAATTCTTGAGGCAATTTCGATGAAGGTTAGCGTTAACTGGGTCAAGCAGTTCACGGATATTGAGCTACCAATAGATAAGCTGGTTGAAAAAATTGGGGCTCAGCTGGGGGCCGTCGAAGAAGTGATTGATATTGGCAAGCGCTACCAAGGGATTATTGTAGCACGGGTGATAACCTCTGACAGGCATCCCAATTCCGATAAATTAACAGTCTGTAAAATCGATGACGGCGGTGTCGTGAAAAAAGTCTCTCGGGATACCCAGGGCTATGCTCAGGTAGTTTGCGGAGCCCCTAATGTTGAGATTGGCATGCTGACAGCTTGGATACCACCCGGCGTGACGGTGCCGTCAACATTTGATAAAGAGCCGCTAGTTATTGAGGCTAAAGAGATCCGCGGAGTGGTGAGCCACGGTATGCTGGCCAGTCCAAAAGAACTAGGCTTTGGCGGCGATCATAGTGGGCTACTGGCAATAGATGAAGATATTATACCCGGCACCTCGTTTACCAAAGCCTACAAACTGGATGATCATATCATTGATATCGAAAATAAGATGTTTACCCACCGGCCAGACCTTTTTGGAATGTTGGGTATCGCCCGTGAAATTTCCGGGATTCAAAACACTGCATTTCATTCGCCGTCATGGTACCTAAACCCCAAGCTAATTGATGCACAGTCCACAACTGCCCAACTGAACTTGCAGGTAAAAAACGATTTGCCCCGGCTAGTTCCAAGATTCTGTGCGCTAAGCATTGCCAACGTTAGTGTTGGACCAAGTCCGGTATGGCTACAATCTTATCTGATGCGTGTCGGCATACGCCCCGTAAATAACGTGGTTGACCTTACCAATTTCGTGATGTATGAAACCGGCCAACCGCTCCACGCTTACGACTATGACAAATTGGCGGGCGGGAGCTTGGTCATTCGATATCCCAAGGAGGGAGAAGGCTTGACGGTCTTGGGCGGAAAAAACCTTAGCTTACACAAGGGCACAATCATTATCGCTGATGCCGTGAAAGCTGTCGGCTTAGGGGGTGTAATGGGTGGAGCGGGTACCGAGGTTGATGACGATACCAAGAATATTGTGCTGGAGTGTGCTAATTTCGACATGAACGCGGTGCGCAATGCGGCTATGGAATATGGTCTATTCACTGATGCGGCCACCCGCTTTACTAAGAATCAGAGCCCGCTGCAAAACCCGGCAGTTATCACTAAGGCCGCTGAAGATATCCTACGGCTGGCGGGTGGGAATTTAGCTTCGCCGCTGATTGACGATAAAAGTAAGCTGCCCCAGTTGCAACGTATTAATACCAGCAGTGATTTTGTCAACCTGCGCTTGGGTCTAAAGTTATCTTCGGCTCAGATGGCCGCTTTGCTCAATAACGTCGAGGTAGAAACTAAGCCATCCGGATCTAAATTCAGCAGCAACGTGCCATTTTGGCGGACCGATTTGGCGATCCCTGAAGATATCGTCGAGGAAATAGGCCGCTTGTACGGCTACGATCATTTGCCGCAAGAACTGCCGCCGCGCGATTTGACCCCGGCTAAGTTAGATCCATCGATCAGCTTTAAATCGCGCGTCCGCCGAACCCTATCCTCAGCTGGCGCCAACGAAGTGCTAACCTATAGTTTCGTACACGAGTCTTTGCTTAAGAAAGTGGGGCAGGATCCCAAAAATGCCTACCACATTCGAAACGCACTAAGCCCCGACCTCCAATACTATCGCCTAAGCATCATTCCCAGCCTACTTGAGAAAGTTCAACCCAATATTCGAGCTGGTTTCGGCGAGTTCGCTTTATTCGAGATCGGTAAGGAGCACTTTAAGGGCGCCACTGACCGTGACGGCCTCCCGAAGGAACTGGATCGTATCGCAGTGGTTGTGGCATCAAAAGATGCCAAGCCGGGGGCACCCTACTTTGCGGCTAGAAAGATCTGTGACTATTTACTTGATGAACTGGGTATCGGCGGCGTATTTTATGAGCCGATTGATCGTCAAAAAACCTCTAAGACCGCTACCTACTATGACTCGGATAGAACAGCGTTGATAACAGTCAACGGGCAGAAGATCGGACGTGTTGGCGAGTTTAAACAATCTGTCAGTTCCGCTCTAAAATTACCAAGATATTGCGCCGGATTCGCTCTACATAGCAACAAGCTAGTGAACCTATCTTCACCACCTAGCTATCAGTCGATCAATCGTTTTCCGAGCTTGGATCAAGATCTGTGTTTGCGCTCAACTACCAAATTGACATATGCCGCTTTACTCGAGTTTTTAAAGAAGCAACTCGATAAAGCTTCCGCCAAGCATGGCTACGGCTTTGACATTTTCCCACTAGATATTTTCCAGCGTCCCAAAGACAAGTCTTACAAACAAACCACTTGGCGGATTAGATTATGGCATCCTGGTCGCACCCTTACTACCGCAGAAGTAAATGAGCTTATAGACCAGCTGTCTAAGGAAGCTAAAAATCGCTTGAAGGCGGCCCGGGTCTAACCCTAAAAGCCCGCTATGCTAAACTGGCCTTAAGTAAAGTAGATAACCGTAAACTCGGGAGGGTCGTTGTTGAGGAGATCAAAAAGATCAGCTCGTGGCAGTAGTGAGCGCTTACCGCTGTTTGCTAGAATCAGTCTCTTCTTCTTTGATCGCCCACGCTTTACGCTATCACTTTGGCTGGTTGTCCTTACGCTGGGGATCGCCAGCTATACGACGTTTTTAAAGCGCGAGGGCTTTCCGGATGTAAGCATTGGCTACAGCTTCATCAGCGGCGCCTATCTAGTTGATGATGCCGCCAAGGTGGACCAGGACGTCGCCAAACCTGTCAGCGAAATAGTGACCAAGCTAGATGGGGTTAAGTTTGTTGACTCTCAATCCGGCGCTAACTTTTTTAATATCGTTATCCAGTATGAGGAGGGAACTACCTCCGAGTCCGGTAATGCCGCAGTAGAAAAAACCGTAATGGATGCCGAGGTGCTACCTAAGGAAGCCCTGGCTGAGTTTAAGTCTTTAAGCCCGGAAATCAACGAGCGCGGCGACGATATGCTAGTGGCTTTTTACGCAACAAGTGGTAACGTTAGCACCACCGAGCTAGCCGAAAAAGGCAAGGAAGCCGCCGCCTTTATCAAAGATAGTCCCAGTACACCGTCTATTGGTTTGGCTGAACTGATCGACCCGTATGTCCGCGGCACTAATCCGGATAATGGTCATGAGGAAGTCAGTCAAAAGACGTTCGATCGCTTTGGATTCCGCGACCAAGATCAGAGTGTATTTTACGAGTCGGTGGAGATTGGCATCCAAGGTGTAAAGGGCTTTGATGTTCTGACCCTGGACAGAGAGGTACGAGCGGCAGTAGAGAGACTAAATAGTTCACCTGACTTTGGAGATTTTGAAGCCCAGGTCAGCTATAGCAACGCGCCAGCAATCAGTGACCAGATCGATGGTCTCCAGCGCTCCCTGTTGGAAGGACTGCTGGCAGTTTTGGTGGTCAGCGCCATTCTGATAGCTATCCGGGCATCCATTATTACAGTTAGCTCCATGGTGACGGTGATCTTAGCCACGCTGGCGGTGCTGCTGGCCATTGGTTACTCACTTAACACTATTACGCTCTTTTCACTAATCCTGTGTTTGGCGCTGATCGTTGACGACACCATCATCATGGTCGAAGCCATCGACGCCGAGAGACGGCGATCACAGCGAGCCCGGCAAACCATCGAGAAAGCCGCTAAAAAAATTGCCCGGGTCATGGTAGCTGCCACTCTAACCGCGACTATTGGCTTTGCACCATTAATTTTTGTAGGCGGCATCCTGGGAGGCTTTATCAGAGCGATTCCGGTGACCGTTATTCTGGCACTGCTAGTCAGCTTGATAGTGGCTCTGACCTTTATCCCGGTGCTGGCTAAATATCTATTGCTACGGCCACGTCAGATGGGAGTGGGTCACAGGAAAGAATCAGTGGCCCATCACCTAGAGCGCTTCATTGCCACAGCATTGGCTAGACCATTACTATGGATGAAACACTCCAGAGTTCATCAGTTCGGGTTGGGGATGACGGCGGTAATTGTCGGATTGGTGTTTATAGGAGCTGGTCTTTTTATGTTCCAGAAGATCCCGTTCAATATTTTTGCCCCGACTAAGGACAGCGACCAGATGCTGGCTCAGCTGACATTTGACTCCGGCATGGATATTGGCGAGGTCCAAAGCGTAGCCGACCGGGCCGATCAGATCATTGGTGAAGAAATCAGCTCTAACTTTAAAAGAGCAAGCTATTACAATACCGGCACCCAGCAGATGGCCAGTCTGTACATTGACCTTACATCTTTTAAAGAGCGTGACATTACCGCTCCCCAACTGGCTGATGAACTGGAGCGGTCTTTCCAGGGTTTTGAAGGAGCCCGAGTCAAGGTTGGCCAAATAGATGTCGGCCCGCCGACTGCGGCCTTCACGGTGCGTGTGGAAACCGAAGATCGGACAACTGGCTTTACGCTAGCTGAGGATTTACGCAAGTTTTTGGAAACCGTGGAACTAAAGCGCCTAGATGGTTCCAAGGCTCATCTAAAATCAGTCACTGTTTCTAGCCCGGATTTTCTGACCCGCCGTGACGGCAAGATATATATCAGTGTTTCGGCCGGCGAGTTCGACGGTGAGGATACATCGACACTGGTCGCTCTGAGCGAAGATGCTGTCACTAAAGAGTACGACAGTGATAAGTTGGCACAATTCGGTCTAAAGCCGGGGGTCATTAAGTTCGACATCGGGACTGAAGAAGATTTCCAGAACTCGTTCAATACCATGGTCATAGCTTTCCCGATACTGCTGATAGCGATTTACATCCTTATGGTAGTTCAGTTCAGATCCCTACTCCAACCGGCACTTATCTTCTTGGCCGTACCATTCAGCTTGTTTGGCATCACTGGTGGGCTGTGGGTCACCGACAACGCCTTTAGCTTCTTTACTATGTTGGCGTTCTTTGCGCTACTAGGCTTAAGTATCAAGAACACGATTTTGCTGACTGATTACGCTAACCGTGCTCAGCGGGAGGGTCATAGTGCGATTGATGCCGTGGCCATATCATTACAGGAAAGGTTCCGGCCTTTGGCGGCGACAAGCTTCGCCGCTATCGTGGCGATGGTGCCGCTGTATCTGTCCGACCCGTTCTGGGAAGGGCTAACGGTTACTCTCATCTTTGGGCTGCTTTCCTCAACTCTGTTGGTGATTACCGTCTTTCCTTATTTCTACTTGGGAGCTGAATACGCCCGTCTTAAAATCCGCCGCCGGATTTTTGGTCTGTGGCTGTTGGTTATTACCGGTCTTTCTACTACATTGGCGCTGGCTGGCTCAAGCATGCTAATCGGACCAGCTATTTTGCTGGTAACCATTTTGATGATTGTTTTCTTCACATTAAAAAATCGGGCTACTAGCCAAGGGAGGTAAACTGATTATGAGCAAAACCCTTAAGCGTATCGGCTGGTTGTCACTGGCAGTGCTTTTTGCGGTTACCGGTTTAGGAGTCGGAGTATGGGGCTTTTGGCAAGCGACCCATCCCCCGGATGAGACCGTTACCAACATCAAATGTTCGTCTGATTCTAAGATCGTGGAACTTCAGGTAGCCGGAAGCGGGTTGGCAGGGACAAAATTGCCGAACTTCACACCTGTTGACAGGGTGACCAGACTACAGTGTGCTGATGGGGTAGTAGGTAACGGAGCATCCGCTAATCCACTATCGACTATCACCGTTAATTACACTGGAGCCCTAGCCACCACCGGCGAAATATTTGAAAGTTCTTTGGATGGCGGAGAACCGATAACGCTGTCTTTAGGGCAAGTTATTGAGGGTTGGGCCAAGGGTATTCCCGGTATGAAAGTCGGTGGCACTCGCCGCCTAATGATCCCGGCCGAGATGGCTTACGGGCCGGTCGGCTCCTGTGAAAAAGTCAGTGAAACCGATCCCACCAAATGTGATAAATATTCTATACCGCCTAACACTCCACTGGTCTTTGACGTAACCTTGATAAACACCCAGTAATAATTGAGCTGTGGATTTCTGGGGTTAAAAACACAATATGTAGCGGTCTTGACACTACCTATGGCACTAGGCTAGACTGAGCATTAGTCACCAAAGCAAACATAAAAACAAACTATGAGGAGGGTGCATAAGTGGCTACTAACATCACCATCTATACTACTAATACTTGCTCTTATTGCGGGATGGTCAAGCGCTATCTTGACAGCAAGGGTTTAAATTACGAGATAGTAAACTTGGAGGAGCATCCCGAGCGACAAGCCGAGGCCTTGTCATTAAGCGGATCGCTGACCGTACCTATTACAGTGATTACTAAACAAGACGACACCAAAAAAGTAGTTGTGGGGTATAACCTTTCCCAGTTAGCCCCCGCTATCGCCTAACATCTAGCAACCATTATTTCGTGGCACGTGCGGGTCACCAAATATGTTTAGTTTTAACACATTTGGTGCTTCCGAGGTGCCAAAAATAACAGTTGCTAGGTGCTAGGGGTGAATATATGTAAAATAGATAGTTGATTGTGGATTGGAAAAATTCAAATGGAAGATAGCAAGGTCCGCGACCTTGTTGTTGTTGGGGCCGGACCAGCGGCGCTTTCGGCGGCGCTTTATGCGTCACGTGAAGACATCGACACACTGCTGATTGAAAAAGGCGCCATCGGAGGGTTGGCCGCAGTCACTGATTGGATTGATAACTACCCGGGTTTTGCCAAGGGAGTGTCGGGGATGGAGTTGAGCGAAGCGATGCGCGCCCAAGCCGAGCGTTTTGGGGCCAAGATTGAACTGGATGAAGTATTATCAATTGGCTCCAAGGGTGATAATAAGTTGGTAAAAACTCACGACGGTGAAATTGAAGCTCGGGCCGTGTTGATTGCCACGGGTAATGACTATAAAAAAATCGGTGTTACCGGAGAGATGGAGTATTACGCCAAAGGCGTTCACTACTGCGCGACTTGCGACGGAGCCTTTTACCGCGACAAACGTCTGGTGGTGGTCGGTGGAGGCAACTCCGCGGTTCAGGAAGGTATGTTTTTAACGAAATTTGCCAGCCACATAGACATGCTGGTACGCGGGCCGGAGTTTCGGGCCAGCCAGGTACTACAGGATGAACTAAAAGCTAAACACACTGACAAAATAACGGTGCACTTTAATACCGCAACGGATGAAATAGTTGGTGAAAACGGCAAAGTTACCAAGGTCATCGGCACTGATAAAACAACCGGTCAAAAGGTCGAGTTCCCAACCGACGGAGTATTTGTTTTCGTGGGCTTAAGTCCTAATACTAAGTTCTTGGACGGCAGTGGAGTTGAACTCGATGAGCGGGGTTTTGTGAAAACTAATTCGGATCTTGGTACTAACGTTTTGGGAGTCTTCTGCGCCGGAGATGTCCGTTCCGGTGCTACCGAGCAGATCGCCAGTGCGGTCGGTGAGGGAGCTACCGCGGCATTGACCATCCGTGAGTACTTGGATCAAATCCCGGCGCGAAAGCGTCTGGAGTTACCCCGCCGATCAATGAAGACCGACCGGCGCAGCTACTCTGAAATTTTGTGACGGCCTTTTGTAAAACGATCAGGGAAATCGGTAATTGTTCCGAATAAGCCCTTGTCGGCCCATTTGCGCGCTCGGCCGGGGTCGTTAAGCGGGTAAGCGTAAATTTGAAATCCGCGGCGCGACATCATTCTTATATAACCGGACCATAAAACTTGCTGGTTCATACTCAAGCGTTTAGTCCCGATGGCTCGGGCTCTGCGGACAGCTCGGATACCGGACCACCGCTCATTGACCACTTTTTGAACTTGAGGCAGCGAGCTATTGAGATCCAGCAGAGTCTCTTTACTGAAGGAACCAAGCAAGAAATCGCTGGATTTCCAGCCTTTGTTTAGATACTGTCTAACTAATTTGACTATCGGTTCGATGTTGACGTCGGGCTTTACCTCGACTAATAGCGTTTTTTTGCGCCGGACCAGCTTAATGACTTCATCGAGCGTAGCAAGATCAGGCTTGTGTTCCTTTAACTCAGAGTAGGTGTGATGGGTTATCCAGAATTCCTGGCCTAGATGCCCGGGTATGAACGGATCGTGGTTGAGAATTACGACGCTATCCTTAGTTACCCGGACATCAATTTCAATCTCGTCGACTCCGAGGTTAAGAGCCGTTTTTACAGCGGCCAAGGTGTTCTCCGGAGCCAAACCCTTAGCACCGCGGTGACCGATAATTATCATCCAAGTTAGTGTACAATAAAACCAAAGCGTTAAGGAGAGGATGGAAGTGGCATACCAAGATGTGGGGCCCGGCACACCCGACAAAGTTAATCTAATAATTGAGATCCAAAAAGGTGGTGGGCGGAACAAGTACGAATTTGATAAGAATACCGGGCGGCTGACCCTCGATAGAGTAAATGCCACCACCATGGGATGCCCGGCAGACTATGGCTATGTTCCCGGCACTTTATGCGAAGATGGCGACCCACTGGATGCACTCTTGCTCATTCATGAGAGCGTTGTTCACGGTGTGGTTGTTCCTGCTCGGCCAATCGGGGTTCTTTATATGATTGATGAAGATGGTGGTGATGAAAAATTGATTTGCGTCCCGGCCGATGACATCACCATGGATTGGGCCGAGGACTTGTCCGGTCTCGAGCATTTTAAAAAACAAGTCGAGCACTTCTATAGGCACTATAAGGACTGGAAAAATAACTGGCAGGGTGTGGAAGTAGAATTCAAAGGTTGGGGTGGTGCTGAGGAAGCCAAGAAAGTCGTTGCCGATTCGATTGCTCGTGCTAAGCAGCAATGACCTTTACTTCTGATTATTTTAGGGGAGCGCAGAAGATTATCATGGACCTACTGCAAGAGGTTAGGCCGGAAATTTTGCGCTATCACGGTAAGGTAGAATTTGAGACCAAGAGTGATAAGTCAATCGTGACGCACCTAGATAAAGAGCTGGAACTTAAGCTTAAAGACGTCCTTTCAGCATATGATTCGAAAGTTGGTTTTTGGGGAGAAGAACATGGCAAGGAGGGTAGCGCAAAAAGCTATTGGCTGATTGATCCTATAGATGGTACAGAAGCTTTGGTGAGGGGTTTACCGGGGGTAAGAAACATACTAACTTTCATAGACAATGACCAGCCAGTCTATGCACTAGCTTACCGGCTTACTACAGATGATCTGTTCATCGCCGAAAGAGGTATGCCCACCACCAAAAATGGGAAAGTAGTCAAGCTGAGCGACCGACCCCTGCATCGGTCTTGGTTAGAATTTAGTGTAAACATGCGCTTACCAGCAGGCTATGTAATGTATCAGAAACTTCGACCGAGGGTTGCTGGCATAACTGTGCACCGTGACTTCCTTGAGATACTGGAGGGAAGTCTAGAGGGTCTGGTGGTCTACAAAAGCCCGGGAAAAGAATGGGACTACGCCCCACGAGCCTTAATGATAGAGGGAGCAGGTGGGGCTGCGGCAAATATTGGTAGTGACCACTATGATTTTCATAATACAGATCTATTAGCCACAAGTCCGGTCGTCTTTGATGAAGTTCACAAGCTCTTGTCCGAGGCGGTCAAAGAGGTTGCTCCCGAGTTAGCTAAGCAAGCCCAAGATAATGCTAGCTGAAGTTGTTGATAAGTATCTTAGTATTTTTCCGCAAGATAGAGCAAAACTGGAACTGCTAATTGATCAGATTAGAAATGGTGAGAAACTGTCTAGCCGGCGCAACTTTAGGGGGCATATCGCCGGTGATGCTGTTATCCTGTCACCTGACTTAAAGAAGATATTATTTATTTATCACCTACACTCAAGAAACTGGCAGCAGCCGGGAGGTCACTGGGACGGCCACGAAGCCGGACCTTGGCTAACAGCTCAGCGCGAGGCATTCGAAGAGACTGGTGTGAAACTGGCCCGGCGGGTAAATATAGCGGATGACGAGCGCATACCAATCCATATCATCACCGGGCCGGTCCATCCAAGCACTAAAAAGAAAGAACCGCATCATTGGCATCACGATTTTCGATATGGTTTTGTTGCCGCCAGCGAGGAACTCGGCGAGGTCCAAGACCAAGGTATAGACGGGGCTAGATGGTTCACTCTTGTCCAAACCAAGGCTCCTGGGGGACACGGCTTACAAGAGTCGATAGACCGTTTGAGAAGGTTACTGTAACTTAACTGTTGAATGCGCGGTCATAAAACCTTACAATTTAGGTAAAGACTATGACTCGAGGTGGGCTATGAAAACCAAAATCGCCATAAATGGGTTCGGTCGTATCGGCCGCAATGCCTTTAAGGTGGCCTTTGAGCGGCCCGATTTGGAAATCGTGGCCGTTAACGACCTGACTGATACCAAGACCCTGGCTCATCTGCTCAAACACGACAGCAACTACGGGGCTTACCAACACGACGTTGACTGGGATGAGCAAAATATCATTGTCAATGGCCAGAAAATTAAAGTCCTATCCGAGAAAGACCCCACCAAACTGCCGTGGCGTGACCTAGGGGTAGATATAGTAATTGAGTCAACTGGTCTATTTACCGACCCAGCCAAAGCTAAGGCCCACATCGAGGCTGGTGCAAAAAAGGTCATCATCAGCGCTCCGGCCAAAGGCGAGGGCGCTGAAACCATAGTCCTAGGTGTTAACGAAGATAAAGTTGAACAAGCCGGCGAAGTGATTAGCAACGCTTCCTGTACCACCAACTCTATAACACCAATCATGGCTATCTTGGAGGCTAATTTTGGTATTAAGAAAGCTATGATGACAACCATTCATAGCTACACCGCCAGCCAGGTACTGCTGGATGGTCCGGCTAAAGATATCCGAGAGGCCCGCAACGCCGCCACCAATATCGTGCCAACGACTACTGGTGCTTCTGTTGCTGCGGCCAAAGCATTGCCCACCCTAGAGGGGGTGTTTGGCGGGATGAGCATTCGGGTACCAACACCTGTGGTGTCGCTTAGTGACTTTTCGGTTCTTATCAGACGCAATACCACGGTTGAAGAAGTTAATGAAGTCTTAAAAAAAGCTGCCGCTGACCCCTATTATCAAGGTATTGTCGATGTGACCGAGGAGGAGCTGGTCAGCAGTGATTTTATCGGTAACAGCCATTCGGTGATTGTCGATCTGAAATTGACGGCGGTAGTCGGTGGGGACCTGGTTAAGGTCGTGGGCTGGTATGACAACGAATGGGGGTATTCCAATCGTTTGATAGAACTGACGGCGGACGTCGGAAAGTTATTAGCTTCGGATCAGAACGAAATGAAGGACGAAAATGATACCAAAAACGGTCCCAAAGGTGCTCATAAAGGATTAGAAGGCGCGGCTACTGCTGATTCTGAGAAGGAAAAGCCAAGTACCGATAAATCTGGTAAAGAGTCTGGCAATACCCCCGGAGCCGACGATCAGCCGGGCCTAGCCGCCGATGTCGACAATGAGGAAAAATCGGCTCCGACGCCCAAAGAGTCTGAGCCCCGACCCGAAAGCGTGGGGGCTGACGCCAAGCCCTACACTATAATCGACGGTTCGTCACCTAAAGACGATAAGCCGATGGATATATCAAAAGCAGAGTCGCTTCTGACAGCCGGCCACTCCGGCGAGGAGTTATTGGCAGCTCCTCAAAGAGGGGAGAATGACCCAGGCCACAAAAAGAAGCACGCTTACGTAGAGGAAGATCATGATAAAAAGGAGCCGGATTCTCTAGAGCTGTCTGATGATAACAATAAAAAGCATGACCAATCCAAGTTCCGCCACTTCTAGCTAACGGGTCATTAATGAAGATAGCCTTAGCCAGTGATCACGCCGGGTATGAGCATCTTGGAGTGTTGCAGGCCTGGCTGGAAGAGGTGGGTCATGAGTGTCAGAATTTAGGTCCACCAATTTTTCAACCGGACGATGACTACCCTGATTTTGTTATTCCAGCGGCCTCAGCACTGGCTAGCGGGGAAGTTGAGCGGATAATTATCCTGGGCGGCAGCGGTCAAGGCGAGGCCATAGCCGCTAACCGACAGCGCGGGGTGCGCTGCGCCGTATTTTACGGTCCTTCAATCGCCAAGAAAGTTGTTGATGCCAGCGGACGGGTCAGTCATGATCCTTATGAGATTGTTCGACTTAGCCGCCAGCATAATGACTCCAACGGTCTTAGCTTAGCCGCTCGCTTCGTTTCACTGGAAGAAATGAAGCAGGTAATTGAGCTTTGGCTAAAGACACCATTTTCAAACGAAGAAAGACACCAGAGACGGATTAAGAAGATTGATAGCGGAGAAGACTAGAATGGCAGCTGTTTGCCCGGCGATATTAGCGGCCGATGAGCACATTTACCAAGAAGAAATGGAGCGAGTCGGCGGCCTGGCCGATCGTATTCAGATCGACTTAACTGATGGTAAATTTGCCCAGGCACCGACCGTTAAGCCCGAACAGGCCTGGTGGCCGGTAGGTGTAAGGGCCGATTTCCATCTGATGTTTGAAGACCCCCTACCAGCTGTAAAAACGGTTCTGGCCCACCCTGCGAACTTGATCATCGTACACGCCGAAGCTAAAGGCTCCTTTAATCAAGTAGTCAATTTCTGTCGTCAGGCGGATGTTAAAGTGGGGGTAGCCTTGCTGCCGGCTACTCCACCCGAAAAGATTCAACCAGCTTTGGAGCTTATTGATCATGTTTTGATTTTCTCGGGAAACTTAGGCAGTTATGGTGGCCACTCTGACTTGACCTTGCTTCATAAAGTTCGGGATCTAAAGCAGCTTAAGGCTAGTCTTGAAATCGGCTGGGACGGAGGTATTAATGATCGTAACATCCAGACCCTGGTAAAAGGCGGGGTAGATGTTTTAAACGTGGGGGGCTTTATCCAAAACTCTGATGACCCGGCTCAAACTATCCACAATCTCCGGCACCTCGCCAAAACTGCAACCGACACGCTGGCTACCAACTGAAGACCAATCTGGGTATAATCTTAAGCGTAATGGGTAAAGTTCCGAGACAGTTGAAAACTGCCGAGCTGGAAAAAATCGCCAACGATATCCGAATGGATGTAATCAAGATGCTGGAACATGCCGGCAGTGGGCACTCTGCCGGACCGTTAGGGTTGGCCGACATATTCACAGCGCTTTATTTTAAGATCTTAAAGCATGACCCCGGTAATCCTGATTGGGATGAACGGGATATTTTAGTCTTGTCCAGTGGACACTGTGTGCCGGTCCGTTACGCCACGATGGCCCACGCCGGCTACTTCGATAAAAAAGAACTTATCAGCCTACGTCAGTTTGGCACACGCCTGCAAGGTCACCCGGAGCGGCTGCGTTTGCCCGGCATGGAAACAACCAGCGGGCCCTTAGGCAGCGGCCTAAGTCAAGCCTGCGGAATGGCGCTGGGACTTCGAATGAACAAAGCTCAGCACCGTTGGGTTTATGTAGTAATGAGCGACGGTGAGCTGGATGAAGGTAATAGTTGGGAGGCGGCTATGCTGGCCTCTAAGTACAAGCTTAATAATCTGGTAGCTATTATCGATCGCAATAACATTCAAATCGAAGGTCCGACGGAAATCGTGATGCCTCTCGAAGACCTAAGTGCTAAATGGGAAAGCTTTGGCTGGCACGTACTGGAAATTGACGGCAACGACATTGAAGCCGTAATCGATGCCTGTGCCATGGCTAAGGCCATAGTCGAGCGCCCGGTGGCCATTGTTGCCCATACCATTCCGGGGAAGGGCGTTGATTTTATGGAGTATGACTTCCATTGGCATGGCGCTCCACCTAACCATGAACAAGCTGTCAAAGCCTTGAAAGAGCTGCGTACGCTTGGCGGAAAAATAAGGAGTGAACACCAGTGACCGAGATGCATCTTGCCAGAGGTGAGTTAGATAAAGAGGATATCCGGCTGGGTTTCGGCAAAGGGCTGTTGGAAGCTGGTAAACGTCATGAGAATGTCGTAGCACTGTGTGCCGATTTAACGGAATCAACTAGGATGAATCTCTTCGCCGATGCCTTTCCGGAACGTTTCATCCAAGTCGGTGTAGCTGAGCAGAACCTGGTGACCGTTGGTTCAGGGCTGGCGGCGATGGGTAAGATTCCTTTTGTCAGCTCCTACGCGGCCTTTAGTCCGGGTCGCAACTGGGAGCAGATTCGTACCACAATATGCCTAAATGATCAGCCGGTGAAGATTGCCGGCTCCCATGCTGGTATCAGTGTCGGTGCTGACGGAGCTACTCATCAGATGCTTGAGGACATAGCGCTAATGCGGGCCTTACCAAATATGGTTGTGCTGGCGCCGGCTGATTCGGTTGAAGCCGCTAAGGCTACCTTGGCCATGGCTACTGATGAGCGACCCAACTATATCCGCTTGACCCGCGAAGCAACACCGGTGATTACTACTGACAACACACCTTTTGCTATCGGTAAGGCATTTATTTTTCGGCCGGGCAGCGATGTCACCATTGTCTCAACCGGCACAATGACCTACCAGGCTATGGCGGCGGCACAGATGCTAGCCAAGGATTACATACGCGCCGAGGTAATCCATGCGCCAACAATCAAGCCGCTGGATTCGGATATGATTTTGGATAGCGCAGCACGAACCCGGCTGGTAGTAACAGCTGAGGAAGCCCAGATCAACGGCGGATTAGGGGGTGCAGTCGCCGAGCTCTTATCTGAACAGCTGCCGACACCACTAGTCCGGGTGGGGGTCCGTGACCGCTTTGGCGAATCAGGCAAACCCGAAGAACTTCTTAAACATTTTGGGCTGACCCATAACCACATCGCCATGGCCGCCCACCACCTGTTAATGAATCACCGGCACCAAAGGACAGGATAACCAGCTAATGCCACTGACACTCCGACAAATTAGAAAAAACTGTGAGCTGGCCAGGGCGGCCTTTGCCCGGACACGCTCCGAGCACTTTGCGCTCGGGGCTTTTAATTTAGACAACCAGGAAACTCTGCTGGCGGTCGCTAAAGCGGCTCATGCCAAGAAAGCGCCGGTACTCGTCGAGGTTAGCCAAAATGAGGTTGAAGCTATTGGGTTAGATAACGTCCGCGATCTGGTGGAGAACTATAAAGCTCAGTTTGGTCTGGAGATGTACATCAATCTGGACCACAGTCCCACAGTGGAGGCAGCCATTGACGGTATTGAGGCCGGATACGAGTGCATCCATATAGATATTTCTCAAGCCAAACATGAAGCCGCCCGCGATGAAATCATTGCCGGTACCAAGGAAGTTGTCGAAGCGGCCAAGTTGACCGGAGCATTGGTGGAAGCCGAAGAGCGCTACTTTTTGGGAAGCTCCAACTTACACACTGAGACTATCGATTACGAGCAGGTCAAAAAGACCATGACCAAACCGGAAGAGGCCGCCGATTTCGTGAAGCAAACCGGCATTGATACTTTTGCTGCTCAGGTCGGCAACTTGCACGGGCTGTATCCAGTGCCAAAAATCCTTAATCTGGAACTCCTAGCTAAAATCCGCGAGGCTATAGATTGTAACATCTCCCTGCATGGCGGCAGCGGTACCCCACCGCACTATTTTGAGCAGGCCGTAAAAATCGGTGTCAGCAAGGTCAATATCAACAGTGATATTCGAGTGGCATATCGCCGGACCCTGGAGCGTGAATTGGCTGAAAATAAGACCGAGTACGCCGTGGTCAAGCTAATGGGCGATGTTATTGCCGAAGTCCAAAAAGTCGTAGAAAGCAAAATCGACATCTTTAGCTCAGCCGGTAAGGCGCAACCGGACACTTGAAAACCGACCCCTAAAACTGTGCTAGAATAAGCCATAAGTATTATGGCCGAAAAACCTCTAGATGTCCTGAGTGTTGGCGATGTTGTGACCGATGCCTTTATAAAACTTTTGGATGATCAGGCAAGGGTGGAAAAAACCGACGACGAGCCGCGGTTAAGCATGGTTTATGGAGCTAAAGTACCGTTTGATCATACCGAAGTAGTGCCAGCAGTTGGTAACTGCGGTAACGCCTCGGTGGCCATTGCCAAACTAGGACTACGCTCCGGACTGGTCGCCAACGTCGGAGCTGATAATTGGGGCAGAGAAATACTGACAACCCTACAAGCTGCGAAGGTTGATACCCGCTTTGTGCATATCAACACCGGTAAAAAAAGTAACTATCATTACGTGCTCTGGTACAGGGAAGATCGAACAATCTTGATCAAACACGAGCAGTACAACTACCACTGGCCTCATTTTCGAGTAATTGATATTCCACGGTGGATTTATTTCAGCTCGATTTCCGAGCATGCCCTTGAGTACCACGATCAGCTAGCAGCTTGGCTGGAGGGTAACTCTCCTGTCAAGCTGGCTTTCCAGCCGGGAACGTTCCAGATAGATGCCGGGACTAAACGTCTCCAGAAAATCTACGAAAGAGCCGAGGTTTTAGCAGTAAACCGTGACGAGGCAGCTGAGATTACTAAAACTGACCGTGATAACTTACCTAAGCTGTTCGATAAGCTGCACAGCTTGGGCCCCAAAATTGTGTTAATAAGTGACGGTCACGCCGGGGCTTATGCCTCTGATGGCAGCACCCGCTGGAAGATGCCGATTTACCCCGATCCCAAACCGCCCTATGAACGCACCGGGGCCGGTGACGCCTTTACCTCAACTTTTGTCGCCGCCCTGGCCAAGGGCGCTGATATCCAGACCGCTTTGCTCTGGGCGCCAATTAACGCGATGAGCGTGGTCCAGAAAGTCGGCGCTCAGGCAGGACTACTAGATGAGCGAGAGATTGACCACTATTTACGGAGTGCGCCTCCGGGTTACCATCCGGAAAGGCTTAACGGTAGTCACTGATGTCAAACTTTTTAGCTGATGCTCTTGACTGGCCTCAAACCTCGTTTAATAAATTCATAAATCACCTAGAAGATCTGAGTGGTTACCCGAGTGAAGATACCAGATTAACGTCTGAAGTAACGGCCGCCTGCTGTTCAAGGATTGCCGATCTAGGCCTGGATCCTTCGGACACTAGTCCCGAGGAACTCTACCGAGCCATGCGGATAGCTTATCAGTCCGTTAGTGAGGTATTCGCCACCGCTCTTGGTGAGCAGGAACACGATGATCTGGAAAGCCGCTACCTGCGGATCGGCCGGGCTCTAGAGGCCGTAAACTATCAAGGTCAAATCTGGAGCTTAACACCACCAGCTATCAAAAAACTGCTTCGAGATCACCCGCCTCGGCATCTACAAAAGCACCTCAGTTACCGCTCCATCGCATCAATGCTCAAACGAGAAAATCCTCAACTACTATTCGCCGCCGCCTGGCTAATGGAGTCGTCACGCTGGCAAAAGACGATTAGCCGATCCATTGCTAACTTAAGAAGTCAGGATATCGAACTGATAGCCCCTCGAACTGTGGTCCTTGATGACAGGTTCTGGACGGGAGTTAATATCAAGCGACCATTAGTAACAGCGCGTCCGGAAGTTGGCTTGGCAGTAATTTGGCCCAACCAGCTAGCTAAGCGGATGACAACTTTAGGAGTTATCTCACTTACTTTGCAGGCTCTTGATGAATTGCACAGCTGGTCGGCTAGCCTAACCCCCTATCATATGCAAACCAAATTTCCTAAAATAGCCGCTGCACAGTGGCCGCAACGGATGCCGGGGATTCTGACGCTTACCGGCCAGGCAATTACTTGGCGAAGCGTCTGGAGACACCTTTGCCACCAACCGGCTAAACAGCTTGGCGCAGACCTGCTAGAGCCAATTCTTATTAGCTCTCAGGCTTCTTTTGAAATCTCACAGCGACAAGTACTGGCTGGGCTGCATCCGGCTCTGATTTGGTGGGCCCAAAACGAATATTTGATATATGGTAATGGGCGCCACGGGACCGTCTCGCTAAATATTATTGATATTGCAACCGATCACGCCAGGTCCTCAGAGTTTGCCGAGCGCTCCAGCCTATCTGCTAGGCAGGCTCTAAATGATGAGCTGATCAGTCGGTATCTCTACTACGAGGGGGTTAATCAGCTGGTGTATGATCAAGTGTCTGGCGACCAGCCGCGGCCCGCTTCCCCGAAAAGCTACGGTCCTGAAGTCAGACTAAGCAGTTTACTAGGACCAAGGTGGAGTATTAGCCGATGAAGCATAGGGGTGGGAAGTATCAGATTTGTGTCTCTGGAGCTGCCAGAGGCCAGAGTGTCCAGCAGGGTCGCCAGCTTGCCCAAGCCCTGGGGGCGTCGATAGCTAAAGCCGGGTATACCCTGCTTACTGGAGCGACCACCGGGCTGCCGGAGTACGCCGCCATAGGTTATAAAAAAGCCGGCGGGCAGATGAGTCTGGGCTTAAGCCCGGCCGCAACTAAGGTTGAGCACATCCTAAAGTACCATCTGCCGATGGAGTATTATGATGCCGTTTTATATACCGGTCTGCACTACGGCGGCCGAGATGCATTGCTTATTAACGCTGCCGATGCGGTGGTGACTATAGGCGGACGTTTAGGTACTTTACACGAATTTACGATTGCGGCAGAGACTCACACACCTATTGGTGTACTAGAGAGTGCCGGGGGAATTAGCGCTCAGATCGAAAAAATATTGGAGCTCTTACCCAATGCCGATCCGGAGCTAGTCATCTTTGAAGAACAGCCAGATGAACTTATTGCTAAGCTGGCTAGCCTCCTTGATAAGATTCATCAGCCCTACCGGGACATCTACTCCTCTTAGAACAAATCGGCTCAGGTTGCTAAAATTAGATGATGGCTAAGTTTCAGCTATCTAGTGAGTACAAACCTACAGGAGACCAGCCGGCGGCTATAGTCAAGCTGACCGACGGGCTGATTCGTGGTGAAAAGCATCAGGTACTGTTGGGAGTTACCGGAAGCGGCAAGACTTTCACCATGGCTAACTTGATTGCCAACACGGGGAAGCCAACTTTAGTCTTAAGTCATAACAAAACCTTAGCGGCGCAACTTTATAATGAATTTAGGCAATTTTTCCCGAACAATGCCGTCCATTATTTTGTGAGCTACTTTGATTATTATCAGCCGGAAGCCTATCTTCCGCGCACTGATACTTATATTGAAAAAGATAGTGACATCAACGAAGAGATCGACCGGCTGCGCCACGCCGCTACTGCCGGTCTACTGTCCCGGCGCGACGCAGTTATTGTAGCCAGTGTGTCGTGTATATATGGTATCGGTTCAGTGGATGACTATGAGCATATGGCGATAAAACTAAAGACCGGTGAAAAACGGGTTCGCGACAAACTACTGCGTCAGCTAACCGATATTCAATACCGGCGTAACGATATGGCTTTTGAGCGGGGGAATTTCCGGGTTCGTGGTGATGTGGTAGATATTTTTCCAGCCGGTGAGGAAAGTGCCTATCGAATCGATTTTTTTGGCGAGGAGATTGAGAAAATTACTCGCATTAACCCCTTAACCGGTGAAGTGGAAAAGTTGCTCGGAAAACTGAATATATTTCCCGGCAGCCACTATGTAACGCCCCGTCAGAAACTCTTATACGCTCTGGATAAGATCCGGGAAGAGACCAAAGGGCGGCTGGCATTCTTTCAAAAACACGGCAAATTGCTGGAAGCTCAACGCTTGGAGCAGAGAGTTAAGTTCGATCTGGAAATGTTAGAACAAACCGGCTTTGTGAAGGGGATTGAAAACTACAGTCGCTATTTAACCAACCGCGAGGCCGGTGAGCAACCAGCTACACTCATGGATTACTTCCCTGATGATTATCTGTTGCTGATTGACGAGTCGCATATGAGCATTCCGCAAGTTAGAGGAATGTACCATGGCGATCGAGCTCGCAAAGAAGTCTTAGTAGAACACGGCTTCCGGCTGCCAAGTGCGTTGGATAACCGGCCGCTGACTTTTTCAGAGTTTGAGCGGCATGTGAACCAAGTAGTCTATGTCAGTGCTACACCGGCCGAATATGAGCTGACCCGGTCGCCTGAACCAGTCCAACAGGTTATCCGACCGACAGGTCTAATCGATCCCAAGGTAGAAGTTCGACCGGTTAAAGGTCAGATAGATGATTTGATCGCCGAAATCCGCGACACGACCAACAAGGGCCACCGTGTTTTAGTCACCACTTTGACCAAACGCATGGCCGAGGACTTAGCCGAATATCTGAAGGATCTAAACATTAAAGTAGCCTATATCCATAGTGAAATTGATACTCTGGAGCGCACCGATCTGCTACGCGACTTGAGGCTAGGCGTCTACGATGTTTTAGTGGGCATCAATCTCTTGCGTGAGGGCTTAGACCTTCCCGAAGTATCGTTGGTGGCGATACTGGATGCCGATAAAGAAGGTTTCCTACGGTCCGAACAGTCGCTGATTCAGACAATCGGACGGGCCTCCCGGCACATTGAAGGCCATGTAATCATGTATGCCGATGGACTAACCGGCAGTATGCAGCGGGCCACCTCCGAAACTAAGCGCCGACGTGGTATTCAGCAATCCTATAATAAGCAACATAATATCAAGCCAGAGAGTATTAAACGCGCGGTGGGCGAGATGCTGCCCCGGACTGTAGCTGAGAAGAAACCTAAGCTGAACCTCAAGAAAATACCAAAGGACGAGTATGGTTTCCTGATTAAGGATTTGACTTCACAGATGGATTTGGCAGCCGCCAACCTAGAGTTTGAAAAAGCAGCCGAACTCCGTGACTTAATATCTGAAATTAAAGAAAAGTTGTAAGGTAGGTTTAATGACGAGACGAAAACCGGACACGCCTAACTGGGCCATGGACCTTGGTGAAAAAGTCCAAAGACCTAATGCTATAGCACAGGCTATGATATGGCTTTTTGCCGGCTGTAACTCTCCACAATACCGTCAGACGATCTGGAGAGGTGTCAGCGAGGTCGTCGATGAGGAAGATTGGCCTGTTCACCTACCTGTAGGTGAGGCTGACCCTGAGGCCTCACCACTGACCATGATCATGCCGAGACTTAAGAAAGAGGTTGTAGTAGTCGGCTCAGGACGAACCGCCCTACTTGATATTAAAAAAGAGACTCAGGGTCAATTGGCGGCTGCTATGACGTATAAAGGACAAAGCCGTGTTGGGGTCTTACCGAGCGGTGAGACTGACTTGGGTTATCTAGAATCGACAGACCAATCAATCATCGCCATGAGGGCAGGTAGAAATGATTGGGGAGTTGGCCTTGGTGTTTATATCCCCGGTCAAAAAAAGCTAGTAGTATCGCACAGTATTTCAATAGTTGAGCAAAACGTGCCGATAGCTGATCTAGCCGAGAGGTATCCCGATACTACAATCTTTTAGCGTTCAACCAAGGTGTTAGTTAGGAGTGTAATCCAACCGCGCTCATCTGATATACTGGGCAGTAATGAGCGTTATATCCCGCGAGGAGCTTTTAAAGCTGGCTCAACTCGCACGATTAAAACTAACAGAAGAAGAAATCAGTCGTTTGCCAAATGAGCTATCAGTCATTTTGGAATACGTCAGACAGTTGGATAAAGTTGACACCAGCGGGCTGGAACCAACCTATCAAGTGACCGGTTTAAAGAACATTACCCGTACTGACGAGCTAAAAGAGTATCAGGCTAAGCCAGCGGAGCTTCTAAAAAACGCTCCGGCTGTTCAAGCCAACCAGTTCAAAGTAAAAAGAGTCATTTAACAGATACCGTGAGCAACTGGCCAGCTATTTCTGATATTGCCAAGCAAGTGAAGTCGGGGAAGCTAAAGGCTTCTGACTTGGTTGAGACTGCCCTAAAGAATCTGGAAGCTAAGCAAGAGTATCAAACAGTTATTGAGATAACAGCTGAAAGGGCTAGAGAAAGAGCTTCGAAGTCGGATGCGCTGGTTGCCCAAGGTGGGGAAGCTGGCCGTTTGGCTGGAGTGCCGTTTATTGCTAAAGACAACTTTTTAGCGTATGGAGCCAAGACCACCGCATCCAGTAATATCTTGAAACCATTTGAAGCTCCTTATCAGGCTACGGCGATTGAGCGATTGGAGGCCGAGGGCGCAATCTTAATAGCCAAGTCAAACCTCGATGCTTTCGCGCATGGCTCCAGCACTGAAAACAGTGACTTTTTCGTCACTAAGAACCCCCATGACAAAACCAGAGTACCGGGGGGCAGCTCCGGCGGCTCAGCCGCGGCTGTAGCATTAGATATTGTTCCATTTGCCCTAGGTACCGATACCGGTGGTTCGATCCGCCAGCCAGCCGGTTTTTGCGGAGTAGTTGGCTATAAGCCCACCTATGGCTTAGTGAGCCGCAGCGGGGTGATTGCCATGGCTTCCAGTACTGACGTGATTGGTCCGATAACCAGGAATCTCGACGACACAGCGGCCATACTCGATATCATAGCCGGTCGTGACGAGCTAGACTCAACAACTATAGAAAAAGATTCGAAGGGCTATCAGCTATCCACCAGCAGCTATCAGCTGAATGCGGCCAAGATTGGAATCATACGTGAATATATGGCCGAAGGCCTGGAGCTCGGAGTCAAGCAGGTTATCGATGGTGCGGTAAATAAGCTTAAAAGTGCCGGAGCCGAAATTTCTGAGGTCAGCCTTCCCAGTCTGCCCCTAGCGTTAGCTGTTTACTACATCGTTTGCCCGGCAGAAGTGAGCAGTAACTTGGCGCGCTATGATGGTCAGCGCTATGGGTATAGCGAGCAGTCGGCCACAGACCTGCTTTCCAGCTACGAGCTAAGCCGAGAAAAAGGATTCGGAGCGGAAGCCAAGCGGCGCATAATGATTGGCACTTATGTACTTTCCAGTGGCTACTACGACGCTTATTACAAAAAAGCCCAGACGGTCCGTACTAAAATAATTTCCGAGTTCGCCGATGCCTTTGAGAAGTATGATGTTCTTGTTGGCCCAACTTCTCCGACGACAGCCTTTAAAATCGGTGAAAAGGTCAATGACCCCTTGAGCATGTACTTGTCGGACATTATGACGGTCGCCGCCAATATGAGCGGTAATCCAGCTATAAGCATACCCGCTGGTTTGAGCTCTGAGCTGCCCGTCGGACTCCAGCTTATCGGGCCGATGAAGGGTGACCGTAAACTGCTTGAAATTACCAAAGCATGTGAGGAACTGTTGTGAACAGCACAACTATTTTTCTAATTGCCGCCATCATCTTCGCTGTCGTTATGTTGGTGGCAGTTGGCGCCTTAAGTCGTCGTTTGCCCAAAAGGCTCAATCAAGAGTACTTCCGAGCAAGATGGGCGGAAATACTTGCCGGTGTCAAAACTCCAGAAGGTATGGTGCTGGCAATTATTGACGCTGACAAGCTGCTGGACGAAGCTCTCAAAAAATATGGCTTTAGAGGTAAAACTATGGGAGAGCGTTTGGTAGCTGCCCAGCGGCTGATATCAGATAACGATGCCGTGTGGTACGCCCACAAGCTGCGCAACCGGCTGGTGCACGAACCTACCGTACGCTTAAAAAAACGTGAGGCCCAAAATGCTCTAGCCGGATTCAAGTGCGGCCTGCGTGATTTAGGAGCGCTATAAGAAATGCTCAATTATCAATGCTCAAGGCTCAATGAATGTACTAATGCTCAATGCAGCAATAGCAACCCATTGAATCATTGCTTCATTAACTATTCATTGTCCATTGAATATTGTCTATTGAACATTGTCAATCGAGGGAAAAGATGAGTAGCAAATATTTACCCTCGATTGGCGTGGAGACCCATGTTCAGCTTAAAACCAAGACCAAGCTTTTTTCAGCCGTCGGTAATGATGCCCGGAAAGCTGCCCCCAACACCCTAATTAGCCATATCGATGTCGGGATGCCGGGAGCTTTACCGGTACTGAATGAAAAGGCCGTTGAACTGGCAGTTATGGCTGGCTTTGCACTCAACGGCGATATTCAGAAGTTTTCTAAGTTTGACCGCAAGCATTACTTTTATCCGGATCTGCCCAAGGGTTATCAGATCAGCCAGTATGAACAGCCACTGGT
>MGCX01000009.1 GCA_001788565.1 Candidatus Saccharibacteria bacterium RIFCSPHIGHO2_12_FULL_49_19 | reverse complement strand
TTGCGGATTTTATTAACCACCGGCCTGACTTCTTCCAAGCCAAGGAAGTAGGACATGGTGATATGAACCGTAACAGTCGGTATGACGATTAACAAAAGCTTAGTGCCTAGTGTTATAAATCCGCGGTCAGTTAGGGTCAGCGGGAAAAACGAGATCATCGTATAGCAAGTAAGGATGGTAAATCCGGTAACTGAGAGCAGTTTGATAATCCCACTCCAGAAATCGCGGTTAAAGACATGGTGGTCGCGCCACGAAATGACTAGCATCAGTAAAAAAACCTCGGCAGTGGCTACAACCGACTGGGAGATAGCCAGCCCCGCAATTCCATAGGATGTTGGCTTAGACAGCGTGTAGGCCAAGAAGATGTTCAAAGCAATGGCAAACAGCGAAACGTATAACGGCGTCCGGGTATCTTTATGCGAGTAAAACCATCTGGAAACAATCGTATACAGCGTTCTAAATAAGATGGCTCCGGCTAAAAAACCGAAGATAAGAGCAATTTCCGGAGCATCACGTTTAAATATCAGACGCGCCAGATAACCACGGGCGAAAAAGCCGATAACCACCATTGGCAAAATGATCCACAAAATAACCTTAAAAATCATCACAAAGTCGCGGCGGAATAGGTCGGGGCGGCCCTGAGCCAAGCGGTCATTGAGACGCGGGAAGGCGGCCGTGGAAATAGCTGTTCCCACCAGCAAGGTTGGTGCCGTATGCAAGGCAAAGGCATTCTCGTAGTAGCTGATGTTGCCGACACCTAGCGTACGGGCCCGGTTAGTCTCATAAATCGAGTTGATGGAGTCGATGCCCTGGTCCACTGCCCTCGGCGGGAGATTGCGCAGAATTTGTCGAAAGTCGGAGTTAAATTTAATTCTTGGCCAGTAACGAAAACCCAGCCCCACCAGACCCAGGAGCACAATCAACAGCTGACAGGCCGCACCGGCTAAGGCGCCAATACCCAACCCCTCAATGCCGATGTTGTCCTTGAAGATAAAAACACTCAAGATAATCGACAGGTTATAAACGATTGGCGCCATGGCAAAAAAGAAAAAACGCCCAAAAGTCTGCTGCAAACTCGTTAAAATCCCGGAAATGGTAAACAGCAGAGGGCTAAGCGCCGCATAGCGCATAATGGCCGTGGCGTTTTGCAGGTGCTCGGGACTCAAGTTGTTGCTAATTACCAATTCAATCAATTGCTCGGCGAAAATAAATAAGAACGCCCCGACGGCGAGCATAATTATCCCCACAAAGTTGAGAAGTGACGATGTTAGCTCCCAGACTGACCGCCGGTCTCCCTTAGCCAGCCGGTCGGCTAAAAAAGGCATAAAGGCTACGCCAAAAACCCCAGCAGAGATGGTGTAGAAAAAGAGGTCGGGAATTTTGAAAGCCGCGAAATAGACATCAGTACTTTCCGGCCCGGTAGCCGGGAAGTTAGCGTTGATGATCTGATAGCGCATGAAGCCCAAGATTTGACCGAACAGCGTTGCGACCACCAGTAAGGTCGCGGCGCTACGAAGCGATATGCGCTGATTAGCGCGACTAAGCCAACGATTTACCATACGCCTCCCTCGGTGGCATTAACCATTAGCCATTTTCCATTAGCCAAATTATTGGCCATTAACCAAGTATCAGACAATCTGGTAAATGATAAGTGATACCTAATTGGTAAATGTGAATTGGTAAACGGTAAATCAGCCGTTTGGTGAGGCATAACGGTTATCATCCTGGATATAGTATAAGCGACGAATAAAAATATCCGGTCGGTTTCCCGGCCGGATATTTCGCTTTTTAGTTTAAATATTTACTTTTTGCGCTTCAATGTCAGAAAGCCGTTGCGCGGATTCTCGTTGACGGTCCGGTCGCTGGGCAGATCAGTACCGGTTTCCTTG
This sequence comes from Candidatus Saccharibacteria bacterium RIFCSPHIGHO2_12_FULL_49_19, assembly GCA_001788565.1. Classification (GTDB taxonomy): domain Bacteria; phylum Patescibacteriota; class Saccharimonadia; order Saccharimonadales; family UBA10212; genus MGCX01. The sequence continues at coordinate 6,980 of MGCX01000009.1, read as the reverse complement.
CGGTCATCCTTAGAAAAGTAATAAATGGTCTGTTTTTTGCCACCACGCAAGGTGACGGTCTTTGAGTTTAGATAGTATGTAACACCCTTACTGTTAGTGTGCTTATAAGCCATTGCTTATATCCCTCTCTCCGTTACTAGTTAATAGTACCCCTAACATAACCTGAGGTGTTTTCAGTTGTCAACCCCTTGGGGGCAAGTTGTCTTAGCGCAAAAAAGGCGTAACTGAGGTAACAGTCAATTTTTACCTCTGTTAATCCGCCGGTGAGCCAAATTAGTTATGCTTTATCAACTCCTCTGAGTATTTCAAACAACACCTCTTAATAAGTGTGCCCCTGCTTGCACCCCAAAACGCTTATGCGATAAGATGAGAGGGTATTGAAAAGAATAAAGGTGTAAAAATTTATGGACTTTCTATCTAGAGGCACAAGAGCGCCCGCTCCGGAGCATCATCAACCAGCCACTCACAGCGTGCAGCCTGTCGGCAAACCTAAAAAACGCATTGACTGGGTAGCCAGAACGGTTCGTTTCGAACTTTTCATTGTCATAGTTGGCAGCGCGCTAATCATCGCCGCGCTGGCGCTCTGGCTGGCCACCGGCAACTACAAAAACGCCGAATCGAGCTATGTCGTTGGGGATCGCTATCAAGCCGTCTTTCTCACTAACAACCAGGTTTACTTTGGAAAAATCACCGATCTTAATAATAAGTTCATCGTTCTTAAGGACGTCTTCTATATTGAAACCCCCTCCCAAACCCAAGCCAGTACCAACACCACTAACCAAAACTACACTCTGCGCAAGCTTGGCACCAGCGAACTGCACTCTCCGGAAGATGAAATGGTTATCAACCGCGAGCAAGTTACGTTCTGGGAAAACCTTAAAGACTCCAGCCAGGTGGTGACCAAAATAAAGGAATATAAGAAAAACCCTGATGCCGCCAATCAAAGCGGGGACAGCAGTTCTAGTGGTTCCAATACGCAGCAGTCTTCCGGGACCGACCAGCCCTCTGGCTCTAATCCGTAACTTAAAGCTGCCTCTTCTTTAGCCGCAAACTTACGGCCCTATCCGCAACGAAGCTAGCGGCAAACACCAAAAACAATACCGCTGTGACCATCAAGCTCCAGCCGGCCAGCTCCGGCGACCAAGTTGGGCTGACGAAATCAAATTTGTATAAACTGGCCGGTATATTTATCTCACCTGCTTGGATACCGTAGGTGGCAATGTACTCCTCAATGCAGGGCACTCTGGGTCCGCCGGAGAAGCTAGAGGGATTCTGAGCCTGGCAATAGTTTTGAGCTTCAGTGTATAGCTGGGAGTTAGCGGCATTGACCTCGGCCTGCTGGGCTGTAACAAGCCGTTCGTAGGTATATTTGAGCTGAATCGGCGGCTTGATAGAGTTACCTCCACTGGAGAGACTGGTGTTCATGTGACCATGTACGTAACTACGCAGGTCAGCTAAGGCTTTCTCGACATTCCCACCACCCTTATCGGCTTCATAAACAGCAGCCCGTAGCTGAAGCATCTGCTGGTTGTTCTGCCTAAGCGCGTATATGGAAAGTACCAGGCTGATTACAAACAGGACTAAAAACACCCCATAAGGTACTTTTCGAAACTGTGACAACTTGTCCCGTATCATAAGATCCTCACCCTCTACTATCAAGCATACTAGACGCTGCCAACTAACGGCTATAAGCTAATTGTATGCATGTCTATTTTTCCTACATCGGGGGCGGTGCAATTAGTCCACTGGCCTTGATAGCCAAAGATGCCGGCTACGATGTTAGCGGATCTGATAAAACAGATAGCAGTCCTTATCTAAAACTTCTGAAAGATCGGGGAGTTACTGATATCGGCATCGGTATAAGCGATGAATTTATAAAGCGGGCGCACCAAAACAAGCCAATTGACTGGTTTGTTTACAGCTCGGCTGTTGAAAGAGAGTATCCTGACCACCCAGAATTTGCTTTCTGCCAACAACAGGGAATAAAGATGACCAAAAGGGACAAGTTTTTGAGTCAAATTTTCACTGAGAAGAACTTAAAATTAGTCGCCACCGCTGGTACTCACGGCAAAACTACTACTACTTCAATGACTGTCTGGCTGTTCAAGCAGTTGGGAGTACCCGTCAGTTATTCTGTTGGAGCCAAGATTTCCTTTGGCGAAATGGGTGTGTTTGATCCGGCCAGCCAGTACTTTATTTACGAGGGTGATGAGTTCGACCGGAACTTTTTGGCTTTTCATCCATTTATGTCAATGATCACTGGACTAGCTTGGGATCACCATGAGATTTATCCCACGAAAGAGGATTACAATGATGCCTTCAGACAATTTCTAAGCCAAAGTCAGCACAAAGTACTTTGGCAAAAAGACGCCGACCAACTTGGTCTTAGTCCCGGCGATAGCTGCTTAGTCTTGGATGAGGCAGATCCTCAAATTAGCAAAGTAGGGTTAGTGGGGCTCTTTAATCGGCGTGATGCTTACCTGGTGGCGCAGGCTCTGCACATAATTACCAAGCAACCGCTGCCCCAGTTACTAACCAGACTGAGTGATTTCCCCGGAGTCAGCCGGCGCTTTGAAAAAATAACCGACAACCTTTACACCGACTATGCGCATACGCCTGAAAAAATTATGGGGGCTATGAATGTAGCTTTAGAGACTACCCACTCTACTGGACAAAAAGTCGCCGTTATTTATGAACCGCTGACCAATCGGCGGATGCACTACACCCGCGACCAGCACCATAGTATCTTCGATGGAGCCTCCAAGATCTACTGGGTACCGAGCTATTTGGCCCGCGAAGATCCTGACCAGGCGATCCTGACACCAGGCGAACTTATCAAATCACTAAGCCCTCAACTGCAGTCAATTGCCCAGCCGGCTGCGCTTGATGGCCGCTTGCAAGAAGCTATAAAACAACACTTAAGTAATGGGGATCTGGTGCTGGCTCTAAGCGGTGGTGGAGGTGACAGCCTGGACGAGTGGCTGCGCCAGAACTTTGGCTCAGAGGCCTAAGCTGGAATCACTCAAAGAAGCGGGGTCAAAATCCTGACTATCGCTTAAGCTGTCTACCTCAGCTTGTACCTCACTACTCAAGCGTTCAACCGCGGCCGCGTCAACTGAACTATTCGCAGTTAAGTCCTGACTGCCAAGCGACGAAGAATCAGCCTGCTTTTGAGTATCGTTTTGCCAAAAGGCAAAGTAAGCCGCCGCTGAAAGAGCCAAGCTGGCTAATACCGCCAAGCTAACAGCAACCACTGGCCTATTTTTGCGCGGCTGGGGACCCTCCTTGGGAGCAGGGCGGACCCTTCTTTTGAAGAAGGCAAACCACTTTCTTTTTGGCTTATCTTCCAAAGTAGTTGACTTTACCTTTTGATTAACGACTTCTAAAATCTTGTCCATTTCGGCCTCGCCACTTGATCCAAGGTCGTCAACCGATGCTCCTTGGATTGGGTTGCCCTCTGGGTCATCCGCATTAGCAAGAGCCGGTACTTCCCCATCCTGTTGTTTAACCGGTACACTAGCCAACTCGGTTGTCAGTTCGGCCTTGGTAAAATCACTGTCCTCTTTCGGCTTAAGCGGCTTTTTATGAAAATCCATTAGTATGTCCTCCCGGAGCCGGCCTCAGCCGCCTGCAGACTATTTTTAATCCCAGCTAAAGCGGCAGTTACGTCTTTAAGAGAGGTCTTGATCAAAGCGGCATCGGAAGCTAACTTTTCACGCAGTGACCTGGCGGTTACCAATGTCGCTTGGAAACCTTCCAAATCACCTTTGCAATCCATGTTAGCTAAGTCATCTACCGCCGCCCGGTAAGCTTCGGCATCGCTTAGATATTGATTAACGGAATCGGTGAGTAACTGCTGGGCATTAGCCAGCCCGGAGGTACTTACGCCCTGTTGGGCCAGCTTGGTAGCAACTATTTCCAGACGCTCGATCATCTTGGTATAGGCGCTGTGGTACTTGTCACGAACCGCCGCGTCGCGGGTTTTAAGTTTTTTGACTACAGCTTGGGACGCCGCACATTTGCCGGCTAGTCGCTGTTTGGCTGATTCGCCAAGACTAAGTTTTAGCTCATCTTTACGCTTCTTTAGACGCTCGGAGAGCGAGGTGGTCTTTTCGCTGTCAGCCGGCTCAATCAATCCGGTGTTACCTAATACCGGCTGAGTAGCCAAAACTAAAAGGCCGCCCCAAAAGGCCAGCAGCAGCATGATAGCCTTGCGGCGAGTTAGATGAATTAACATTTTTGGTTTCTCTTTTTTGGGAGTAATGCTTACAGGGGTATTGTAGCACAACCCTTACGCTATTTTTGGAGCCAACTTCTAGCGTAATTTAGCGTAAAGAGTGTCAGCCTGATAGCTAGTGATAGTCTGAATTGGGGTGTTATTTAGACCTGTAATACCCAGCTCGCTGTTGTCTTTGCTGACCAGCAAGTATTTATCGCCGAACCAGCCGAAGGAAGTATAATCATCGCTTTGGGTTATTACCTTAGCATTAGCGCCGTTAGAGTCACCGACAGTGACCACATTTTTACCATCATGGACTTCGGTCCATAAGGTTCTTTTGCCATCTGGTGAGCTGATGTAGATTGGATAGTTCTTATAAAAATCATCAATCGTCAGGGTCACCGCTTTAGGCTGAGATCCAACTTGATAATCAAAAAATTCTTCAGCTCCGCTATCCTGAGTAGTCATTAGGATATATATTGCACTTGGGGCATGAGCCGCAAAATCCATTTTCTTAGTCGCAGTGTCGTAGCTAGCTACCACCTTATGATCTTGTCCATTGGCCGAAATTGAGGATAGGGTCTCTTGCTTACCGGTAAAATCGGCGTCATCTTCGCTCTGAGTGGCCCAGCCCTTTCCATAAATAACGCTGTCACCCGATAGATAGACAAAATTGTAGTACTCATAAACGTTACTGTTGACGTTGCCGCTTCCGGTGGTTTGATCAAGAGTGGTGACTTTTCCAGTGCTGGCGTTATAGCTTTTGAGTTTGCCAGCGCCGGTCTGCCAAGGGCTCAAGTCGGTACGTGAGACCGTATAAATCAATTTGTCGCCGGCCCAGCCTTCCAGTGCGAACTCGGCGCTGCCTTCATCCGCGGTGGTCAGTTTATCATCGGAGGTCGTGATGATGTAAACCTTGTCTTTAGATCCATCGCGGCGAGCCAGTAGAGCCAGATATTTCCAGTCCGGGGAGGCTATTAAGGTCGTACTGCTAGGACGCTCCGAGCCGGTGCCGGCTAGCACCACCTTAGGGTCACTGCCGTCCAGATTTGTTTTCATGACATCAATGGCTCCGGACCGGTTACTCAAAAAGTAAACTCTGCCAGCAGGTGTAAGTTTAATGTCGTTCTGTTTAACCTCAGTGTCGCTAACAATAACCGTCACGTTGGTAGTGTTATAGCCCTCCAAGCCCAACTCCGCTGAGTGTTCGTGCGGACCGACCGGCAAGACTACTGCGGCGGAGCCGGATCTATCAGTCTTAGCCTTAATATCCGCTATCTTAATCTCTACATCGGCCAAAGCTTCTTGGTTAGCATAATCAACAACCACTATCTTGGCCTGCCGTCCAGTCGGGACCAGCTTAGCGCTAAAGGAGTTGGCCGACATGACTACCGGGACAGTTACCTTGAGCTCGCCTTCCTTGTAGTACTTCTTAGCTATCTTAATTATGACCGGTCCAACATCAACGTCCTGCAAAGTTACATAGCCGGTGCCCGAAGTAACCCCACTAGTATCGCCGGCACTCACCGATGCTTCACTGACTGGCGCGTTGGTTTTGGAGTCCAATACCTGGACTTGGATATCACGGCTGACAAAAACACCGGCTACTGCGTAGCGGGTGAATGGAATAGCTATTATTGCCAGCAAGAGTATTAAAATCGTTGCCGGTATGGAGATTTTTTTGTGCATTAGGTACCAGCGGCGGAATCTTTGCCGACGGGTAGCACCAACCGGTTCGCTGGGCTCGGGCTCTGGTTCCGGTTCGGGCTCAGGGGCTTTAGCTTCTTCAACTTCTACCGGTTCAACAGGCTTAAGCCGCTCACGCGGTCCAATAAAATCAGATGTTGGTTCAGTACTTTCAGTTTTTTCTTTTTCGTCTGCCATCGCAGTATTTAACTTCAATGGAAACTATAGGCTGGATTCAGACTTTTGCCAACAGGCTTAGTTTATAGTCAAAGACTTCAACATGTTGGTTAGTGGGCCGGAGACGCTTGGATTATCCCAAGTGCTGACACCAATTCCGCTGACCCCGCTGACCTCTTCGCATCCGCTGTTGGGGCAAAGATAGAGCTCAAAACTGATTATTGGGTCGACTTTTTCAATATCCAGCTTAGGGACATCTTGATCCTTTTGATAGCCAAGGTCGCCGGTTATATATACAGCGTCCAGTGTGTTAGCCTCAGTGCTAGTCGAGTAACGCAGGAAGCTTATGTAGGTGGAGTCGCGCTGAACTTCAGTGGGTTTTGTATACGATATTTTCTCGGAGTTGCGTACAGCCGTAGCATTGCCGGAATCAAAACCTTCCAACTTTTGGGTGTGGGAGCGGATTCTAAAGTAGACTTGTCCAACTACGTCCTTGCCGGCGGCATCCTTAAGTTTTAGATCTGTAGAAAGTACTGTGATAGCTTCGGCATTGTCCTCGCTGGCGGTCCAGTCCTCGGGATAATCAAATTCCAGCCGGAAGTTTTGCGATACGTAGTGTTTGGTTTTAGTGGTGATCTGGTCAGCCGCCGGCGCCAGCTGGCCTCCGGTTTGCTCGGTTTGATTAGTATCTGTCGTTTGAGTGTTTGGCTCTTTTTTGATAACGAACCAATAGACCCCGCCTGCTATTACAGTCAGTATTACAAAGACTCCACCAACCATACCCAGCTTGCGCCAGTTAACCTTTAATTTGCGCTGCTTCTGCGGTGGCTGATAATCAGCATAATCTGCTGATGAATCCGCTTGTTTATCTGGTTGGGCCTCTGTTGGTTGCTCTGGA
>MGCX01000008.1 GCA_001788565.1 Candidatus Saccharibacteria bacterium RIFCSPHIGHO2_12_FULL_49_19 | reverse complement strand
GACATTCTCGCCCTCTCGGGCAGTCCCCACCAATCAGAGGCACAAAAAAAGCCCAACCCATGAAGGGTTCGGCGTTTTTTGGTGGAGCTGGTGGGTACTGCCCCCACGTCCGATTGATAACTCGCTTACGCACTACAGGTTTAGATCGTTTGGTATTTCTTAAGCACGGTCCTAAAAACAATCAAAAGCAAACCGTACTAAAGTCCGTTGGTCTTGGTCTGCCAGCGGCGGACCACCTTGGCAGAAGCAATCAGATAATATGACACCGGCAAACCCCTATCTGATGTCAGAATACCGGCGGGTAGCCTATTTATAAATTAGGCTACGACAGCTTCTGTCGCGAGTGAACGACCAAAAAGGAAGTTACTTGCAGAAGCCAAAACGTTTTTGGCGTTTATTGTTGTTACACCGGATAACGTTCAGTGCGAACCGACCTGCGCGTAGAAGCTTGTTAAAGTTCAACCGTCGAGCTAATTTCAGCCCCGTTTAAGTAATTATACCATAAACACTTATCTGTGCCAACAGTACTTTAGTGCTCGAGGTTATGCTGGACGTTGAGGTTGTGGGCAGCGCGCTCAAAGGCCTTGACCTCGCTACCGCTGAGCAGACGCAGAAGGTTGCTTTGCTGGGTTTTGAGGATTTTTTCAGCGTTCTGGTAGGTCTTGGTGCCTTTAGAGGTCAAGGTAACGTCTTTTTGGCGGCCGTCCTTCTTATTTTTAGCTATACTTACCAGTCCGTGCTTTTTCATGTCTCGCAGTTGTCGGCTGACGTTAGCCTCGGTCTGCCCTAGTCTGCTGGCCACCAGTCGCTGAGAGCGGGGCACTGAGGAGTGTAAAACGCTCATGATACGAGTCTGGCTTAAACCAACACCTACCTTCTTAGTCAATAAATCATCTGACACTTGTTGTAAAATAAACGTCAAGTGGAGCAGGGGAGGGAACTTATTTTTCTCGAACGGATCTTTAGCGCTCATGCTTAAACTCTATCAGCTAAATACTTGACTAGTCAAGTATTTAGCCATCGGAGTAGGGGGTCGAAAATTTTAAAGCAAGTCGTTTATGTCTTCGTCCAGCTCAGCGGGGTTAAGCTCACTATCAATATCAGCGCTGTCTACCTCAGCTTCGGCGCTTTCCAGTTCGGCTTTAGAAGTTATCGGCCCGACTTCGGAGACGCTGGAAGGAGTCGCATTAGAAGCTTGTTGGTCTTCAGATGACTTATTCATCACCCGATAGCCTACCAGCCCGACCAAACCGGCGACAACAATGATCAGAACAAACAGTAGGATATGGCTAAGGCCAGCTTCGGATTTGTGTGAGTATTTCATACTTGGTTACCCTCCTTATAACCCGGTTTCTGACGGAATTGACTGCTTGACGGCCACTAATAGTTCCTTGAGCGCGCTGCGGTAGGCCTTAAGAGAGTCCCGGACATCGGAGACAGCCTCTTTAAAAGCTACTAAATCGTCGGCGATATTGGGATCAGAGCAGTCAACGGTTATCACTAGCGAGCCCAGTGCGGCAATAGCTGCTTCGGCGTCGGTTTTTTTACTGTCAACAGCCGCTATGAGTGATTCATAGTTGGGAGTGTTAAGCTGGCGGTCATCGTGAAACTGCTTGACGCGCCCGTAGAAATTATCCAGCTTATCCTTGTGGTGATCAGCTCGGGCAGTGAATCTCTTGATCTTAGCGTCAATACGGCTCTGGCGGGCCTCGCAGTTCTTCTTAATGGCATCAGCGCTGCGCTTTTTAGCGGAGTCCCTAAGACTTTTTATTTTGTCTTGAGCTTGGCTCTGGAACTGCTTCTTTTTCTCCTCAGCGTGCTGCTTGATGTCGTCGGACTGATTTTCATCTCCATGCGCCGAGACAACAACCGGCATAGCGGAAAGCGCTCCAAATACGACAACCAAGGCGATAGTTAATGGAAGTTTTATTTTGTTAAACATGCAGGATCCTTATTTAGCATTACCTATTTTACCATTAAGATTTTTTAGTCCAATACTTAACCCCGTAAAGAAATTACTTAACTAGTCAAGTAATTTCTGACGGGGCAAGCAAGTCAAGCCTGCCCCGCACCAAAACCTGAGCTTAAGTAGTCGGTAATCGGATTATGGAGCATCAAGTTTTTGGTGCTGGGGTATTTATAAGAGAGTGAAGGTCGCTGGTGGCGCGGTACTGGATATACAGCCGATACCACTGCTCCAGGCTTAAAGCCTCGGCCCTAAGCTTCCCATCAACCTCAGCAACGGCCATCAGGTTATCAGCCGCTTGTTTACTGATAGATAGCCCTCCAGACAGATTGCTGTGCAGCATCTTGCGAGGAGAGCTAAAGCCGGCCTTAACAACTTGAAAAAACTTCTGCTCATCAATATCGGCAAACAATGGTTCCTGACGCCGTTTAAGCATAACCACCTGAGAATCCACCTTGGGCGGCGGGCTGAAAAGTTTAGCGGGAATCACTCTACCCTGTTCCACGGTGTACCTTAGTTGGACGCTGACGGCAATGATACTCATTTTACCCGGACCAGCAGCCAGGCGCTGAGCAACCTCTTTTTGCAAAAGCAATGTCATAGCCAGTGGTGGATTCTGCGCACCAGTCAGTTTCCTAAGCAACTGGCCGGTCAGGTAATAGGGAATGTTGGCAACTACCTTGTAGTCTTGGGGCATCTTACCAAGATCAAACTCCAAAATATCACCCGGCACCACCTCAAGCTTTTCTTTCCAGGACTCGATTTTAGTAAGGTAACCCGCCAGCTCGCGATCTTTTTCAACAGCCACGACCTTTTTGGCTCTCTTTAATAGATGGCTGGTCAGACTTCCCTGTCCGGGGCCAATTTCCAATATGGTGTCTCTGGGGTCAACCACGGCGGTCCTGGCAATGTAACTAAGCGTCGGCTCATCATTAAGCCAGTGCTGGCCGAGGGATTTCTTTGGTCGAAACATAGTGCTCTTCATGCTAATTATTGGATGGCGGGAACTTGCTCAAGCCAAGCTTCTTATAGCAGCCGGGGTGCTGGGTGGCTAGCCCGCCGGAGGAGCGCAAAGTATTGGTAATTACCGCTCTGTCCTGGACTGACGGCGGGGCCAGATGAGCATTAGCGTATTCGGTGTGCAGGCTATTCCAGGTAGAGGCTGAAAACTGGTAGGCGCCGTAATAACCATTCCCGGTGTTAGCCTGATAGTTACCATGAGATTCGCACATCCGCAGTTTGTAAAGCCAGCTCTCCAGAGTATCAGAGAAACGAGCCGCTCCTACGGCCAGGATTTTTGGAACAGCGGATTGCACAATTACTTCTTGGATTAGCTGACGTGGCCGGGAAAGGTCTTCAAAGACAATATAAGTAACAACCTTACGGCCCACGGAGCCGGTTTGGCGCACGGCAGTTGCTCCCAAGCTAAGCGATTTATCCTCAACGGTTTGGACCGGAATGGGTATGACTTCCTCTACAGTTTCAACCTTAGCGCCTTCCCGTAAGACAAAGATCTGCATTTGCGGCGCGATGGGGGTGTTGGGATCCGGCAGAACACTTTCCCCATCGTTTAACTTGATATTCTTTTCAGCTAGCAGTCCAGCAACTGTTTTGGCCTGGGTATAGGCTGTTAGTTGGGCGCCGTAAAGGTTTAAAAGAATAGGCGTAGCCCGAGCTACTACCACCTTTTCACCGATGATGTTCTCGGAGACGCTACCCTGTTCAAACTTGGCGATATCTTCAGAATGAACTGTCAGACCAGCTTGAGCGGCTACCATCCTGGGGCTCTTCTGAGCGGTTAAAGTGACCATTTTTACTCCGCCGTCAATGACCGTCACCGGCCGGGCGCGGTAGATATTAATACGAAAGTTATCCTCAACAATTGGCGTATCCGACGATGGTTCGACCACATCCTGAGGAGATAGATTCAGATTCAGCCGGCTAACCAGTTCCCCAACGGTCTGGGCTTTAGAGGTAACGGTTTGTCTAGCACCCTCGCTATAAATAAAGACCACGTGTGAGTCGCTCGGTCGAAGATCAGGATTATCGGCTTGGGTTAGGGCAATACCGGCGACTAGTATCAAACCCAGCACCGCACCGGTAAACGGTAACAGCCAGGGACGCTTCACAAGGCGAGCTTTACCGGCTGATTGAGCCGCCTGATAATGTCTTTTGACTATGCTTCTTTTAGGAGGTTGCATCTAGAGTTTTTCTAAAGGAGCAAAGGCAATGTTAATGACCTTGGTGCCTTGGTTATCAAAGGTAACCGTCGCCAGCTCCCCATCTAGATTAACTACCGTACCTCTGCCAAACAACCGGTGCTTTATAAAATCGCCCTGGCTGAGCTCCGGAACATAGTGCGGCTCGTTATCACTAACCAATAAGTCAGCTTGAGAGGTAGTGTATGTCTTAGAGCCTTCTATATCGGCCAAAAAGCGGCTTGGTATATTATGCGAGCGCCCGCCGTATAAACTCCGCCCCGTCGCGTAAGTAAGGTAGAGCTCTCGACGAGCCCGGGTCATTCCAACGTACATCAGCCGCCTCTCCTCCTCCATCTCAGCCTGATCATACAAAGCCCGGCTGTGCGGCAACAAAGTCTCCTCCAAGCCAGTAATAAACACCGTTGGAAATTCCAAACCTTTGGACGAGTGCAAAGTCATCAGTACCACGCTGTCACCGCCAGTTCGGCGGTCATCAGCTTCTGTCAGGAGTGACACTTCTTCCAGAAAGCCGGACAAGCCCAGGTTTTCAAATTCGTCGGCCACACTAAGCAGCTCACGAACATTTTCAATTCTGGCCTCTCCCTGTGGCGTGCCGTCCTCTAACCATCGCAGATAATCAAGACGGCGGATTAGACCTTCAATGAATTGGTGAGGTGTTAGCTCCTCCATCTGGGCACGGAAACTGCTTAATATGTCAGCCAGTTGGCTTAGGCCGGCCCGGGCTCTTAGAGTCAGGCCAGCTATCTCATCGACTCGAGTAAGAGCCTCCAGATGTCCTAAATTAGACTGTCTCTTCCAGTTGTTAAACACTACTAAGGATTTAGCTCCTAAACCCCGACTGGGGGTATTGGCAATCCGTTCGAAGCTTAGTGAGTCATCCGGTTGAAAGATAAACCGCGCGTAAGCTATGACATCCTTTATCTCTTTACGGTCATAAAAACGTACTCCGCCAACAATCTTGTATGGCAGACCGCGACGGATAAAAACATCTTCTATGGCGCGGCTTTGGGCATTGGTCCTATACAACACTGCAAAGTCTCGATAGCGCTGTGCTGGTTGGTTCTGGATATGCTGGGCAATGGCTTCAGCTTCCTCCCGCTCGGACAGTACCTGGACAACCTGTACTGGAAGACCAGAACCGGCGGCGGTCCAGAGTTTCTTTTTACTACGATTTTGATTGTGTTTTATTACTCCATGGGCAGCTTCTAAAATCCTTTTAGTGCTGCGGTAATTTTGCTCGAGCTTGATGACTACGGCGCTGGGGTAATCTTTCTCAAAGTTTAAGATGTTACGAAAGTCAGCGCCTCGCCAAGAATAGATGCTTTGCCAGTCATCCCCGACAACGGCGATATTTTTATGAGACCCAGTCAATAGTTTTACGAGCTTATATTGCGCGCTATTAGTATCCTGATACTCATCAATCATTACGTATTTAAACTGGGCCTGCCAACTAGCGCGAACCGAAGGATAATGGCTCAAAAGTTCTACCGTTTTACCAATCAAATCATCAAAATCCAAGCTGTTAGAGCTCTTCAGTAACATCTCGTAAGATTGAAAGGCTTTAGCCGCCGCTTGTCCCAGGGGTCCTTCACTTACTTGGGCGAACTCAGCCGGTGTTACCATTTCATTTTTGGCACCGCTGATCATAGAGGCTAGCAGGCGAGCCGGAAATTTTTTCTCATCGATTTTGTGTTCTTTACTAACCTGTTTGACCGCGGCCAATCGATCAGCTTCATCCCAAATCACAAAACTACGCGAGAAACCGATACTCTCGGCGTCCTGACGTAATATCCGTACGCAGACGGCATGAAAGGTGCCCAAAAACGGCATGTAGGCCCGGTTATCCGGATTATGGCCGGTCAGCTGGGCAACCCGAGCGCGCATTTCTCCAGCGGCTTTGTTAGTAAAAGTCACAGCCAGAATCTCAGATGGCTCCGCTAAGCCTGTTGCCAGAATGTAGGCGATGCGGTGAGTTAAAGTCTTAGTTTTGCCACTGCCAGCGCCGGCTAATATTAACAAGGGGCCCTCGGTTGTCTTAACGGCCCGTCTCTGCTGCGGATTTAAGCCGGCCAGCAAATCACTGCTTAGTCTGCCAGACTTCCTCACTGTCATCTTTCAATTGTAACAAACAGATAACAAGGAGTTTGGCTAGATGATCAGCTCTTGACGCTGGCCAGCAGCAACTTGATGAGCTCGGCGTTGGCGGAGGTGACGTCTCTTACTCGCAAGACAGGCCAATCGTTACCATTCAGGTTGGCCGTGTATAGATCACCCAAAGGTGTACCGTCCGGGTTGGTAGTTTTGAGCTGGACTATGACACCATTATCAAGCTTACTGGCATCAGCTAGAGGGCCCTGATCACAAGTCACAGTCGTTGGTGTATCTACGCTGTTAGCTGTAGAAAAGTGCAGGATCTGTTTGTACAGTTTGCCGTCCGCGGTGCCACTGCACCAGCGCTGGAAATCGTAATACAACGCTGGCCTAACCGCCGGCAGGAACTGACCGGAAGTAACAGCTACCTGCACGTCTTTATTATTGGCAAAATTTACCAAGTAGGCGTAGGTAGTGTCGCTCTGGTTACTGCCGCCGCGTTTTGAAAATCCGGGGTCAGCTACGGTGTTGGGCAGTCCCCAGCTAACCGGATAGGCAAAGCTGATATCAGTATCTTCCAGCCGGTAGGCGGCAAAACCAGCCGGCAGAGTACTGGCTGATGAGGGTTGAGCAGGAGTTGCGGTTTGTTCTGTAGTGCCATCATCCTCCCCAAAAATATGAAATGGCAGATTGGTACCAGATAAAATCAGACCGGCGTCAATCGCCGCGTAAACGCCCATCAAAACAATAACTGCCGCAAGAACAATGAGGGGCAGCTTTTTTCGAGACCGGCTGGAGACATGATGACCATGATGAGCTGGTATTGGCAGCTCACTGCTGGGATGCCAACCTGCCTGTCCGGTAGGCAGGCTTGTTTGATCGGCTGGGGCACCGGAGTGAGATCCTAATTCAGCCGCTTGATGTAATCCTGATGGCCCGTGAACTATCGGCTGAGGCGAAATATCAGGTAGTTTCGAGGTCGGTAAGCTGTCGGTCTGTGGCTGCTCCATGAAATTATCAGCACCGGAAACCGGCGGCACGTTTGCGGTATCCGCTGGCCCCTCGGTTGGTAAATTATCCATCGGAGTGTCTGTCCCGGGTAGCGAACCGGTCGTTGGCTTATCGGGAGCATGTTCCCTAAGCATTGGGTCGGGCATCTGTGGATGGTGCCCTACTATCACCGGCTTAGCGGTGCCATGCGGTTTAGAGTGATGTGGTTTAGAAATATCAAAAACTCGCTCGTCCATAGTGCTTATGTTACCGCTCCCTTCTGTCTTTGCCAATCGTACGACTGCGTCACAATGGACGCAAAGCTGTGATAATTAAGACTAGCGCCCCCGACCAAGAAGCCGTCGACACCGTCAATATCTAGAAAACTATGTACAAAATCAGGCGATGTACTACCGCCGTACAACACCCGCAAACCAGAAGCCGCTTTCGGTCCAAAAACGTCTCTCACGTAACTTCGGATATAGTTCACCGTTTCGGCTACCTGGTCTGGTTTGGCAATTTCGTGATTACGCCAGTCAGTGCCATTACTGACTGCCCAGACCGGCTCATAAGCCACTACAATTTCCCGAACTTCGCGAGCCGTTAGATTATGCAGAGCAGTCATCAACTGGTCATGTAAAACCTGTTTGGTCTCACCAGATTGTCGCTCATGCTTTGTCTCGCCAACACAAAGAATAGGGGTTATTTCGTTACGGACGGCCGCGGCTACTTTGTCTCTTATCATATCCAGATCCTCGCCAAAGACCCGTCGCCGCTCGGAGTGTCCAACAATTACATAATGGACTAGCTCTCTCAGCATAGTGAAGCTGACTTCGCCGGTGAAGGGACCCTCATCAGCGAAGTAAGCATTCTGGGCGGCCAGTCGGAATTTACGGCGATCTATCTGAACGGACAAGGGCTGAAGGGTAAGCATCGGCGGCGCCAGCACCACCTCGATATCACGGTGGATCATTATTCGTTCATGCAGGCGATGTACCAGCAGGCTGGCCTGAGACGCGTTGAGGTGCATCTTCCAGTTGCCGACGATCAGTATTTTTCTCATACCCACCTAGAGGTTAATTGCTTGCTTTTATTGTACACTTATTTGTCTTGGAGAACCTCTACCCCGGGCAGACTTCGGCCAGCCATCAGTTCCAGGCTGGCACCTCCGCCAGTCGAAACGTGGTCGAATTCTTCAACTAACCCCTGCTGTTGCACGTAGCCTACTGTGTCGCCGCCGCCAACCAAAGTAAATGGGCGGTTCTGGTGCTGACGGCTGGTACCTATCATGGCATCGACAACCACTCGGGTCCCATGAGCAAATGGGGAAGCTGCTCCAGCCAAACCTTTAGTTTCGGTTACTCCCATGGCGCCATTCCATAAGACGGTCTTACTTAGCTTAATTGAACCGGCGATGATCGCGGCGCTGACCGGGCCGATGTCCAAAATCATCTCATCATCAGCCACCTCTGACGCGCTAGATGGCGGCTTTTGAGGGTAGGCCTGAATGTCAGCCAGTGTATGAGAGGACAGATCAACTAAGCGGGTGGTCACGCTCCCGTTGGCTTTCTTAGAAACAACTACGTCAATCGGCATTAAAAAATTAAAGGTTTTTTCAGACTCCAAACGGCGAGCTTTTTTGATAATTTGACGAGCGTTCTCGAACTCTTCGGGCTCTACCAAGCTCTTTCCAACTCTAATGCCCTCGGCCGCCAGAAAAGTATTGGCCATAGCTCCGCCAATAGCCACACAATCGGCAATGTCTATAAATCGCATCAAAATCTCGGCCTTATCAGTAATCTTGGCGCCGCCTACAATAGTTATTAGCGGTCTGGCCGGCTCCTTCATGACTCTGGAGATGGCATCAACTTCTTTCTCTAGGAGCAGGCCGGCCACCGACGGAATAAGTTTGGCAACCGCATCGGTACTGGCATGAGCACGATGCACTACCCCGAAACCATCCTGTACAAACACTTGGGCACCGGTTGATTCTAGTAGGGCTTTGGCAAAGTCAGCGGAATCGTCTTCTTCTTCAGGGTGAAAGCGCAAGTTTTCCAAAAGCAATACCTCACCAGCCTTTAGATTCGCGGCCGCCTGTTTGACGGTATCTCCCACACAATCAGAGACAAAATGGACCGGTTTTCCAAGCAGATCGCCCAAAGCCGTAGCCGCCGGCTCC
>MGCX01000007.1:9717-9878 GCA_001788565.1 Candidatus Saccharibacteria bacterium RIFCSPHIGHO2_12_FULL_49_19 | reverse complement strand
CTGACAACATTTTGGAAGTAGCCGCTAACGCCCGGGTGGCTTTCGAGCACGGTCTAGGTCTGGAGCGTATCGATGCGGCGATTAGCGGCAAGCTGGGTGAGGCCCAAGTTGGGGTTCGAACTGAGGCTCATCTCACCCGGACTGATCGAGTCATGGAACGG
>MGCX01000007.1:0-9484 GCA_001788565.1 Candidatus Saccharibacteria bacterium RIFCSPHIGHO2_12_FULL_49_19 | reverse complement strand
CGCCGCCAACAGCTCGAGGAAACCCGTTATGAGTCGGTTTCGGCTCAGTCCTTAACAGATAATCTAACGGCCGCTATGGAGGGCTTAAATCCTGAAGACCCAGCTAGTCTCCAATATTTGGGCGTGGCTATAACTGAGGCTCGAGTACGCATCGGCCTTTCTGACCAAAGAAGCCTGGATCTAATTCACTTTAGCGGCAAAACTTTGGTTGAAAGCGAGCGGTTAGCTTTGGATGAACAATTAGCGCGTGCCGAGTTAGCTGTTGAGGGAATCGACGGCTACGACCCACAGGAGTTTCAGGACATAGAACAGGCTTCTTCAGAGCTCTTTAACGCGTTAATTAGCGACATCGATCAAAAAGACCGAGTTTTTAGAAGACTACGCCGGATGCGGTCGCTCAAGATGGGCGCTCTAGCTGGCGTCACCGGTGTAACCGCTGGACTGCTTATCCAGGAGGCACACGCCCTAGCTTCCGGCGGGCTGGCCGGTGCTGGCGAAGGCGTCGGCCAAACTGTGGATCGGATGAGTCTAATAAAAGGCCTATTTGGCGATAGCCAGGAGGTTGACGTCCAAGGTCCGGAGGCCGAAGCGCATCGGGAGTTTTTTGATGGCGGCCTACACCGCAAGGCAGTAGCCGTTAAGCTGCCGGAGGGCTTCCATTTGGTAAACAACCGGCCGGGTGAACAGTTCGGCTGGGATATTACGGGTCCCGACGGCAAGAGCGTCCTGGAAAAAGTTGATTGGGATAAATGGCAGGAAATCGTCGCCAATGACAAGAAAACTTATCACGAGCACCATATTCAGGAGGGCCAGCTGGGGCTCGGCTGGGATAGTCAGGGTAACTTGGACTGGGAGAGCCGCAACGCTCTGCGCCTAGCCGGCTTTGACCTGACTCAAGACAAACTGCGATTTTATGAAAACGTAACCCAAAGTGTTGAAGTCAGCCGAACGCCTCAAGAGTTCATCAATGCTCACCCGGAGCAGTTCACCAGGGTGCATCGACAGCTGTGGTACAACAACGATACCCCGGGAATCTATGACCAAAACGAGCTTAAATTATGGTGGGGCGGCCAGAATGCCACGGGCATGGATAAGGACGGCAATTACGTCTTCAATGTCGCCCATATGGCGCCAGAGGGTTCTTATCACGGCGGATCATCAACTGACGCCCAGCATCTAATCGCCGAGGGCAAGATGTCCCTTGCCCTGTCAATGACTAAGGGTACCCAAGGTGAAGTATTTATGGTCCCGGTTGATGCTAACGGCAACGCCGTAATTAACGCAGACAGCTACGTAGGCCGAAGCTTATTTGAGAACCGCGGCGGCCATGCCCGCTTCGTCGGCGCTTATGCCGAGGCTGTCCAGGAGATGAGCAAGAATCCGGACGGCAGTCAGGATATCCGGATGCTGGCTACTGTTGTTGGCGACAATGATCCCAAATCTGCCGCTGACGTTATAGAAAAAACTGTCCAAGAACGGCACCAGCACTTCATGACCGAGCTTGCCCTGCGAGAGGCCAACCCCCCGACTGAAATTCCTCCGGTACTGCCGATCTATAGCCGCCGCGGCCTGGAAAATCTGCGTGAATCATCAGGTGGCGGAGGATACTACGGCGGCAGTGAGTATTATGTAGGTGGTGGCGGTGCCGAGCAGCGTCGGGCCGTTCCCTTTGCCCGGGAGCTGGAAACTAACCCGGACGCTGATATCGACGCCAACGAAAGCGCTCGACGGTACTTACGCTCTATAGGTCTTAGACGCTTCTTCAAAGCAACTATGATGGATGTCAGCCTTCACGTAGGAGAGCGCAACAAGCGTAATATGGCCGCCAACCCTAAAGTGGTGGTAATGATTCCGGCGGCCGCCCATCAGGAAGGCAAAAATATCTACCGTACGCTGGAGCAGTACGCCAATCAAAAAGATGTTGATTTTGATGATTTTGAGGTTGTAGTTTTCGCCAACGCTCCAAAACGCGGAAGAGACGGTAAAAAAGTTAAGCTGGATAGTACTATCGATGAGATCGAGCGGTTTCAAAAAGAACATCCGGAAGTTAAAGTTCGCTTTGTTAAACGAAGGCTTGATCCCCGTGAGACGCGAATTGGCTGGATCCGCAAGGCCCTGACTGACGCTGTCATTAGCGATCTCTTGTCCCGCAAGGTTGATCTTAATGAGATCCTGCTGATATCCAACGACGCCGACAGCCAGTGGATTAACCCCAAATATATTAAAACTATAATCGATAAGGCCGCCGCCGAACCTAAAACTGACGGTTTCTTAGGCTTCATAGACTGGGGCTACGATGCCTATAAAGCCCACCCTGAGACCCTTGCGGCCACCAGACTAATGCAAATGATGGAGGCATATTTAAGGATTAAGACTAAAGGTGTCGGCTCATCAGGGGCCAATTTCGCTTTCCGGCCCGGCATCTACACGGCTGTGGGCGGATACCAAACTCTAGATAAGGGAGAAGATGTAATGCTGGGAAGGATGATAAGAGGCGCGAGATCAGGCGCTTCTACCAGGCGACCTATCGGCTTTCTTGGTAGGAGTAGCGAAGTTACTTCCTCGGCGCGGCGTGCTTTAGCTAATTTATTGGAGAGTGGAGGCGCGCCTATTACTCAGTGGCACGGCATATTTAGCCCTTATGATGCTCTGCGCACCACTGATTTTGATTTACGTGACTTCGACTTTGACAATGTGGGAGCGGTTGCCGATTTAATTGAGAGGACCGAGAGAATGCTTAATGAGACATTAGATGTCTATAAGTCTGATTTATCTGACTCAGAGGTTCCTCTATACCGGATGGGTAGGATAACACAGTACGACCCAGAGGCACTTAGAAATATTGAGCGATTCCTAACAGTAATAGGTCTTACCCCAAGATGGCAGTCGGATGGCAGCTTTAGGATAGTTGATGCGACTAGAATGTTAGCCAACCTACGCCGCTGGCAGGCCAGACACTAGCCTATCTGTTCTCGTCGCGGAAACTGGCCTCGTTAATGATATCTAACAGCGCTTCGGCTTTAGCGGCTGGTTCTTCAATTGAAAGAGCTGCCTCAAGAGCTTTTTCTAGTACACTCTCATCATCAGTCGCAGAGCGCACGGCGGTCATCAGTATTTCAAACTTCCTGTCCGGAGATTCATCCAAATTATCCAGTAAGGGCAACAATGCCTCTAGAGCTCTTTTTTTGACCGAACTGGAACCGGAAGCCGCACCCGAATTATTCTGATCATCTTGATTTTGAGTCGTTTGGTCGTCCATACCCACCTTCTTACCCACTATGGGCCGCTAGTTATTCTAAGTACGATTGTAGCAAATCAGCCTTAAAAGCTTAAGATAATAACTTTAATTTATAGAGTGCGGATTTTGGTTTGGCGGGTGTAGAACTCTACCCGGTCGTTTTCGGCGATATTCAGCCGGGCTTCGGTCTTCAAGCTAAAACCGCACATCTCGCCGCTATTAACTTCGGGGGCATCGGTTGGCCCCTTTTTAAGGCTGGTGACCTCTAAGTCCTCGGCAAGGATTTCTTTGTCGCGTTTAACTCGAGCTAGTGCCGGCAAGGTGATTTTTCCAACTGTTACTTCGCCGCCGGCGATAGTTTCGGTCTTGGTGGTCTTAAAAACACCCTTGACGATTAGTTTGCCAAGGTCTGTTTCTACCACCTCTGGGCGCAACAGAGCTTCCAGCTCACGCTTAACGTCGTCGATTAGCTCATAAATAACCGAAAAGATACGCACTGAGACATTATCGCGAGCCGCTAGACGCTTGATATGTGCCGGTAAGCTGACATTGAAGCCATAGACTATGGCCCGGCTACTGGAGGCGGTGTGCAAATCGGACTCATTGATAATACCCACGCCAGAACTCACTACCCGGACCGCGACTTCTTCGGTGTCCAAAGACTTCAGGCTATCTGCCACCGAAGTGAGTGAGCCCTGCACATCGGCCTTCAGCACAATGTTAAACTCGGTCAGTTCATGAGTACGGCTAATGACCCGCAAAAGCTCTGATCCGGTGGTGGCCGTCGTTGTGGCACCGGAAGATCTCGAATGGGCAACTCGCAGTGCCCTCTCACGGGCTTCTTTTTCACTAGCCACCTCTACAAACTCGTCTCCGAACTCCGGCAGATTCTTTAAGCCGGTAATAATTACCGGCATACTGGGCCCAGCTTTTTCGAGTATCTCGCCGCCGGTGTTTTGCAGAGTCCGGATTTTTCCATAGGTGGCTCCAACCTGGACAAAGTTACCCGTCCGCAAGGCTCCCTGCTCAATTAAAGCCACCGCTACCCGACCCAAGCCCTTATCCATATGGGACTCGATGACCAGTCCTTCAGCCCGACCGCTGTGCTCCGCTTTAAGTTCTTCAAGATCGGTGACCAGCAAGATCATATCCAAAAGCTCGGAGATACCCTCCTTGGTTTTAGCGCTGACTGGAACCACTACCGTGTCCCCGCCGTAATCCTCAGGATTTAGACCATGCTCAGCTAGCTGCTGTTTTAAGCGGTTGAGGTCGGCTTCCGACTTGTCCATCTTATTGGCGGCCACGATCATTTTTACCCCAGCGCCTTTAGCAAAGCGGATAGCTTCCAGGGTCTGTGGCTTCACCCCGTCGTCGGCAGCGACGACGATAACCGCCAGGTCAGTCAAGCGGGCGCCGTGCTCGCGCAAAGCGGCAAAAGCTTCATGCCCGGGTGTGTCTAAAAACGTTATGTAGCGGTCATTATGCTTAATCTGGTAAGCGCTCAGGTGCTGAGTGATTCCCCCGGACTCATCTTTAGTAGTCTCGGCGCCGCGAATAGCATCCAAAAGCGAGGTCTTCCCGTGGTCAATATGCCCCATCATAGCAATGACCGGCGGGCGGGCCTCAGCTTTGTCAGACAGCTCACGCTTAGGGCGGGCCAGTACTGATTCTTGCTCCTTTTTAGCTAGCTCAACGTCTAGTTCCAGCTCGCCCACGACTATCTGAGCCGTATCAAAATCAACCTTCTCATTAACGGTTGCCATGACCCCGTTCTTCAAGAGCTCGGCTATGAGCTTAGATACCGGAATTTGGAGCAGCCCGGCCAGCTCTCCCACGGTCATTGATTCGCCGACTTCTATAACTTGTGCCATGAGCTGCTCCTTTCATTTCTACTTAGACTTAGTTTTGCCAGTAGTAGACTTTCGCGTTGCTTCGCCAGCATCCGCATCAGCGGGGACGAGCCGCGAAAGCTCACTACTGGGTTTTTCGGCTTTTTCAGCCTTGCCGTCATGAGCTTCCAAAGAAGGTTTGACGGGTGACTTAGCTGTCTTTTCACTAACCGCCTTGAGGCTTAGGGCAATCTTACGGTTTTCGGTATCAATTTCCAGAACCTTGAACTTCTTGGTTTCATTAAGCTTAAACAGCTGCTCCGGATCAATACTTTCCTCATCACTCATTTCCGAAACATGCACCAGGGCCTCGACTGATGGTGAAAGCTGAACAAACGCTCCAAATGGAGTAATTCGGGTTATCTTACCTTCAACAACGTCGTTTTCTTTGAACTTTTTAACTTCTGAGACCCAAGGATCATCACTCATCTGCTTGATGGATAATGACAAGCGGTCCTTATCGATAGCGATAATCTTTGCTTTGATGGTCTCGCCGATTTGCACGTATTTTCGAGGGTCCTCTACCCTCTCCCAGGAGATTTCTGAGATGTGGACCAAGCCCTCAATACCATCAACGTTTACAAAAGCGCCAAAGTCAATTACTCCGGTCACTATACCTTCGACTACATCACCCACTTTAAGCTGAGTGAGTTTAGACTGCATCCGGTCACGAACTGCCTCTTTTTCAGAGAATATCAGTTTGTTTTCTTTGCGGTTAGCATCTAAGATGCGGACTTTTAAGGTCTTACCGACCAGACTGTTAAGTTTGGTCAGTATTTCGTCCTTATCGGCGTCAGAAACTCTGGGGTAGTGCTCGGCGGCCAGCTGACTGACCGGTAAGAAACCTCTTATACCCTCCAGCTCGATTAAAAGACCGCCGCGGTTAGCATCATAGGCGCTGACCTCAACAATCTCCTGTTCCTCAAAAAGTCTACTCAGCTCGCCCCAGCCGCGGTCCTTGGCGGCCCGCTTCAGGGAAAGTAAGGCATAACCTTCATCCAACTCCGGATCAACCACGCTGGCTGAGATGGTACCGCCTTCGGTCAGTTCTTCATGCCCAACTTCTCGGCGAAAAATAACTCCTATGCCATGGGGTCCTAGATCAACCCATACCTCGTGCTTGCGCACTGAAGTTACCATCCCCTCCACCATGTCGCCGGTCCTGAGCTGTTTGACGTCATGAGACGCCAAGAGCTCATCCATAGTTAAATTAGCTTTAGTTGCAGCCAAAGACAAAAGCCTCCTTCTTCGCCCGCCAAAGTTTCGCTTGGCGAAATTTAGGCGGGTAAATGTCATTTCCATATGGGCGTTACCCGCAAGCGAGCTATCGCCCGCTTTTCAACAACCCTATAGATTAACTGGAATTATAGAGGTTATTGACCCACCTGTAAAGCGTCGCCATGTTAAACTAATCAATGATGAGCAGCAGGGAGCGGGTTTACTTGGCTATAGATGTTGGTGCCAGCAAAACTCTGCTGGCCATTTTCTCAGCAGATGGAAAGATTATCCACCAGTTTAAGTTTGCGACGCCAAGTGGCTACGATAAGTTTATCGAGCAACTAGGCAAGACCGTAAAGGCTGAGTTTAGCGGCCAAAACCCAATTATGGCCTGCTGCGCTATTCCCGGGATAGTCGACCGCCGCCGCGGAACTGGGCGGGTCTTCGGTAATCTTAGCTGGCATAATGTGCCAATAAAGGATGACCTGCAAAGAGAGCTGGGTCTAGCCGTCTTAGTAGAGAATGACGCTAATCTAGCTGGTCTTGCCGAGGCTCTAGTTCATAAAAGGTATAAAAAAGTAATATACCTCACATTTAGTACTGGAATTGGCAGTGGAATTATCGTAAATGGTAAGATTGATCCAGCTCTCGCTGACAGTGAAGCAGGCTTCATGCTGATCGAACACCACGGAAAAATAGCCCCGTGGGAGGACTTTGCTTCCGGTGAAACTCTCAAAAAGCGCTACGGCCAGCTGGCTAGTGAAATTGAGGATCCTTTGATCTGGGAGGCTTATGCCAAAGATGTGGCCGCCGGCTTGAGTGTTTTGCTGGCTGTTATTCAGCCTGACGTGGTGATTGTTGGCGGCGGGGTTGGAGCGCACTTTGAGAAGTTCTCAGACGCCTTAGTGCACCAGCTAAACAGCCATCCTCACAGAATGTTTGATATTCCGCCAATAGTTAAGGCCCGACACGCTGAACAAGCCGTAATCTACGGATGCTATGAATACATCAAGCAAAACATCTAACTCCTTTATTGCCCGTCTGAGTCGGGATTTTCCTGATTTGAAGTTTCAGAAGGGTGAGCAGGAGCACTGGTCGCCTCGCACCAATACCATCACTTACAACCCCAACCAGCCGTTGCGAGATTTACGCTACGGGGTCCTACACGAATTAGCCCATGCCCGCTTGAACCACACTACCTATGGCAGTGACTTTGAACTACTAAAAATGGAAAGTCTGGCCTGGTCAGAAGCCGCTCGAATTGGCCGCCGCTATAACGTGCGGGTCAGCTCAAATCACATCCAAAACTGTCTCGACACCTACCGTGATTGGCTGCATCGGCGCAGCACCTGCCCTACTTGTGGAGCTCATAGCCTACAGAAGGATGCCCATCGCTACCAATGTCTCAATTGCCAGGCTGTTTGGAGGGTGACCAGCGGCAGATTTGTTAGGCCCTATCGCCGCACCCACAACTTAACTTGACTTGAGGTTGACCCCGTAGGAAATCTGGCGAGTGGTAATATTATGAAATGTTCTACTTTACGTATGTACTGCGGGGTAAGAAGGATAATAGACTGTACACTGGCTACACTCGCCAGTTACGGGAGCGTCTGAACGAGCATAATCAAGGATTGAATATGTCTACAAAGGGGCGAGGGCCCTTTGAACTAATTTACTTTGAGGCTTGCCTATCTGAGGAAGCTGCTCAAAAACGCGAAAGGCAACTCAAATCGGGACACGGCAAAAGATATCTAAAGAGTCGACTAGGCGCTCCCTATTTCTGACAGGGTTGACATACTTAAGCTTAAGTGATACCATAAGCGTAGTTTCAGGGAAATAACGAGGGTACTAACCTGCGAGTGGGCAGATTTACTGCCCTTTTTTATTTTCCTTAGAACTTTAAAGTTAAGGAGTTTCAAGCTATGGCTGGAACACAAGCCGGTGGCGCTAAAGCAGCTGCCACCAACAAAGCCAAGTACGGTTCGGATTTTTATGCCCGTATCGGCGCTATGGGCGGCAAGGTCGGCCGCACCGGTGGCTTTTATGCCAACCGGGAGCTGGCCCGCAGCGCTGGCGCCAAGGGCGGACGCATCAGCCGTCGTGGCAAAAAGATCTCTGCCTAATAAACAGAGTTCTTATGAGAGGAAATAACCCTGTCTAATGACGGGGTTATTTCTTTTTGAAACACTTAACTAGCATTATCAGGCTAGTTTAGGAAGTGCTATTATAGAGTCATGAAACCTAACGATCCGGCCAATTTGGAGTTAAACCATCTGGCTCCAACAGTGGTGGCTGATGGTCACATCGTTTTTATAGCTGGCGGCAATAACGTTCCTACCCTCACCTTCTTTCAAATCCGCAAACAAGATGGATCCAAGGTGTCAGCTGATGCTGTCGCCTCGGTGAGAATGGGCAGTTTAGAAGATTTAGAGAATCTGAAAAAAGCTATTACCGAAACTATCGAGCAGCACAACAAAAAAGAGCCCTAAAAAGCTAACAGCTAATAGCCAATAGGCTGATGGCAGTCTACCTAGGCAGAGCTTATCATGCCTAGGTATTAACAGATAAGAGCCTTGTCTTTTTAGTTATTGCTGTTGGAACTGTTGCTGCTGCCCAAATTAATGGGGGCGATTTCTATGATCTTCTGGGTGGAGGGGCGATACAGGTAGGCTCTTTTAGCTTGGGTGTAAATCAGCACCTTGTCGCCGTTTTGAGCGTTAGCAAAGAAAGCTTGGTTTTTAAGCTTAGAGACGTCGCTCACAGTAGCTACGGTAGGTGTCTCGCCGGCCGGTAGGTTGGTTATAGCTCCGACTTCCGCCACCAGCGCGGCGGTGGCTTGCCGAGCGGCTTGCTGGGGATCAGATAGCTCCTTGTTCTCTTTTCTAAGCTGGCTGTAATCATAAGCAAACCAGATACCCCCGGCCACCAAAGCTAATATAACTAACAACGCCAGCCATTTCTTCCAGCTCATTTTAGCCACTCGCTTGTTCTTTTTACCTACACCCTGATCGGCCACTACATTATCTGCCATGTTTGTTATTAACCCTCCTTAACCTAATGGACTTACGCTTAAGTTTAACTAGCTCAGGCCCAAAGTTCAAGTGCTATTCTTTGGCTTTTCCCTCTTTTGGCTTTTCCT
>MGCX01000006.1 GCA_001788565.1 Candidatus Saccharibacteria bacterium RIFCSPHIGHO2_12_FULL_49_19 | reverse complement strand
GCTGTTTTGTTCCAGCCCTGTATTATCAGTAGCCATAATAAGTCGTCAAATATTAAATCATAAAACTAATGTAATAGCAACCCCCCGGACGGCGAATTGTATTAGGAGTCATTTGCTATTATTGAGGGATGAGTCCCGTTAGAACTCAGGAATCTCATAACGTCAGTTCGGCGATTGAATGTGGTATGGACCGTCAAACGTTAACCAATCACTGCAAATTTAGTGAGGTTCTAACGGGATGAGTGCGTGGGTTGTGAGTTTTATGTTCAGTGTGGGAGCCAGCACCTGGCTGTATACCAAGCTGATGCGCCGCTCCGGAAATAATACTCAGCAGTCCATTATCGTGACCGTCGTAGTTGGTATCGTGTTACTACTGGTCACCTACAGTATCCTAAGCCTGTTCTGGGAATAACTGATGTGTCGCTACGCTCCCCAGGAAAAGGTTCTAGTTTCTAGGTTCGAGGTTCTAGTACCTAGCACCTATTACCTAGCACCTAGTCGCTCAGGAGGCGTGGCCCCGTGAGCGATAGCATCTTTACCAAAATCATTAAGGGTGAGATTCCCTGCCATAAGGTCTATGAGGATGATAAGACCTTAGCTTTTCTGGAGATTAACCCAATCCAGCCCGGGCATGTACTGGTGGTGCCTAAAGTCCAAAAACACATTTGGGATCTGCCCGATGAAGACTACCATGCCTTAATGAGCAGCGTTAAAAAGGTGGCTAATCGGATCCAGGAGGTTCTTAAGCCTGATCGGGTAGGCCTGCAGGTAGTTGGCGTTGATGTTCGCGATCATGCCCACGTACATGTATTTCCCTTCAACGGCATGGCAGAGTACCGCCAGCTTCCTCACCCAGCTGGCGATGAAGAATTAGCCGAAATGGCCGAGAAGCTACGCTTCAGCAATTAGCTGGTAGCAGTTAGCTTATAGCCAGTGATAAAAAACCGAGCTGCGGGTTTAACTGGCCGTTTGATGCTAGGTTAACAGCTATCGGCTATTAGCTAACGGCTAGTCTTCTGGTATCATATGGCCATATGAGGTGGAGTTTCGAGAGCTGTTATTGGGACAGAAGTATTCATAGCTCTCGAATGCTCAATGGTCAAAGTTCAAAGCTCAATGAATGGACAAATGGCCAATGTCTTAATGCATTGCATCATTGTTGCATTGATAAATCATTGAAAATTGACAATTGTAAATTGATCATTGCGGCGACGGAAGGAGACGCTGGATGGATGAAAAGACGTTAGCCAAAACACTCCAATTGGCTCGGCGGCGGGCTGGCCTAACTCAGCAGGAATTGTGCCACAAAGCCAGCTTGAGCTACTCAACGCTGGCTAAGATTGAGCGCGGCGCTATCAAAACGCCATCGGTCTTTACCATAGCGGCCATTGCCGAAGCTACTCAAACTCCTATGGAGGAGCTCTTGGGCTTAAAATCCAAGGCTGCTGTCCCGGCTGAGCCTAAAAGGACGTCCAAGTCCGGAGTCAAATTCGTCTATTTTGACATTAATGGCGTACTGCTTCACTTCTTTGAGAGGGCTTACACCCAGATTGCTCGTAAGGCTGATAGGCCGACCGACGCGATAGAGACCGTTTTTTGGCGTTACCACGGAGCCATCAACCGGGGCGTTATGGGAATGCGCGAGTTTAATACCAAGTTGGGTAAAGAATATGAAATCAAAG
Organism: Candidatus Saccharibacteria bacterium RIFCSPHIGHO2_12_FULL_49_19; assembly: GCA_001788565.1. Lineage (GTDB taxonomy): Bacteria > Patescibacteriota > Saccharimonadia > Saccharimonadales > UBA10212 > MGCX01. The sequence goes on along the minus strand of MGCX01000006.1, from coordinate 8,055 downwards.
ATTTTGACTGGCAAAAGTACTATTTGGCAAACATCGAACGAACTCCGGGGATTGACAAGCTGGTCGAGTGGGTGGCCACCCATTATGAAGTCGGCATTTTAACCAACAGTATGCCCGGAACCGTGGATGATCTCAGAAAGGGTAGTTTTATACCAGACGTTACCTACACTGCCATCGCTGATTCATCGAAAATCGGCGCTATCAAGCCGGAGCGCCGCATTTATGAAGCGGCCACCCAGCTGGCGGCGGTAAAGCCCAAGGAAATCCTGCTGGTAGATAACGAGCGGCCTAATCTGACAGCCGCTGATCACCAAGGTTGGCACGTGCTGTGGTTCGACGACTACCACCCCGAAGAGAGCATCGCCCGCATCAAAAAAGCCCTAGAGTTTTAGAGTTTTTTGGATATTTTCCAGATGGGTGAGGTTGGTTTGAGCCTCAGCAAGCTGGGCTTTGGTCTCTTCTACCAGTTCAGTAGGGGCTTTATCAAGATAATCCTGGTTGGCTAGGCGATTTTGCAGAGAGCTTATCAGAGCATTATGCTCGGCGTGTTTAGCCGCCAGCCGCTCACTCACAGCCGCCGGGTCGATATCCAGCCGCCAGTCGGCGTTCTCGGCGGACAACGGCACGCCTCCAGCGTAGCCTTCCGGAGCTTGGCTGACCTGCCCTACTCCCGCCAGTTTGGCTATCAGATCGGCGTATGGGGCGTTAGCTGAGCCCTGATAATGAATCCGCTCCACTTTGGTGCCGCTCAGCGCTTTTAGCCAGCGAATCTCCGTGATGATGTTTTTTAACTTCTCAAATTCGGCAGCCTTGCCAGCATCAGCTACAACAGCCGTTGGCCAAGGTTGAATTATCAGTAAGCTATCTTGTTCCCAAGCTAAGGTTTGCCAGATAGTTTCGGTTACGAACGGCAGGAAGGGATGGGCTATTTTTAGTGACGTTTCCAGCACATTAGCTAGCACGGCGTTATTGGGTTGAAGTTTGCTGGCCTCCACATACCAGTCGGCAAAATCGTGCCAGACAAAGTAATAGACCAGCTCGTAAGCCTCGCTGATGCGGTAAGCCTCCATAGCCTTAGCGACTTCTTCCGAAATAATACTTGACTTGTTAAGTATCCAATGGTCAGCAATGGTTTCTGCTTGCAGGGTCGCACCCTGTAACAGGGTGCGACCCTCTAGAACACCTTCGGTGTAGCGGGCGATGTTCCAAAGTTTGTTGGCAAAGTTGCGTGCGGCCTTGATTTTGGCCGGATGATAGCCCTGATTGACAGCCGGCCGCCGGCCGGTCAGCAAGCCGGCTCGCAGAGCGTCCGAGCCGTATTCGTCAATCAATTTCAGCGGGTCAACCACGTTGCCTAGGGACTTGCTCATCTTGGCGCCGTCTTCGGCCATCACATAGCCGTGTATGTAAACATCTTTAAACGGAACTTCGCCGGTGTGATACAGCCCCAGCATAATCATCCGGGCTACCCACTGGTAAAGAATTTCTCCGCCGGTCTCCATCAAGCTCAAAGGATAAAAGCGCTTGAAGTCTTCACCCTCCGGGTAATCCAGCGTCACCAATGGCCAATGGCCGCTACTAAACCAGGTATCAAAAACATCCGGATCACGCTTGTAGGTTTTGCCGTCAACATCAATCTCTTCGCGGTCCACCCGGGTGTCAAAAATCCAATCCGATTCATCGGCGGTGTTAACAAAAGCCGGAATCGGGATGCCCCAGGCGATCTGGCGGCTGATATTCCAATCACGAACTTCCTCCAGATAACGAATGGTCTGATCTTTTTTGCTGGCCGGATAAAAGCGAATCTTGTTGGCCTTTAAGGCGGAGGTCGCCTTATCAGCTAAGGGGCGCATCTTGATAAACCACTGCTCGCGCAGCAGCGGCTCGATGGGCGTGCCGCACCTATAGCACTTACCGATGGAGTGGGTGTAACCCTCGACTTTACGAAGATATCCGCCTTTTTCCAGAGCTTGGACGACGATGTCGCGGGCCTCAGTTAAAGGTAGGCCGCGGAAGGTTTCGGGTACGTTTTCACTCATCTTGCCTTCGGTAGTAATCAGCTCGGTAGCCGGCAGGTTGTGGCGCTTAGCCACCTCAAAATCGTTAGGGTCGTGGCCGGGGGTAACTGTAACCACCCCTGTTCCAAACTCCCGCTCCACATATTCGTCGGCGATAATCGGAATGGGACTACCCGGCACCAGCGGCTGGTTAACCAGTTTGCCAATCAGGTGTTTATAACGCTCGTCGTCGGGGTGAACCATCAGAGCGGCCTGGCCCAGTTTGGTCTCCGGCCGGGTAGTGGCAATTACCACTTCCTTTACCCCGAGCTCGGTCGAGGGGCTGCCCTGCTCTACCAGCGGATAAGCGATGTGCCACAGCTTGGTGTCTTCTTGTTCATGTACTACCTCGATATCGGCGAAGCTGGTGCCGTGAAAAGTACAGTAGTTGACGATGCGCTGACCCCTGTAAATCAGCTCCTCATCCCACATCTTTTTGAAGGTGTCGTAGGCTTGGGCAACAACCTTGTTGTCCAAGGTATAAAGAAAACGGCTCCAGTCCACGCTGGCGCCCATAGCTCGTATCTGGGACTGCAGATTGTGTTTGTTGAGCTCTACGAAGTCCCAGACCTGTTTGTAAAGCTCCTCACGGCTGAAATCGAAGCGGCTTTTGCCCTCTGAGCTAAGCTTTTTTTCGTACACCACCCAGGTCTCAAAACCGGCGTGATCAGCCCCGGGCACGAACAATGTGCTCTTCCCCGTCATCCGGTGGTAGCGAACCAGTGCATCCTCGATAGCCATGGTCAGCGCGTAGCCGATATGCAGATCGGCATTAGCGTTAGGGGGCGGCGCTACAAGGCTGTAAACATCTTTAGCTCCCCCTGCCCCGAGCGCAGTCGAGGGGTGCTCTTTCGGCGCAAAAGCCCCACTTTTCTCCCACAAAGCATAGATGCCAGATTCGTATTTTTTAGGCTCGTAAGCCTTCGGTAATCGCATAAACTTTCCTCAGTATAACAGAGGTCACTTTGTATGTCCCACCACCTCTGTTATTCCTATTTTTCACGTGAAAGAGAGCAACTTACAACAGACCTTTTCGTGTGAAAAGTTCCCTCAAAAATTGCCCTTTAAGGCCTGTACCGGCTTTTGTTTTCGGTCCTGTCTGTCCGTCGACAGATTGTAGCGGACAAGGCCCACCCGTTTTTGTTTTCAATTTAATTATACTCCGCTGTCAAGCCTTGAGCGAGAGGGCAGGGTCTGCCGCTAGTTTGTGGGGGTCGTCTGGTTTAACCCCATCCGTAGCCTTGTAGTAGCCAAGGGCGGCGATCATGGCAGCATTGTCAGTACACAGCTTAATATCCGGATAAATCGGGGTAGGGCATACCCTTTCCGAAGCCAGCTTACGAAGGTACTGATTAGCGGCTACGCCACCGGCTATCACCACACTTTTAGGCTTAAGCTCATCTGTTGCGGCGACTAAAGCATCAACCAGCGTTTCGGCGGCGGTACGCTGAAAACTAGCCGCCAGATCGGCCTTTTGACTAGCGGATAACACCTTAGGAAGTTTATGTGATGGGAAAGTATAGTCTTTACCGGCCATCTTTTGGGCTTTCCTTAAAACAGCGGTTTTGAGACCCGAAAAGCTAAAGTCATGGCTACTGCCAAGTTTGGCCTTTGGTAATTTAACAGAGGTAGGGTCGCCGTTTTTAGCCGCCTCAGCTACAGATGGGCCGCCGGGGTAGGGCAGGCCTAAAATTTTGGCCACCTTATCAAAGGCTTCACCGACAGCGTCATCTTTAGTCTCACCCAGTAAGGAGTAATCAAGATTATTCTTAAAGAGTACCAACAATGTATGGCCGCCGGAAACGACCAAGGCTAACAGGGGAAATCCCGGCTGTTTCTCTTCCAGGAAAGCCGCATAAACATGTGCCTCGACGTGGTTAATACCGTAAAGTAGCTTTTTCTTAGTGATTGCCAAGGTTCGGGCCGTTAAAACACCTATCAACAGACTTCCCAGCAGGCCGGGGCCTCGGGTAACGGCGATGGCATCAATCTGATCCCACGGATCAGATCTAGCTGTTAGCTGATAGCTGTTAGCTGATAGCTTATTGTCCGGGCTATTAGCTATTGGCTTCGAACTATTGGCTTCGAAAGCATTCTTAAGAGCTTTATCAATTACGGGTAGGATGCTTTCGAGGTGGCTACGAGCGGCGATCTCTGGTACCACTCCACCGTAGGCAGTGTGCAGATCAACCGAGCTGGCCACTACGTTGGAAAGCAGCCGGCGCCCATCTTCTACAACCGCGGCGGCAGTCTCGTCACAACTCGTTTCTATTCCTAGGACCTTCATCGGGTTACAGTATACTCATAAATATGAGTTTCAGAACGCTGGTCAAGAAAATCATCCCAGCGGGACTGTTTAAAAAAGTCGAGCCGTGGGGGCATTTAGTCGAAGCGGGATTGATGCAATTTATCTACGGTTTCCCGGCCCGTGACCTGAAAATCATCGCTGTTACCGGAACCAACGGCAAAACTACCACGGCCTTTATGATCCACAAGATGATGGTCCAGGCCGGCTACAGCGTAGGGTTAATGACCACTGTTGGATGGGGGATAGATGATGACATCACTCCCCAGATAGAGCACATGACCACTATATCCAGCGGGCCTCTGCTGAAAAGAATAAAAAAGCTTAAATCCCGAGGGGCAAAGTGGCTGGTTTTAGAAGTCACTAGTCATGCTTTAGCTCAAAACCGGGTATGGGGGATTAGCTACGATATCGCGGTGGTAACCAACGTTACCCACGAACATCTGGATTATCACGGCAGTTTCGAGAATTACCTGCAAGCTAAGCTGAAGTTGTTTGAGAAAACAGCAAAAAACAGAGGTGGAATGCAGACCGGCATTGTCAACGCTGACGATAAGTACGCCGGACGCTTTTTAGATACTGTGCCTAAACATATCACCTACGGGACCAAGAAGGGCGAACTCAAAGCCGTTGATATAGAGGCTACCCCGTCCGGATCTAATTTTCATACCCGCTATGAAGGACAGTCTATGGAGGCGTTGTCCATGGCCATAAAGACACCGTTGCCGGGCAGCTTTAACATCTACAATGCCCTGGCGGCGGCTGGCGTCGGCCTGGTCCTGCAGCTGCACCCGGAGCAAATAGAGCAGGGAATTGCCTCTCTAGCGTCAGTAGAGGGCCGTATGGCACGTATTGAAGAGGGGCAGGACTTTGATGTGATAATTGACTTTGCCCACACCCCAGACAGCTTTGAAAAGCTATTTTCGGATCTAAAACCGGTGGTCAAGGGCAAACTAATAGCGATGTTTGGCTCAGCTGGGCGCCGCGACGTAGCCAAGCGAGCTGTGCAAGGAGAAATTGCCGGTAAATACGCCGATGAGGTGATTTTAACCGAAGAAGACGATCGTGACGTTGACGGACTGGTCATCCTCAAACAAATAGCCGAAGGTGCCAAAAAAGCTGGCAAAAAGCTGGATAGGAATCTGTTTTTGATCCATGATCGGGCCAAGGCTATTGAATTTACTTTGGACCGGGCTAAGGCAGGTGATATGGTTCTGCTGCTCGGTAAAGGGCACGAAAAAACCATTGAACGGGCCCATGGCACTGATGATTGGGATGAGGCCGCCATTGCCCGAGCTGTCCTTGGGCGTTGACAAAAACGCTTAAGCTTGATATAATAGCAACGTTAAACCAAAACAAAAAAATGTCAGAAGATAATTTACAACCTGTTGAACTATCTGTTAGGGATATCGCTGATGCCAAAGAGTTCGAAAAGGCTCGGGGCGAAATCTACAAAAGTACCCAGACGGGCGACAGCGAACGAATGCACCGTTTGACGGAGCTAGCCGGCTCGATGGCCGTAAATCGAGGAAACGGCGATAGCGATGAACCGGTTAGCATTCAAGACAGAGTGCTTGACATCTTAACATCAGGGGAACCAGTAGTTGGAAGTCATGATGCGATGAAGTACCGGATTTCCGTGGATCCGCAGGGCAATGTCACGGAAATCTCCAGGGTTTTGTCTCTGCCGGAAGACACCTTAGCTACCGACCGGGCAAGGCGGCGCACTGCTAAAGTTCCGTGGGGACCTAAGCAAAATCACTCATCCTTTAAGAGGGATCTTAGCAAACTGCCACGGAAAAAGAAGGTACGTGTTTAACGGCTGCTAAAGTTCGAGAGTTAAACACTTGACACCGCCCCCGGATTTTCTAAATTCCAAAATTGGGGTGCCAATTACTTCAAATCCGGCGGAGCGATATTTATCCAAGAGACTTTCAGACTGGTTACTGGTGATTATAGTGCGGCCATCACTAACGGCATTGAGGCCAAAACCGATAGCTTCTTCTTCACCAGCTTCGATCAAATTGGGCACTGCGGCTTTTAACCTTGTCCGGCTGTCTTGGTCAATGGCTCCGGGGAAATAAGCGACTGTGTCGCTAGACAGTACCGCTAAAGACGTATCCAGATGATAAAAACGCGGATCAACGATCTTCAGGCTGATGACCTCGCGGTTGAAGTAATCGGCCAGTTCGCGGTGGGCTTTGATGTCCGAGCGAAATCCATAGCCGGCGATGATTTTATCGCCAAATTTAAGGGTGTCACCACCGCCTTCAAAGAAGCTATCGGCATGCTTTAAATCGGTATAGTCCAGCTCGCGAAGCTTGGCCTCAAAATGGGCAGTTTCCGGCTGGCGCTCCGGGTAGCGGAAACTGCTAAGCATCGCTCTACCATCTATCATCAGGCAACAATCGGTGGCAAACACCATGTCCGGCAATCCTTTGACAGGCTCGATTTGCTCAACCTGCCAGCCCAACTGCTCGGTGTAAATTTTATAAAGCTTTTGCCACTGCTGGTGAGCGGTTTCTCCGGTCGGTTGGTCGTTGGTGTGCATCCAAGGGTTAATTTCATACTCGATGTCGAAGTAGGTGGGCGGACACATCAGGACCTTTTGTGTTTTGGCCATTGGCCTAAGTATAGCAAGGGCTTAATAAAGGCAAACGCCGCGGTTCCTACTCTATGAAATAGAGCGGAACGCGCGGCGGATCTTCCAGTCTTGCGAGGGCGGCGGAGGTGCCAACCCCAGCGGGTGGGGTCCGGGCCGGAGCCCGGACCCCCTTGTTCCGCTAGGCGCGGACGCCGGCCAGGCCGGCGTTCCGCGTGGCGGCATACACCCGGTGGGGGGCATCCTCGTGCCGCTGGGAGTTGCGAACCTCCTGCTTCCAGAGGGCGAAGGCCTCATCAGCCGTTCGCTCCGCGGTGGCCTCCGCGACCATGTCGGGGATGTCATCCCTGACGGGCACGCGGAGAAGCTCGAAGAGGCTCCTGGTGTGCGTGCGGTTGACGACCTGCGTCTCCCCTTCGGGATCGCAGATCGCCGACGCGTCGTAGGCGAGACGAAGCGTCAGAAGACACCTCGTCGTCAAGACCGCTCCACGCGGCCTGAAGATCCGTAGGACCCTCTGGCCGTCGATGACTGCGCAGGTGACCGTTAGGTCATCCGCCTTTAGAGCCCGTCTTGGCACGTTACAACTCCTTCCTGCCCACTCTCATGGGCGGTCAGTGAGACTGGAATGACTGGAGTATACCCCTCATGCTTTTGCCAGTCAATATATTTTATTTTTTTGCAAGTTGGTCTTGACGATCATTTAGCACTCATATATGATGAGTGCCAGAACTAAGATGAGGTTATAGGTTCGAGGGCCTAGGTTCTAGCACCTAGATTCTAAAACCTAGCACCTAAATCCGACGAAGGAGGATTTCTATGGCAGTAAAGCTGCAGCCGCTCGCAGATTGGATTGTAGCCGAGCAGGAAGAAGCAATGACCAAAACGGCTAGCGGTCTTTATCTACCCGAGGCCGCCGCTGAAAAGCCTAAAGTCGCCAAAGTTATAAAGGTCGGACCTAAAGTTAAGGGCCTAAAGGCCGGCGACCGGATTGTTTACAAAAGCTATAGCACCACCGACATTCAGCTGGAAGGCACCGATTACATCTTAGTTAAAGAAGAAGACGTCCTAGCGACAGTAAAATGAAGGTT
>MGCX01000005.1 GCA_001788565.1 Candidatus Saccharibacteria bacterium RIFCSPHIGHO2_12_FULL_49_19 | reverse complement strand
AAATAGGGTGACTTGAAAGTTTGAGTTGATTCCTTAATCTCCGATTTGGTAACCGAAGATTGGACTGCCTTTGGTTGCTCATTTTGTAAATCGTAAGTAAGGCCAAAGACCGCTAGACCAACTACCGCCAACGCAAAGACCACCACAAGTAAACGACGCCTAAAGACTGTCCTTGGATGATGCCGGTGAGGCTTGTTATATACGTAATGCTTAGCCACTTTTGTTCAAAATGTTTATTTATACCTAGCAAAACTATTATAGAATATTGCTTATGGATAAAAAACCCGATGACGGGTTAAACAGACAGCCGACCACTTCGACAGGCTCAGGGCAAGCGGAAAACAAACTGGAGGGTGAAGACCTCGATACTCCATCTCAGCCAGCGGCCGAAAGCCCTCCCACGACTGCAGACCAGCCAAAACCCGGCGCCAAACAGCCAAGCAGCGACAAACCAGCCGCTAAAGGATCCTTATTTACCCGTATCAAGGGCTGGAAATATTTGTATATGGCTCTATTTGCCATCTTGTTAGCAGTAGTTGGATTAGCAGTAGCCGCAGCGATTATCCTTGGCAAGGACACCCAAAAGGAAACAACGCCCCAGGACTTAACGGCCGAACAGCTAGCCGAGCTGGCAGGAAGTACTACCGTAGTCGGTGATGCCCAGCAGGTGTTATCTATCCAAAGCAGTACTGTCTTTGAGGGACAGGTCTTAGCTCGTAACGACCTTAGTGTGGCCGGATCACTAAAAGTTGGCGGACCGCTGTCACTGCCTTCGCTGGATGCCGGAACAGGAATCTTTGACCAGCTAACCGTCGATAATGACCTGACAGTCGCCGGGAATTTAACTCTTCAAGGCAGTGTTACCGTAAGTGGTGCTACCAGTTTTAAAAATCTATCAGTAGGTCAACTCAGCGCCACCAATCTTCAGCTGTCCGGTGATTTAACTTTCAGCCGACACCTGACAACCAGTGGAGCTACGCCAAGTAAATCCAATGGCTCAGCTTTGGGAGGTGGCGGAACAGCCTCAGTTAGTGGTAATGATACTGCTGGGACAATCTCGATTAACACCGGTGGTGGTCCGCCTGCCGGCTGTTTTGTCACTATCAACTTTGTCAATAGTTTCAGTGGGACACCAAAAGTTATTGTCAGTCCGGTCGGTTCCGCTTCCGGAAACTTAGACTTCTATGTTAATCGCTCGTCAAGTAATTTTAGTCTATGCGCCAACAATCCTTCCGCCGGTACCAACTACAATTTTGACTATATAGTTGTTAACTAGGAAATAAGTCCTGAAATACTTGACTAGTTAAGTATTTTTAGACGTCCAGAAAGACAGTGACTTTATCAGCCCGGACATGCATCACGCCGCGAGATACTTCTAGTTTCAGCTCGCCCTTAACAGGTGCTCTGACCGTGATGGTGCCCGGCTTCAGAAGTGACATGAAGTTTTTGTGGTGCGGTAGGATATCGAACGGCCCAGTGTCATTAACGCCAGATAGTGAATAAGCCGCCCCTTCAAAATAAGTCTTAAATGGCGCAAAGACCTTAACCTCCATGGTTGGCTGATCAGCCACTGCTTAAGATCTCCTCGACACCCTTTAGGGTGTCTTCTCGTTTGAAGTATTCACCTTTCTTACCGCTTAAGGCCTCACCAACAAAGAAGGTTTGGGTGAAGAACTTAATAAGCTGTTTGGCTTTATTAAAATCGGCCCGATCGGAAGCTGATAATTCATTTTCACCAATAATGGCGATGATGCTTTTTAAGGACTCGTGCTTTTGAAGCAGAGCCTGAACCTTGACGCTTAAGTCGTAGTGGCGCTGGCCGACAATGTCTGGGCTTAAAAGCGATGAGCTGGACCTGATCAGATCGACCGCCGGGCGGATACCTTGCTCGGCAATCTTACGGCTAAGCACCAAGGTAGCGGCCAGTTCGTGCTGAAGCATCAAGACCGCCGGGTCGGATAAATCATCAGCTGGCACATAGACTGTTTGTACAGCGGTGATTGAACCGTTTTCATTGCTACTCAGGCGGTCCTGCAACAACTTAACGTCGCTGAAAATAGTCGGTTCGTAGCCGCCTTCCGAGGGAACCTGCTCCAGCATAGTGGAAAGCTCGTTACGAGCCTGGATGTAACGATACATATTATCGGCAAAGAACAACACATCTTTTTTCTCAACGTCGCGGAAATGCTCGGCCGCCGATACCGCACTTAAGCCAACCAGTACTCTTTGCACCGGGTTCTGGTCCATTTGGCCGAAGAACATGCAAGTATTCTTTAAAAGATCCCCTTCGCGTAAAGTGTCATAAAGCTCGTGTCCTTCACGGATACGCTCACCGATACCGGCGAATATACTGACCGCTTGTCCCGATTTGGCGACATTGTTGATTAGTTCCATAGTCAGCACCGTTTTTCCCACCCCGGCACCACCGATAATGCCAATTTTGCGGCCCTTGATAAAGGGGGTCAGAAAGTCAATAACTTTGATACCGGTTTCCAGCACCTCCGGTTTAGCGGCCTTAAAGGAAGCGCTGCGGGCCGGCGGCGCCATCACAGCCCTATAGGTTAATTTTGAGGAATCCGGCAGGGGCTGGCCGTCCAGCGGCCGGCCTAAAGCATCCAGCACTCGACCCATCATTGTCGAGCCGACTGGCACCTCAATGCCGCGGCCAGTTCGATCAGCAATCATATTCTTAATCAAGGTCTCGTCTTCCATAACGTTAAGACAAGCAGCGGTGTTATTCTCCTCAAGACTTTCTACCAGCAGCAGTCCTTTGTTGGGACTTCTGGCCACCAAAAGTTCACCGATATCCGGTCCCGGGCCGTCAAATTGAACGGATACCAGCAAGCCGCGGACGGAGCGAATCGAGCCGTAACCCAACTCAGCCATTTAAAGCCCCTCCCCCTTATGCATGGCGTTGACTATTTCTTTAGTCCGTTCATCTTTAATCAGGCGCTTGGTGCGATTATAAACCAGCTTCAGATCAGATAGGGCCTCGTCGGCTTTTTGATGGGCGACGTTCATGGCTTTGAAGCGGCTGGCGTACTGGGCCAGCTTGGATTCCAAAATAACCTCGCTTAGGGCAATCTGCATCATAGTTCTCTCTAAATGGTCGATGACAGCATAAGTAGTAGGCTCGAAAATGTAATTAGATTCAGAAATAATTTCGTCGCCGGTAGTTACTGCCTTTCCTCTTTCAGCCACGGCGGTACTTAAAGTTATTTTTCTTACCTTCTGAGTCATCAGTGAAATATAGCTGGCATAGAAAACTACCGTACCGGCGTATTTCTGGACTTCCTTGATGAGCGGGTCTGTGTTTATGTTCATGTCCCGGCTGGGCAGTTTGAAGTTCCGGATAAAATCAACCCCCCGCTGAGCCAGCTGAACAGCTCCATGGTGTCCGATGATGATTATGTCATTACGCTCCGGCTTGTAGTATTTCAAGGCTTCGTTGACCAGCCGCTGGTCCAGGTCACCGGAAAAGCTGCCTTCCGAGGTAATTAGTATCATCAGCTCTTTGTTAATGACTTTGTCTGTAGATTGACTACGGCCAAAATGAAAAAGCTCGTCAACCCTAATCTGGGTATAAATTTGCCAAAATTCTGCAAAAAACCGCTCCGAGCGTTCCACCTGGTCTTTAATTTTGGAGATCCGCATACTGGAGATACCTTCAAAGGCCCGAGTCAAATCAACGACCGTCGCAGTTAAATCACGTTCTTTGGCAATCTCATTTAGCTGTCTCATTAGTCTCCTCTTTGGTCTCAGCTTGTTGGGGTACTTGAGCTGTAGTTGCGCCGTTGGCCTCCAAACTTTCAGCCGGAGCGGCCGCACTTTGGGCCAGCGTGACTTGGCCCTTTAGCGACTCTAAAATCTGCTGGTAATCTTCCTCTTTCTTAATCAGACTGACGGCCTCGTCGGCCCGCTGCTTAAGGTCAGCGATATTAATCCCCATGGTAGGATCGGTGCCCAGTACTACATCGAGCATTAGCTGTTGAGCTAGCAAGCTATGGGTCTCACCGGGACCCTGGGTAAACAACTCATACAAATAGCGCCCGCGGATCATGCTCTTCTGGGCAGTCAGTTCCAGATCTGAGCCAAACTGTGAATATTCTTTGGCTTGAGCGGCCTGAGCCAGCGCCAGCATAGCGTCGGCGTTCTGTTTCTTCTGGCGATCATTGTGGCCGCGTCCACCAACACGGGTGACACTCAAGCCCGTGCTAATGGCAGGGCGGAGCCCTTCCCGAAAAATATTCATGTCCAGAACCCACTGGCCATCGGTAATAGACATGATGTTAGTCGGTAAGAAGCCGGTGACATCACCTCCATCGGCCAGCACCACCGGGATAGTAGTGAGGTGTTTTTTGTTTTTGCTAAGGCGGCCGGCACGCTCTAGCAACATAGAGTGGGCATGGAAGATATCACCCGGGTAGCTCTCCCGGCTGGGACTGGCCCCGGCTAGCAGGGAGATCTCCCGATAAGCATGGGCGTGTGTCGTTAAATCGTCATAAATTACCAGACTGTCCTGGTCCAGCTCACGCCACAAGTATTCACCCAAAGCACAACCGACGTACGGCGCCAGATAGCTCATTACCAAAGATTCAAAGATAGTTGACACCACCACAATGGCTTTATCAAGAGCCTTGTTCTCCTCTAATCGAGTAAGTAACACGTCCACATCGCTGCGGCGGCGGGCAATCATCACATAAATAACTATTTGGTCGGTGTTCCGCTGGTTGATGGCGATCTGGGTAACCAACGTTGACTTGCCGGACTTGCTTTCTCCCAACAGAGCTAAACGTTGGCCGCGGACTATTGGAAAGAGGGTGTCTATTAGAGCTACACCTGTTTCCAACTGTAAGTCTAGAAGCTGGCGCTCATAGATTGGCGGGGCGGAATTAAAAACCGGCCAGTCAGCATCCGGCGCAATAGCGCCTTTGCCGTCCAGCGGCTCGCCTAAAGTTGAAATTACCCGACCGATATAGCCTTTGCCGACTTTGGTGGTCAGTTGATTAGCGGTTGCCGCAGCCATCATGCCAACCCGCAGAGTCTGGGTTCCCAGATGCAAAACTACCACTTTATCTTCCAAAATGTGATGTACAAAACCCTTAGAGCTGTCCTCAAAAATAACCGGCGAATGGACGGTAACCGGTTGCATGCCGCGCACCGTAATCAAGAAGCGATCAACAGCTATTATTTCGCCAACCGGAGCGCCGGTGTCCACTACTTTCTGAAAATGCTGTTTAGCTTCACCGCTCATTTAGACTGTTTGGCTACGCTTAAGGCAATTAGTTCTATAAGATATGGTTCCTGGCCTCGAAGATGGGAACGAAGACTTAAGTCAAATACCCGACTGGAAGTCCGCACCACACAGCCGGCGGCAATAGTTGGCTGCAAGCCCACCTGAAGCAACGTCTGGGGATGAATATTAGACCTCAGCCAATCAATTATTCTATCCAGCGCTTTGGGCGAGGCTTCGGAAGCAAAACTCATATGGATCAGCGGCGCTCGGCCCAGCACTTCGTTAAGCTCGTCGTAAAGCTGGCGACGCTGAGCGTCTTCCAACAGATTAACTTTGTTAGCTTGAGCTAGTTGATCGAGCGAGCGGCTAAGCCGCGGCGGCTGAACATCGCTACCTGCCGGGCGGGCTTTGGTACTGATAAAAAAATCCGACAGTGTGGTAAGCTCGCGCATAATCCGGGCCACATCCACCTGGCTCACTAGAGAGGTTGGCAATATTAATGCCTGTTTAGATTCCACTCTTTAAGTCCTCGATAATAGCTTTTTTGTTAGCCTCCAGCTCGGCCAAAATGTAGTCCAGCTGATCAGTTAAATCAATCTCATTGCCTATGGCTCTAAGCACGTAGTGATTGATAATGCCGGCCATCTCTTTTTCAAAGCGGGCGATAGCTTGGTTTTTTTGATCCTCATACTGGGCCTGCAGCTGCTTTTGTAAAAAGACTCTCTGCTGTTCGATAGTAGTAATAGTTTTTTCGATAGACTCTAAGGCCAACTGTTTGGCATCAGTAATCGATTGTTCGTATTTTTTAAATTCCTCCTGGAGGGTCTTTGTTATCTCGGCCTTCATATAGTCATTCAGCTGAGCAGTGGTCTGGCGCAGATCCTGCTGGAGGAACATCGCGTTCTCGCCAATAACTTTTTCAAAGTGCAGACGACCGCGATTTCTTAACTCCTCACGGAATTCATCATTGAAGATATGCTCAACATCTACCGTAGCCGCCTTATCAAGCTGAACATCGGGTAGGCCGTCTTTGCCGCGGCTGCTGCCGCCCTTGCCAAGTCGCATGGCCACCCAGATGAAGGCTGCTGTGGCAGCAGCCAGTGATCCGACGACTAATATCAACCCACCCGTATTCATAGTTTCAGTAGTAAATATACCCCAATTACGCCAACCGCGAAAATCAGAACCGAGACCACCAATACTTGAGCCAGCGCCTTGTAGGCAGATCCGCGACTCAAAGGGTTACGACCGATAGCTATTATGCCGCTGCGGACACCGACCCACAAGACGGCTCCAGCAACAGCTATGGTAAATAGGAAGATTGCTAAGGCTCCATACAACCTAACGGCCGAAACGTTTTTTCCGGCAATGGCCTCAGCTGTTCGCCGCAAGGGTCCGGGTACTAGAGTTTCGCTTCGTAAGGGGTTTTTACCCGGAGTAATGTCCACCAGTATGCGGCCAACGGCGCTGCCCGAAGCCGTCTGAGTCAAAACAGCGCTCCGGCTGCTGTATTCCTCCAGTGCGTGGCCAATGATTTTAGACTGACCGGTACCCGCTTTAGCGGCGATACCATCGGTACTGGATATTGAAAGATAGTCCCCAGACTCAATTATTCCGTTCTCTATGCTGACTAAAACCGGATAGCGGCCATTAGTGGCGACAAAGGTGTTTTGACCTTCTTCGGCCACCACGGCAGTGGCATCAGCCGGATCGATAACTACGCCGTATATTCGCCAGTCCTCGCTGCCCGGGACCAGTTCAACACTGGTTTTAGAATCTTTACTAACAGCCACCACCATGCCGGGCTGCAGGGCTTCTTTGGAGCTAAAACCTGACACAAAACTTTGAGCGAAAGCCGTCAGTGGCACCGTAAGCAGAAAAATGGCGCTACTGACAATCAATAACCGGCCAATGTTAAGCTCGGATACCCTAAAAGACGGGCTCGCCATATTACCTGTCAGTATAACGCTTACGCTGTTAAATGACTACCTCTGGACAGCAGTCAACCTTACCAGTGTTTTAACAGCGTAGCTAAGATCTTCCTTGGTAGTTTGCCGCCCGAAGCTAAACCTCAGAGTTGAACGAGCCAATTTAGAACTTAGCCCAATAGCCGCCAGCACGTGTGAAGACTGGCCCTTTGCGGCGCTGCAAGCACTGCCTACACCCACTTGGATACCGGCTTCATCCAGCTCCATAACCAGCCGCTCATTATCAGCCCCGGGGAGAGTGATACTTAAGATATGCGGGGATTGATGCTTAATGGAGCCGTTAATAGTAAGGTCGCCAAGATGATTTTGCAACTCTGCCGCAAAAAACTCTCTTAGCTCCCTAGTTCTTTTCAATTCCTGCTTGTATTTACTTTGAGCTTGTTCCAAAGCTTCGGTAAAACCGGCGATAAGCGCTAAACTCTCGGTCCCCGATCTACGGCCATACTCCTGCCCGCCTCCCAAAATGAGCGGGGCTAAATCAACGCCAGCTTTTGCCAGTAGTGCTCCTGACTGTTTCGGTCCATAAATCTTACCCCCGTTAACAGTCATCATATCGACACCAAGCCGGCTGGCCTGCAGATCAAAATAATTACCTGCTTGAGCCCCATCACTATGCAGATAAAGCGGCAGGTGGTTACCTGATTTCAACCTGGCTTCGCGTACCTGAGTTATCAAATTGGAAACTTCGCTCAGCGGCTGAACTGTTCCCAGTTCATTGTTAACCATCATAATGCTAACGAGAATAGTTTTATCACTTATTAAATTACTTAACTTGTTAAGTATTATCCGGCCGTTGCTATCTACTGGCACCTGCTTATTTTTGTAAAGTTTAGCTGGTTCTAGGACGGATTCGTGCTCGATTGCACTAACCAGCAATTCGCCTTTGGGATGCCGGCTCATAACTCCGGAGATGGCTAAGTTATTGGCTTCGGTCGCCCCGGAGGTAAAAACGATTTCCGCTGGCTTGGCACCCAGCAGCCGGGCGACCCTAGCTCGAAAGGTATCCAAATCCTTCTTAACAGCGCGGCTGGAAAGATAAATGGCGGAAGGATTATGGAAACGTTCAGACCAATAGGGCTCCGTGGCTTTTTTAACTACTGGATCCATTGGTGTAGCCGCGGCGTAGTCCAAATATATGTGCTTTTTCATAATGTGTTCAGATTAAACAGCTTGGCGGCGTTAGCGGTTGTAGCCGAGGCTAGATCCGGCAGAACTTCAGTCCTCAAGTTCGCCAAAAACTCGGCAACCGCGGCAACGTGTTTGGGCTCACAAAGCTCACCGCGAAAGGGTGCTGGTGTTAGAAACGGCGCATCTGTCTCCAAAACCAACCTGTCAAGCGGCACGGCTTTGGCCGCCTCCAGCTGGTTCTGTTCCTTAGTAAAGGTCATGATGCCGTTTAGACCGATATATAGCCCGCGGCTCAGAGCTTCATCCAAGTGGCCGGGGTTAGTACTGAAGCTATGTACTACGCCCCTTAGGTTTCTGTAGTCATCATATATTTGCCAAAAATCTTCCCAAGCCTCACGAACATGAAAAACAAAAGGTAAACCCGATTCCATCCCGGCCTCGATGTGTGCTCTGAGAGCCTGTTGCTGATCAGTTTTAGGCGAGATATTACGATAGTAATCAAGTCCTGTCTCACCAATGGCCACAACTTTTGGTTGACCGGCAATTTTTTTTAGTTTTTTTGAGCTGTGCGGGTCAGACACAAACACGGTGGCATCATGCGGATGGGCGCCAGCAGTTGCCCAGACATCATTATGGCCGCCGGCTATATCGATCGCGGCCTGCGAATCTGACAACGTGGTTCCCACACAGATGAGTTTGGCTACACCACTGTGACCGGCGTTGGTTATTATTTCATTCTCGCGACCCCGGTACTTCTTAAACTGCAGATGGCAGTGCGTATCAACAAACTCCATACTTGCCTAGGTGATTTGAGCTGATGCCAGCTTCTCTTCTTTTGGGAATAACGGGCCGGGAAGCGGCTTGAGTACACCGCTGCCGAACGCAGTGTATATCTTCTCAGCGGTTTGGGGCATAAAGGGAGACAGCAAGCTGGCAATTTCCAGCAAATTAGCTGTTAGGTGCGCCAAGGTTTCCTGCATGTGCTGCTCATCCTTGGTTTTGGCAATCTCCCAGGGTTTGGTTTCATCAATATACTGGTTTAGTCCCTTAACCTGTTCCCACACTTCCTCCAGGGCATGATCAAACCGGCAGCCTTCGATTGCCCGACGATAAGAGTCAACATCGTGTTCAGGGGCCGGTATTTCACCGATAATGCCGTTCTGGTATTTGGCAACCATCGCGGCGATCCTAGACACCGCATTACCCAGCTGATCAGCCAATTCGTCATTGTAAGCCGCCTCCAACCGGGCCCAGGTAAAGTCACCGTCGTCATTGCTGGGAATATGACGAGTAAAGAAGTACCGGAAGGCGTCAGCGCCGTATTTATCAACTATCTCTTTTGGCGATACCACATTGCCTAGGGTCTTGCTCATCTTTTTGCCCTCAACATTCACAAAACCATGCACATAAAGGGTTTTTAGAGTAGGAACACCCAAGCCCATCAGCATAGCCGGCCAGATCGCGGCGTGAAAACGCAGGATGTCCTTACCTATCACCTGAACGTTAGCTGGCCAGAAGTTTTTAAAATCAGCACCGTCCGGATAACCAAGCACGGTGATATAGTTCATCAAAGCCTCGAACCATACATACATGACCTGGCTGTCATCGCCCGGCACCGGAATACCCCAGGCGATTTTGTTCTTGGGTCGGCTGATACTGATATCTTCCAATCCGGAATTAACGACTGCCAGAATCTCATGCTTACGGGTTTCCGGCACAACCTTCAGTTGATCGGTTTCAATCAGCTCTTTGATTTTTGGCGTAAAAGTACTGAGTTTAAAGAAGTAGTTTTCCTCTTCAATCTGCTCATAAGGCCGATTATGGGCTGGACAGACACCCTTGTTAGCCTTGACCACCGCTTCCGGGAAGAAGGCCTCATCGCCGGTACAGTACCAGCCTGAGTACTGACCTTTGTAAATATGCTGTTTCAAATTCTGCCAAATAATTTGGGCCCGCTTCTCATGTTCCGCGTCAGTTGTTCGGACGAACCGGTCATTGCTAATATTCAGCGTCTTTAGCAGCTCTCGAAAACTCTGGCTCATCTGATCAGCGAATTCCTGGGGAGTCTTTTTTAGTTCATCAGCTTTTTCGGCGATCTTACCGCCGTGCTCATCGGTTCCCGTAGCAAACAAAGTCGGGATCTTACGCTGACGCATATACCGTGCCAAGACATCCGCATAAACCAACTCCATGCCAAAACCGATGTGCGGTTCGCTGTTGACATAAGGAATAGAGGTCGTGATGTAAAACCCTTGG
Source organism: Candidatus Saccharibacteria bacterium RIFCSPHIGHO2_12_FULL_49_19 (assembly GCA_001788565.1). Lineage (GTDB taxonomy): Bacteria > Patescibacteriota > Saccharimonadia > Saccharimonadales > UBA10212 > MGCX01. The sequence goes on along the minus strand of MGCX01000005.1, from coordinate 4,275 downwards.
CTCATGGCTTTAATTGTATCTTGCCCGCCTGAAATTCCGAAGGAATTTTAGCGGGGCTATAACAGAGAGGATTGACTAGGCAGTCCTGGGAGTGGAGCGATATCAATACCTAGCTTGTCTGCCAATCGTTCAAGAAATTCTATTTGAGCAGGAATAAGTTTTTTAGAAGCTTCAGATAGCGTAAACCATTCGGCGCGGTCGACTTCTAAAAATTCCTGCATATTACCGGACCGCGGCGGCCATTCCATTTCAAAGGTATTACCTTTGATATTTGATACGTCCAGATTGCCTTCGACAGCCCAAGCGATGACGGTTTTTTTGCCTTTCTGTTCAATCGTTCCAAGTTCAGCAAATTCACCACTCGGGATGGATTTACCCAGTTCTTCTTTGAACTCTTTCTTGGCGACTTCCAGCGGATCACTATCGTTCTCATATTCACCTTTTGGTATTGACCAAGCCCCAGCTTCTTTTTTGGCGAACCATGGTCCCCCCATATGAACAATCAGCACCTCAACCTGCCCGCCTCTTTGTCTATAAACCAAAAGCCCAGCACTCTGTTTCTTCATAACCCAACCGTCTTTAAAAAGAATTCAGTCCGTTCTTTAAGAAATGGAATCGCTTTAGGTGATGATAGAAAATCCGTAACATCCATTATCTGATGATTTAGGCCCTCATGACTAAACTTTAGCGTCTTAGCCACACTTTCAGGCAGTACTGCCACTACAAAATAAGCAAGCTTTCCAGGATATCTCGTACTAGGATATTGCTTGACGAATCTGATGTCACTAGTTGAGATGGCCAAGCCAAACTCTTCATCAACTTCTCTCTTGAAAGTTTCGTAAACAGTTTCGCTCTTGTCTTTTCCACCGCCCGGGAAGTCAAGATACCCGGGGTAGTACCTTGTTCTTCTGTCTCTTTCATAGACAAGTAGCTTATCTTCACCAATAAAGACTGGGCCTTTTGCCCCTTGGTGATCAGTGCGATTAAGTAAATCTTTATCCATTACAAACTGGTGGGGCTGGAGGGACTTGAACCCCCGACCTCAGCAATGTGAATGCTGCGCTCTAGCCGACTGAGCTACAACCCCGCTCTAACAGATTATAGCTGATTAGGCTTGGTCGATGAATTCTGTAAGAATTCTAGCGACAGAAACACATACGTATGCAATGCAAGGAAGGGCTGAGCAACTTAAAAGAGCTGTATATGTAATACAGTGATTGAGTAGCGCAAGCCCTAACGATGCAGTGCGCCGTAAGCATTAGCGGTGCAACCGGCTCCGCCGGTTGGCAGGCTAACGCGGTGTGTCGTTGTCGATGAATTCTTGGCAGAAGCGCTCGAAAACAGCGTTAGTCCAGCCAAAGCCGGTCTGTGACGGGTAAAGCCCCTTGACCGGTGGCTTGCCGGGCTGGACGACGTTGTACTTTTCCAAAAAAACGCCGTGTTCATTGAACCAGTCCAAGCAGGTCTTTAGCCACTTTATGGCAACCCGCCTGGCTTCCTCGTGATAGCCATAATTCTGAAGACCTTTGACGACAATAAAGTGCAGAGGCGCCCAACCGTTGGGATAAGCCCACTGGGTTGGTACCGCTCCGGGCATCAGCTGGACGGCGCCGTTCACCACTTTGCCAAAGGATTGATACTCGGTTGCCGCCAGACCGCCGCGATTCTCAAAACGCCGTAAGTTTTTTACCATCCGCCGGGCCTGATCAGCACTGGCCAGACCAGCCCACATCGGGAAAAACCCAGCTAGTGAACTAACCGAACCACGTTTTTCCTTGACGTAGTTATAGTCGCAGTAAAAACCGCGGATCTTGTCCCACATTAGATTATTCATTACTTCTTTTCGGTGCTTTGCCCGCTGCTGCCAATCCTTGGCTATTCTACGATCACCAAGCTCCATAGCACCCCGCGCAAAGTCGATTTCGTACTTATAGAGCAAGGAGTTGAGATCGACCGGTAGATAATCCAAGGCTTTGCGCCCAAACCGCGGAGTCATATCCCAACCGCTCTCGGCCTCAGCTAAATCGTGAATCATATTAATATCGAAATAGCGCGACAGACCTCTATAGACTTGCCGCCAATTGGGCTTTTCCCCGCCCATCCAGACGCTTAAGTATTCGTCCTCAGCTGTAGCAAGGGATTTCTTTAACCAGGACTTGTCCATTCTGTAAGTCTCATAGATATCCCAAGTGAAGCTTGTCAACAGCGGGGGCTGTGAGTGCCCAGTTAGGTAGGTACGTGAGGCATTTGGAATAATCCCAAAACGTTCGAATAGGCTCAGCAGATTTTCTAAGATGCCCGATACAAGCTCTTTGTGTTTGTTATCAAGGAGACCTTGAGCTATAAAGTAACTATCCCAGTAATAAAGCTCGTTGTAGTCAAACTCATGCCCCGGTTCATCCGCTGGCACTATGTATGGCTTTGGTAGTCCAAGTAGATGATCATTATCTTTAGTATGATTTCGTTTTAGATTTTTCCAGTAACCGGCTATATAGCGGCGGGCCTCGGTAACATCTTGAGCAGTCAGCTCAGGTTCGCGTCTTAGCAATAAAGTGGTGGCTAAGTTTTTTGTTTTAACGATCACGGTAGTTTCAGACTAGAACTACCAACGTAGATAGTCAAGTTTGAGAGTACCCAGCCGTAGTCTGAAAGACTACAGCCGGGTGTTGAGGGAGGCAGCCAGGTTAGCCGGCCGGGGCTCATGGCCCCGGCCGGCTCAAGCGACGCTCAGGCGAAGACGTGCGTGGCAAGCTCCGGGCGATCGGCAATGCCATGCCTGAAGTGCTGGACGACTACGACAGCGATATCTTGAGGTGAATCCATCCAGGGTTCTCCTTTCTACGCGACGGGTGCCTGCCGAAGCCGCCGTTGCTCGTGCTTCACGAGCTCACGGAGCCTTTTGTCGGTGTACCGACGACGGAGTTGCTTGTACAGCCTTCGCCACCCTGGGCGGTCCTTGCTCTCGAGGCAGATCACTGCCTGAGTCACAAGGGGGTCACGCTTGGCCATAGCTTGCCTCCCCTCTGGTTGTTTACCATGTTGTGACACGGTGGTGTGCTTGGGGAACCCAACAGCGTAAGCCGTCAGATTTGTCTCCCCACTGCTAGGCTTGTTTGGTGCTTGTTAAGCCTAGCAGTGGGGCAACAAAAAAACCGGACTTGCTTTTCGCAAGTCCGGTTGATTTTTTGGTTTGGTGGTTCTAGTTCACAGTTTTGGACATGCAATAAGCATTAGCTCGCACGAGCGAGAATAATACTAAAGCATGTAAACTTGCGACCTTGAACCATGTTCTCTGTTATACCGCTAATCGCTTAACAGGTCAAGCATTTTACACAGACTATGCGTCAATGTTTTTATAGACGCCTAGAAATATCAACTCACTCATATTCTTTGTGCTGGCAAGCCTATGCTGTCTTCTGAGAGATGCTTCTCTTTGAAAATCAATCTTCCAGCCGCGGGATTTCTTTCGTTCATCAAGATACATGTATATTTCTGAGTCAATTGACCGCAGGGCCAAATCAATAAGTCGAGTAATGGGAGGTAGTCTCTTGGTTACCAGGGTCCTGGCACGCTCGTTAAATTCCCTCATGAAGGGTTGATACGTGAGCCAACCTAACCAATGCAGTGCTCGCAAATACTTTTCGTCCGCAAGCTCGAGAGACATACGAGCTTCATCTTCACTGAAACCGAGCCTCATTAGTCCTTTCCCTGTTACCGATTCCAGTTCTTGGTGTATAGCCCCTGGTAAGTTGTTGTCCGCCATCTGCTCTAAGTCATCGACGCCAAGTGGTGTATCGGGTCCCAGTAGCGAGTCCTTGAGATAGGATGTATAAATAAATAACTCTTCTACACTTCCGGCATCAAATCTTCGATCTTCAAATAACTCTGCTAGTTTACTCTCGCCGTTTCCCCCTATTCCCCAAATCTTCCCAAGATAAATTACGTGGCCAAAGTCATACCTAACATCATCTCTACCCCTCAGGAAGTCATCCATCCTGGATAGACGCTCCTCCAAGTCCACACCGAAAAAGACCTCCTCTAGCTCGTCTCTTTCGCTCTCAGGTAATTCGTCTACCGCCTCGTCGTAGGCTGGTGGTTCATAACCTAAAAACTGCCGTACATTCTCAAGGGTTGTTTGGCTAACCTCTTCATCTTCAGGACTAGCCTCAGCAGTATCCCGCAACTCACCTTCCGGGCTAGGACCGGGCAACTCGTAACCAGACATATTAATATTCTACAATATTATTATATAAACGTCAATTCTATACGTTCTCG
>MGCX01000004.1 GCA_001788565.1 Candidatus Saccharibacteria bacterium RIFCSPHIGHO2_12_FULL_49_19 | reverse complement strand
TAATGTAACCATCAATAAAGCAGTAAGTGTCGTGGCTTTTTACTTTAAAAATGCCGGCCATAGGCTGAAGTGCTTTCCCAAGCGCATGGAATACGATGGCCGGCGAGTCGAATTTACCGAAACCGGTCTGCGCCACCCAGTCCAAAAGGGTAAGAGCTTAGTGCATGTTTTTGACATGACCGACGGCACCGCTGACTATCGGCTGGAATTTGACGCCGAGAACCTGGACTGGCGTCTAGTGTCCATCGCCGATGCCCAGCTCGCCTAACCAATTATTGACTACAAGGTGGCACCTTGTAGCAAAGAGATATGGACACTGTGAGACACAATTTGAATCCGGAGCAGCCGCAGATACTCCACATTGACCTCAACAGCTGCTTTGCCACCGTAGAACAACAAGCTAGGCCGCTGCTGCGCGGCCGGCCGCTGGCGGTTACCAACCGCCTGACGGTTAACGCCTGCATCGTGGCGGCCAGTTATGAGGCTAAATCGCAGGGCATCAAGGTCGGCATGCGCTTGTCCGAGGGTAAGGAGCTGGTACCGGATCTCATTACTATCGAGACCGACCCGCCTAAGTATCACTATGTTTATCAGCAGCTGGTGCGCATTATGAAAAGCTACTCGCCGAAAACAACTATGAAAAGCATTGACGAGGGCATCATTGATTTTACTGGCACCCGCTCGCACATCAACACCCGCCCGCTGACCGCTATCGGTTACGAGATAAAAAAACGCCTGCGTGATGATGTCGGCTCCTGGATGAGATGCAATATCGGCATTGCCCCCAACCGCTTTTTGGCTAAGACCGCCGCTTCACTCCACAAACCCGACGGGCTGGACATTATTACCCATGCCAATCTGCGCAAAACCCTGGCCAGCTTAGAACTAACCGATCTAACCGGCATTGCCGAGCGCAATGAAGCCCGCCTCAACGCCTGCGGCATTTATACCTCACTACAATTTTTGGAGGCCAGCCCCAAGGTGCTAAAGAACCAGGTTTTTAAGAGCGTTATCGGTGAAGACTGGCACCAGCGCCTGCGCGGCTGGGAGGTGGATGATGTGGAGTGGGACACCAAGACCATTGGCCGCCAATTTGTGATGGACGATTACTGGGCCTCTGAAGAAAAGGTCCGCAGCCGCTTGGCACATCTTTGCGAAAGCACCGGCCTGAAGATGCGCCACAAGGGCTTGTGTGCCCGAGGCTTGAGCGTTTACATTAGATATAAAAGCGGCGACTACTGGCACTCCCGCAAAGCCTTTAAGAGCACTTTTTTCACTAACGGCGAGATCTATCGCCGAGCCACCCTGCTGTTCAATCAGCACCCCCGGCTGGATTACATAGTCGAGCTGGGCGTAACCGCCTATTTGCTGGAGGCCTCTCGCACTAACCAAGTAAGCATCCTGGAAGATATAAATCGTGAAGTATGGCTAACCGAAGCGGTCGATGAAATTAATCAACGGTTTGGCAACTACACGGTGACTTTTGCCAGCTCAGCCGACGCCAAAGGTAAAATCAAGCAGAAGATACCCTTTGGCTCGACGCGCTACTTTGAGCTTTTGATACAAGAATCCTAGCCGATTTTCTTCAGTTCCCAATATCGTAAGGCTGGGGCGCAAGCATAAGCCACACCTAAGACGAAGCTGACGATGGCCCCGATGAACGGGATTATGCCGCTTAGGCTTAACAAAATTCCAAAAAGAAGTACTGCGTAAATTGGCCAGGCGAAGCCTTTGGTAGAGCGCCAGCTCTGGCGCAGGGCTTCCTCGACCCCGGTGTTTTTATCCAGCAGTATAAAAGGGGCCAAAAATAGGCGCCAAAAAAGGATAATACCAGGTATGATCAGTAAGACGAGACCCACCAGTATTAAGATCCCTAGGGCGATTTCCAGCAGAAAAAGCCGAAAGCCCTTTTGCTTGAACTCTTCCCAGATATCACCTAACTCTACTTTCTTACCGCTCGATACCCTCAAGGCCAAGATGACCTGCAGTAAACCAAAAATCACCGCCGTAATACCTAGCAGAAAAGCTAGGCCAGCTCCCAAGCCGGCCGGGGTTTCAACATTCAGGCCCGAGAATGAGCCGAACCAGTTGCTAAGACTTAGTCTTTCGTCGGTCCAAGTGGTCTTATCATCAGTGAACCAGCTAAGTGAACTCCAAACAGCAAATAAAGCCGGAACAGCGTATAACAGAATAAAAAGGTTAAGATTTTCTCTCACCAGTTCGTAGCTTCGACGAAATAATTCGGTCACGCCGGCTAGCTGGTGCTGTTTAGTCTGGGCCATACTACTTCGATTGTTTATCTAGCTACGAATATCGCACGACACTGGCCATTTAGCAACCCCGGAAGTAACGTATAATTAAAGCAACTATGAGTTTGCCGACCCAGCCTTATCGGGGTGCTAGGGATTTTTATCCAGAGGATAAACGAGTCCAAAAATATATGTTCTCGGTTTTGCGCCGAGTCGTGGAGAGTTTTGGCTATCAGGAGTACGACGCCCCGATACTGGAGCCAATAGATATCTATATCGCTAAGACCAGTGAAGAGATCGTCAATGAGCAGACCTATAGTTTTACCGACCGAGGCGGACGAAGCGTAACGATACGGCCCGATATGACACCATCGGTCAGCCGGATGGTGGCTGGCCGTCGTCAGGAACTGGCTTATCCGTTGCGTTGGTACAGCATCCCTAATTTGTGGCGCTATGAGCGCCCCCAGGCCGGCCGTTTGAGGGAACACTGGCAGCTAAATGTCGATTTATTTGGGGTCTCCGATTTACCCGGCGATCACGAGATTATTCTAGTTGCCGACTCAATCTTACGAACTTTTGGAGCCAAACGCGACTCATACGAAATACGGATCAACAGCCGACTGCTTCTTAACTGGCTTATGCTGGAGTATCTGAGACTGGAACATTCTCAAGCGGTATCCTTCATGCGGCTAATTGACCGTTCGGAAAAGATCAGCGCCAAGGAGTTTAGTTCGCTAGCCGAATCTCTGCTTACGCCAACCCAGCGTGAGACTGATACCCTCCAAAGACTAGTAGCCCTGCTAAAAGTAAAGCGCTTAGTTGAGCTGCCGCTGGTTACGCAGCAGCATCCGGCAGTTGGTGAACTTGAGAAGCTGATTAACTTACTCCAGAACAGCGGGATCGCCAATGTAACTTTTGATCTTAGTTTGGCGCGAGGTCTTGATTACTACACCAACATCGTTTTTGAGGTTTTTGATAAACATCCGGACAATAATCGCTCAATGTTCGGCGGCGGCCGCTACGACGGATTGGTCGCGGAGTTCGGCGTGGATCCGGTACCGACTGTCGGATTTGGGATGGGCGATGTAACTCTCTCTAACTTCTTAAAGATTCACAAGCTGCTGCCGGAACTGGCTCCGGAGACCGATGCCGTTGTGATACTTATCGGTGACATTTATGAGACTGTACAAAAAACGCTGGCTAATTTTCGCGAAGAAGGACTCAGGATGGCGGTAGATACTACCCAGCGTCGACTGGACTCGCGGATCAAAAGCGCTGCCAAGTCCGGAGTTCCCTATGTAATCTTTATTGGTCATGACGAGCTGACCGGACGAAGATTTAAATTAAAAGACCTGGCCACTGGCAACGAGCAAGAATTAAGTCTGGAGCGGATCGTAGCTAAAATTGCTCCCCGCCACCGGCCAAATAGAGGGGTAGTATAGGGGCTATATGGCGCACGGAGGATATAGGGAGTTTTTCTTGCCTTTTGAACATCAATCCATGGCGAGCGATCTACCCAGAAGACGAGACAGCTTGACTCCACAAGATGAATTTCAGAGAGAATTAAGGGATCGGAGGTTCTGGGCGGCTGCACAACTTTCTTTAGATGCGGCAATGGCTGAAGCACAAACCACCAGAGACGACGGACCAGAACCTGAAGATACTAAAACGCCTCCCGCACAAAGCTAGCTTAAAGCGCAATGCAGATTTCCAGAACTACTCTCAGTCCAACACAGGTAAAGCTCAAAATCACGGCTAATCAACAAGAGCTGGAGTCCATAAAACAGCATGTCTTGGGGCACTTTGCACGGAGCGTAAAAGTACCCGGTTTTCGAGCTGGTAGGACTCCGGCGAGAATAATTGAAAAACAAGTCGATCAAAAAGCGTTAGCTGATGAATTCCTGGATCACGCCATGAATGGGTTGTACCGGAAGGCGCTGGAAACCGAAGATCTACGGCCGGTAGCCGCTCCGGACGTCAAGCTTAAAAAATTTGTGCCGTATTCTCAGCTGGAATTCGAGGTAGAGGCTGAGGTTGTCGGCAAAGTAAGCCTGCCAGATTATAAGAAAATCAAGCTGCCCAAGCCCAAAGTAACAGTTACTGCCCAGGATGTTAAAGAGGTCCTCACTTCCTTGCAGACCCGCTTGGCTCAACGCTCCGAAACCGACAGGCCGGCAAAACTCGGCGACGAAGTGGTGATTGATTTTTCCGGCTTTGACCACAAGAATCAGCCAGTTAGCGGCGCTAAAGGTAAGGACTACCCTCTAATCCTGGGCTCCAGCCAGTTCATACCCGGTTTTGAAGAAAACTTGATTGGCGTTAAGTCCGGCCAGAGTGCCGAATTTACCCTAACGTTCCCCAAAAATTACGGGGTTAGCGCCCTGCGAGGTAAAAAAGTGACTTTTAAGACGGATGTTAAAAAGGTCAGCGAAATGAAATTGCCTAAACTGGATGATGAGCTAGCTCAAAAAGCCGGTCCTTTCAAGACACTGGCTGAGCTAAAAGCGGATGTCAAAAAGCAGCTGCGCTCAGAGCGTGAGTTAAACGCTCAGCGTAACCTCGAGAACGAGCTGATTAGCCGTATTGCCGGAGGCTCCAGCGTAGATATCCCAAAATCAATGGTTGATGAACAGATTGTTGCTATGGAGGAAGAGGAAAAACGTAATTTGACCTACCGAGGCCAAACCTGGCAAGAACATTTAACCGAAGAGGGCATTACTGAAGAGCAGCACCGTGAACGCCAGCGCCCGCAGGCCGAGGCCCGTGTTAAGGCCGGCCTAGTGCTTAGTGAGATAGCTGAAAGAGAGAGTCTTAAAGTAACGCCCGAGGAATTAGAAGTCCGACTCCGGATGCTTAAAGAGCAGTACCAGGATCCAGCAATGCAGGCTGAACTAGACAAGCCCGAAGCTAGATCTGATATTACTGCCCGCCTGCTGACCGAAAAAACCATAAGCAAGATTGTTCAATATGCGAGTAAGTAACTTCGAGCCGGTTTACGACGTGAGAGTCGAAAATTTCAACCCCCACGGCCATTTTAGAGAATCTGCGGTAATGGCCCGCCTCGCCATCCACGGATTTAACGGGGAGACAGACCGCTTTAGCCAAGTTATTGAGGTGCTGGATAGAATCATTGGCCAGTATGACAATCCGGTAATCGAACGGCTACCCCGTTCAAAAGTTAAAAGGCTGCCTCCCTTTTTGAGATTAGGCGCAGGCGAAGGGATACCTAAAAAAGCTACACCTTGGCATCAGGATATGGATCGTGGGAGCAGTTGGTTTAGAGAGCCGGTAGGTGTCTTTTTCCTACAAAGCCAACTTACTCTTGAAAAAAGACCAGTTTGGCACATCGAACCAATTGATTAGCACTCTGGGTTGACCCCAGCACCAAAAACTTGATGCTCCATAATCCGATTATCAACTACTTAAGCTCAGGTTTTGGTGCGGGGCAGGCGAGTGCAGTTGGCACTCTTGACTTGTGAGTGCTAACTTTCGTACAATTGATAGCATATGAGCAAACTAACTAGTCAGATTTTGGTTCCTACAGTCATTGAGCAGGAAGGCCGCTACGAACGGGCTTATGATATTTACAGCCGCCTGCTGAAAGATCGTGTTATCTTTTTGGGAGATGATGTTAATGAGCATACCGCTAACCTGATCGTTGCCCAGATGCTTTTTTTAGAGAATCAAGATCCCGATAAAGACATTATCTTTTACATTAATAGCCCCGGCGGTAGTGTCTATAACGCCTTTGCTATCTATGACACTATGCAATATGTGAAATGCGATGTGCAAACCGTTGGCATAGGTGTCAACGCCAGTGCGGCGGCTTTTCTGTTAAGCTCAGGCGCCAAAGGTAAGCGTCTGTTGTTACCGCATGCCACAGTGATGATCCACCAGCCGAGTTCGGCCGCTGAACGCGCCAAGATAACTGACCTAGAGATTGACCTGCGCGAAGGAATTAGGCTCAAAAAACTGCTAAATGAGCTACTGGCCAAAAACACCGGTCAACCTGTCAGCAAGATTGAAAAAGACGTGGACCGTGATTACTGGATGACAGCCGAAGATGCCAAGAAGTACGGCCTGGTGGATAAAGTGATACAGCATCGTTAAGAGGACGCACCTTGTAACTTTGTCACAAGGAACGTCCTCCCCGCCTCCCGGCGGGACTGTAAATTCTACAACGTTTTTTATAACTGTAACTTGATTCTTTCTTCTTGATTCTGTATTCTGTTTGTAAGAAGTAGTGTACTTTGGTGCTTGCTGTATTTATTTGTCACAAATCTATCGGCGCCGAACGTAGTGGGCTTCGCACACCAAAAGCGAAACATCTAATCTGAAAAATGTAATTTGAGCAAGGGAGCATTGCTTTTGACGGCCAAAAAAGCAGGGGTTTTAACTAAGCGAGTATATTTCACCAAGTCCGATGATGTAATCAATCCGCCGAATCTGGTGGACCACCAGAATAGTTCATTCCGGTGGTTCGTAGAAGACGGGCTGGGCGAGCTGTTGTCTGAAATCAGCCCGATTGATGACTATACCGGCACCAAGCTGAGCATCCGTTTTAAGGGATACCGCTTTGAGGATCCCAAAATGACCGAATCTGAGGCTCGGGAAAATAACGTCAGCTACGAAGCGCCGCTTAAGGCCACCATTGAGTTGACCAACAAAGTCACCGGTCAAGTCAAAGATCAGGAAATCTACCTTGGTGACTATCCGTGGATGACTTCCCGCGGCACATTCGTCATAAATGGAGCGGAGCGTGTCGTAGTCAGCCAATTAATCCGATCTTCGGGGGTATTTTTCACCGCTGAATCACGCGGCACAACTAATCTTTACGGGGCTAAGGTGATTCCGGTGCGCGGCGCTTGGCTGGAGTTCGAATCGGCCAACGGCGGCGCGTTGTATGTAAAAATTGATCGCAAACGCAAAATCGCCGTCACCACGCTCCTAAAAGCTCTGGGTCTTAGTGAACAGCAGATTAAAAAAAGTTTTGCTCATGTCGATCAGGGTGAAATCAGGCAGATTGACGTAACTTTAGAAAAAGACCCCTCAACCAATACCAGCGAAGCCTTAATCGAGGTTTATCGCCGCCTGCGGCCGGGTGATTTAGCTACCGTAGAGAACGCCCGCAATCTGCTGGAAAACATGTTCTACAACTTCAAGCGTTTTGATTTCGGCAAAGTCGGGCGCTACAAGATTAACAAACGGCTTAATCTTAAGACCCCTAACACTATAGAAAATAGGGTGATGGGAATTAATGATCTGTTGGCGATCATCTCTGAGATCATCCGTCTCAACGTCACTCAAGAACCAGCCGATGAGATAGATTCACTGGCTAATCGCCGAGTCAAACTAGTCGGGGAGCTGATACAGAGGCAGTTTAGAATTGGACTGCTTCGCATGGAACGTAACGCCAAAGACCGTATGAGTATGAGCGACATCGAAACTGTGACGCCGGCTCAGCTTATCAATGCCCGCCCAGTGGTGGCGGCAGTGCGGGAATTCTTTGCCAGCTCACAGCTGTCTCAGTTCATGGACCAAACCAATCCTTTGAGCGAATTAGCCCACAAGAGACGCCTTAGCTCCATGGGTCCCGGTGGCCTCTCGCGCGAGCGAGCCGGCTTTGAAGTCCGCGATGCCCATTCGACTCACTACGGCCGGATTTGCCCGGTCGAGACTCCTGAGGGCGCTAACATTGGCTTGGTACTCAATTTAGCAAGCTACGCGCACATCAATGAGTACGGCTTTATAGCAACTCCTTACCGTAAAGTTATAAATGCCGCCACGGCCCGAGAAGCCGCCGGCCACATCGCCGCCGCAAATCTGGAAAATGAGCGAGGCACGTTGATTGTTAAGCGCGGGCAAGTGATAACTTCAGCTACCGCAAAGCGCTTAGCTGCCGCCAAAAACCGAACTACCTGGCCGGTCAAGGCAAAAGTGACTGAGAAGATTGTATATCTCGACGCGTCTGAGGAAGAATCGGCCGTAATCGCTGGCGCCGGTAACGAAATAGATGAGAATGGCTACTTCAAGCATTCTAGGGTTAGCGCCCGGATACACCTGGCTCCGGGTGAAGTTGACGCTAACGAGGTGACCCATATGGATGCTTCGCGGTCCCAAACCATCGGTTCCAGCGCCGGATTGGTACCTTTTATTGAGAAAAACTATGTTCTTAGATCGTTGATGGGAGCTAACCAACAGCGTCAGGCAGTCCCTCTAATTAGGCCGGAAACTCCGATTGTCGGCACCGGGTTTGAGTCAGTTGTCGCTCACAACACCGGGCAGCTGATACTAGCTGAGGGTGACGGGCGAGTAACCTCAGCCAGCGCCGATGAACTAACCGTTAAGTATAAAAACGGCAAATCGGCGACCTATCACCCGGTCCATTTTGCTCGGAGCAATGACGGGAGCTGTATAAACCAGATCGTCAAAGTCAATACCGGCGACCGTGTCAAAGCAGGGCAGGTTATCGTAGAGGGCATGAGTTTAGCCGACGGCGAACTGGCCCTTGGCAAAGACTTGCTGGTTGCCTTCATGCCATGGGCTGGTTACAACTTTGAAGACGCCATTATCATTAGCCGCAAACTGGTTGAGGATGACACCTTAACCTCGATTCACATCGTTGACTATATGACAGAAGTTCGTGAAACCAAGCTGGGGCCGGAAATTGTCACTCGTGACATCCCTAATGTTAGCGAAGAATCCCTCCGCCATCTGGACGAGGACGGTATCGTGCGGATTGGCGCTGAGGTCCATCCGGGAGATATTCTGGTAGGTAAAATTACTCCCAAAGGTGAGCAGGAGCTCTCCAGCGAGGAGCGTTTACTGCGGGCGATCTTCGGCGAAAAAGCCAAGGAGGTGCGCGATACCTCTCAGCGGATGAGTACCGGCCGCCACGGTAAAGTCGTCGGCGTAAAGGTCTTTTCCAGGGCTTCCGGCCATGAGCTCAAAGCCGGTGTCATCATGCAGATCCAAGTGTTCGTTGCCCAAATGCGCAAAATTGAGGTCGGCGATAAACTGGGAGGCCGTCACGGCAACAAGGGGGTAATCGCCCGTATTCTACCGATCGAAGACATGCCATTTACACAAGACGGCACACCGATTGACATTATCTTAAACCCGTTAGGGGTACCTTCTCGAATGAATATCGGACAGCTGTTTGAAACCCACTTAGGTATGGCTGCCAGAGCACTGGGGATAAAAGTCGCCAGCCCGGCTTTCAATGGAGTCTCAACCCCGAAGATCCAGTCGCTGCTTAAGGAGGCGAAACTGCCCGAGGACGGCAAGCAGCAGCTGTTTGACGGCCGCACCGGTGAACCTTTCTCTGAGCGAACCACTGTGGGAAGCATGTACATAATCAAGCTCGATCATATGGTTAGTGACAAGATTCATGCCCGCTCAACGGGGCCCTATACTATGGTTACTCAACAGCCGCTCGGCGGCAAAGCCCAAAACGGCGGTCAGCGCTTTGGAGAGATGGAGGTTTGGGCCCTGGAAGCTTATGGGGCGGCCAACACTTTACAAGAGATGCTAACTATTAAATCGGACGATGTTTATGGGCGTGCCAAGGCCTATGAATCAATCATCAAAGGCGTGGAAATCCAAGGTCCAAAGGTTCCGGAAAGCTTCAATGTCTTAGTCAAGGAGCTCCAGGGGCTGGGTCTAAAGGTTGACCTTTTGGCCGACAACAAGGTTATTGACGCCGAAACGGTTCTAGCCCTGAACATCCGTGATGAAGCCAAGCACCCGGCGACCATCCAACCGCCGCAAACTTCAGTAGATGATACCGATGTAACCGAAGCGGCTGTCGCTAATGACTTTTCATCTATGGAAGTGGAGGACCCCGGCGATCTGACCATTGATGAAGAAGGTCTGGCGGCTGCCTCCAAGAAAGGTAAGAGTTAATATGCGACACTACCACCGCGGAACCAGCATCGCTGACTTTGATGCCGTCCGACTGGCGATTGCCGGCCCGGACGATATTTTGGAGTGGAGTTACGGTGAGGTAACCAAACCGGAAACTATTAATTACCGCACCCAGAAACCGGAGCGTGACGGCCTGTTCTGTGAACGGATCTTCGGGCCGGTTAAAGACATCAATCCTCACGATGCCAAATATAAGGGTGTGAGATCTCGTGAAGCGGCCGTTGATAAAAACGGCGAGCTGGTAACTAGGAGCATCGTCCGCCGTGAACGGATGGGTCACATTAATCTAGCCACGCCAGTCGCTCACATCTGGTTTTTGAGGGGTACACCAAGCGCTATTGGGTTGTTATTGGGTATGACCGTCAAGAATCTGGAGAGAGTGGCTTACTTTGCCAACTATGTCATCAAGACTGCTGATGAGAAACAACTAGCTAAAATCAAAGCTGACAGTGAGGCCAAGTTTGCAGCCGCTCAAGAGGCGATTAGCGCCCGTTATGAGAAGGCCGCTAAAGCTAAAAACGCCGATGTGAAAGAACTGGCTGAGACCCGGACCAAGGAGCTGGAAACTCTGGCTAAAGAGCACGAAGCAGCCATTGAGCAGATTGATAGTATCGAAAAACTCCGATTACTCTCTGAAAATGACTATCGCAGTCTAACTGATGGACTAAGAAAAACTATTACCGTGGGTATGGGCGGCGCGGCTATCAAAGAGCTGTTGGATGAAATTGATCTGCCTAAGCTGATTAAGGTCCTGAATAAAGAAGCTGAAGAAACCAAGGGCCAGCGTAAGAAAAAGATCATGAAGCGCTTGCGTCTGCTGGAAAGTATGCAGCGCGCCGGCATCGATCCGGCCAGCATGACCGTTAGTGTACTGCCGGTAATCCCGCCGGATCTGCGGCCGATGGTTCAGCTGACTGGCGGACGGTTCGCCACCTCTGATCTAAATGACCTTTATCGCCGAGTAATTAACCGCAATAACCGTCTGAAGAAGCTAATGGAACTAAACGCTCCAGAGGTTATCAGACGCAATGAGCAGCGAATGCTCCAGGAAGCGGTTGATGCTCTGATCGACAATAATAACGCCCGATCCGGCCGGGCGGTTGCCGCCACCGGTCAGCGGCGTCGCTTAAAAAGCCTGTCCGACATGTTAAAGGGCAAACAGGGGCGGTTTCGTCAGAATCTACTGGGTAAGCGGGTAGATTACTCCGGACGATCGGTCATTGTCTCCGGACCGGAGCTGAAAATGCACCAATGCGGTTTGCCCAAGATGATGGCTCTGGAGCTCTTCAAACCGTTTGTTATCGGCTGGTTGATTAATCAGGAGCTAGCCCACAATATCAGGTCAGCTACCAGAATGATTGAAGCCGGTGAAACGGCTGTCTGGGACGCCCTCGATGAAGTCATCAAAGGTAAGTACGTCTTACTTAACCGAGCTCCCAGCTTGCATCGTCTAAGTATCCAGGCTTTCCACCCGGTTCTAATAGAGGGTAAGGCCATCCAACTGCACCCACTGGTTTGCAAAGGCTTTGGAGCTGACTTTGACGGCGATCAAATGGCTGTCCACCTGCCTCTGTCTGAGGCCTCTCAGGCGGAAGCTACTGACATTATGGCCGCTAATAAAAACCTGCTTAAACCGGCTGATGGTTCGCCTATCTTGCATATTGAACAGGACATCGTTCTAGGCTGCTACTACTTAACTTATACCCGGCCGGCTACTAAAGATGCTAAGCCAGTCCCGTTTGAGGGTGTTGAAGAGCTGGTCATGGCGCTTGATAGTCGGTCGATAGTACTGCAAACTCCGGTGCTGGTGCCTTTCCGCGGTGAGATGCGAGAAACTACTGCTGGACGGGTGTTGTTCAACGAAATATTCCCAGACGACTTTCCTTTCCAGAACGAGACCATGACCAAGAAAAAACTGGCTTCGGTTATGGCGGCAGCGCATAAGCGCTATGGGCAGGAGGCGACCGCCGTAATGGCCGATGATCTAAAAGATTTGGGATTCCACTATGCCACAGTTTCCGGGTTATCAATCGGCATGACCGATTTCTCAGATCTAAAAGAGCTTAAACAGCTGGTTGATGAAGGTGAAAAGCGGGCCGCTGAGATCAGCGAGCAGTATGAGGCCGGCTTTATTACCGACGACGAACGCTACCGTTTAACGGTTGAGACCTGGACAGATATCGACGCCAAGGTGGAAGATGCCCTGGCCAAGCAATTTGCCACAGAGGAAAATACCATGTCGATAGCCGTTAATTCGGGAGCTCGAGGTAATATCTCTCAGATGAAAGATTCTGTCGGGATGATCGGGGTCCGTGCTGATGCTACCGGTCGGGCTATGGAGCTGCCGGTACGCAGTAACTTCAAGCAGGGCTTGGCTCCTTTGGAATACTTCACGGCCACCCGCGGTACTCGTAAAGCCTTGATTGACATCGCCCTTCGAACCGCCGACTCGGGCTATCTGACCAGACGCCTGGTTGATGTTGCCCAAGACGTATTTACGGTCGGCGCGATGGCTGATGATCCGGGCTTTCCGATTTATCGTAGTGACTCGGAGTTCGTAGACGCCGGCTTCGCCGACCGACTGGAGGGTCGATATACGGCTGAATCAGTCGGAAGGCATGTTAAGGCCAAGCATCCGATCACCCGCGAGATCGCTAAGGCAATCGAGGAAGACGAAGCTATCGAGAGTGTCAGGATTATGAGCGCTCTAAGTTGTACCAGTGTCCGCGGTGTAAGCCGCGAGTCGTATGGCGTTGATCTGGCCACCGGCCAACTGGTTGCTTCTGACTACCCCATAGGTGTGATAGCCGCTCAAAGTATCGGTGAGCCGGGCACTCAGCTGAGCTTGGACTCCAAGCACCGAGCTGGTGCGGTGACCGCTACCGACGATGTCACTCAGGGCTTGACCCGTGTGGAGGAGCTTTTGGAAGTGCGGACGCCCAAAGGGCAAGCTTATCTAACCGATATAAGCGGGAAAGTAAATGTCTGGGAAGATGGGGATCACTATGTGGTACAGGTGACCGCGGTTGACCAAAAAGCTATCAGGTTACCACTGGCCGGACGGCAAGCCCAGGTAGCGGAAGGTGAAGATGTCTCAATTGGCGATACTATAGCCGCTCATGAGGATGGCAGTGAGCCGATCACTGCGCCAATGGCCGGCAAAGTGCATGTGACAGAAACCTCAGTAACTATAAAACCACTTAGCACTTCAGTTGTACGCTACGAAATTCCGGGTTTCAGACAAGTGCTGGTTAAAGATGGTGACGAAGTTGTCGCCGGACAGCGGTTGACTGGCGGCTCCATCAATCTTCACGAACTGATGCGTCTTTCCGGGATTGAAGCTACGCAGCGCTACATAATGAATGAAATACTGCACATTTTTGCCAGCCAGGGGCAGACCATTGCCGATAAGCACCTGGAAGTCATAATCCGGCAAATGTTTAGTCGTGTACAAATCGAGGAGGCTGGTGATAGCGAATTCATCACCGGAGACATAGTCAGCAAGTTGGCCGTGGTGGAGACTAACGAGCAGCTAGCCGCCGCCGGCAAAAAACTAGTTAAATATAATCAGCTGCTGCTGGGCATCACTAAAGCGTCACTATCCACTGATTCATTCCTGTCGGCCGCCTCATTCCAGGACACCACCCGTGTTCTGATTAATGCGGCAACCAGCGGTAAGATCGATAAGCTCTACGGATTGAAAGAAAATGTTATTTTGGGGCGGCAGATACCAGTTGGGACAGGTGCCCGTCAACCGGAAGGTACAGATGAGGCTTAAGAGTTGTCAGCTAACGTCACAGCTGTTAAAATCAGCTACCGAATTCCTAAGGAGTTTTAATGCCTACAATTAATCAACTGGTGCGCAAATCACGCAGTAGCACCACCGCTAAATCTAAATCACCAGCGCTTCAAAGGGTGACCAATAACTTGAAGATCAAGAGCTATGAAAAGCCCTCACCATTCAAGAGGGGAGTTTGTATTAGAGTGACCACTAAAACTCCTAAGAAACCCAATTCTGCCCTCCGAAAAGTTGCCCGGGTCCGCTTGACCAACGGTCAGGAGGTTTGGGCCTATATTGGCGGTGAGGGTCATAACTTGCAGGAACACGCCGTGGTCCTAGTCCGCGGCGGCAGGGTTAAGGATCTGCCGGGTGTTCGATATCATATCGTTCGCGGCAGCCTGGATCTGCAAGGAGTCCAAAACCGTAAACGGGGCCGTTCTAAGTACGGGGCCAAGAAAGGCAAATAATGCCCCGCAAGGTTACCAAATCATTAGTGCGAGAAGTACAGCCTGATCGGGTTTACAACAGCACCGCAGTCGCCAAGTTCATTAATCGCGTGATGCTCAATGGTAAGAAGCAGCTGGCGGAGCGCTTAGTTTACGGCGGGATGGAAAAAGCCGCTAAAAAACTGAAAGTGGATGATCCTTTGGAAGTTTTTGAACAAGCCATGAAGAATGTCCAGCCATATCTGGAAACGCGTTCCCGCCGGGTCGGCGGCGCTAACTACCAGATTCCCTTTGAGGTCAAAGGCCAGCGCCAACAGCACCTGACCATCATGTGGTTTGTGGCGGCCGCCCGGGAGCGCTCCGGCATGAGCATGGAAGATCGGATTGCCGCCGAGTTAGTTGATGCTTATAACAACACCGGGGCCGCGGTTAAGAAAAAAGAAGATACCCATCGTACTGCTGAGGCCAACCGGGCCTTCGCTCACTTCGCCAGAAGCTAATGTCAGAGCAGAAGTCATCCTATTCAGGTGGGGCAACCGGCCGGATTTCTTTAGGTACCGGGCAAATTGTCGAAGCTCCACTCTTCTGTATCGAGCATTGCCCGTCTTTGGGGCACTTCCAAGCTATCAGCAAGAATCCTCGACTCGCGGAGCACACCAGAGCTGATGCGGGCAACAGAATGATGGAGATTGGCAGGTGCGCTATGGAGAGAAAGTGTTCAATAAGCACTACTTGGACTTCCGGGAGTGAACATCGCTGCCTAGTGACCGACCAGCCAATGCCCAACCCTCTTGACAGCCTACTGAAGTAAGCGTACTGTGAGCTCGTAAGGAGAAAACCAAAATGTCAATAGCAGAAGCAGCGCCGATAGAGCTTGCTGTCGAAGCCCTGGAGAGTGATATCTCTCAGGCTGAAACACAGACCGAGCCGGTACGTTTTCAGGAAGTTGCCCTCTCAGCCTTGAGCAATGTCGCTAGACAAGCTCAAAATAGACTGCTGGCACCGCTTGAGCGGACAGCCGCTAAGCTGCGCAAAGCTCACCAGGCCAGAGAACTGGCTGATGTGATTGGCGATGCTCTCCGACCAGCCCACCACAAGTTATAAGATCGTACAGATATAGTCATCTGTTGTTTTTCTGTGTATAATAGCCACTGACTGTTAATTATTAAGTTTAAATAGTGAGGTCCGATTAGGGACTTTTTGTATGGCTCAGGGAAAATACGAACTAAAGGATCTGCGCAATATCGGTATTATCGCTCATATTGACGCTGGCAAGACCACTACAACAGAGGCAGTTCTCTATCGGACCGGTCTAAAACATAAGATTGGCGCTGTCCACGAAGGCGAAACTACTACCGACTGGATGGCCCAGGAAAAAGAGCGCGGCATAACCATCACTGCCGCCGCGGTAACCTGTTTTTGGAAAGACCATAAAATCAATATCATAGATACACCGGGCCACATCGACTTCACGGTAGAGGTAGAACGCAGCTTGCGGGTGCTTGACGGAGCCGTTGTGGTGTTCGATGGCAAAATGGGTGTGGAAAGTCAGTCAGAAACCGTTTGGCGCCAAGCCGACAAATATAACGTGCCGCGTATCTGTTTTATCAACAAAATTAACCAAACTGGCGGCGACTTCTACAAGAGTTTGGACAGCATCCACAATCGCTTGAGTAAGCGGGCCTTTGCCACTCACTTGCCAATCGGTTTTGAGCAGTCGGTTAGCGGTATCGTTGACCTGATTGATATGAAGAGCTACACCTACAAAGACTTTGCCGATAAAGAACTGGTCGTCGGAGATGTACCAGCGGATATGCTGGAAAAGGCCAAAAAGTACCGCTCACTTCTAGTTGAAAACGCTGTCGCTGAAGATGAACAGACGCTGGAAAAGTATTTTGAAGTTGGTGAAGAGGGACTTTCCGAAGAAGATATTAAAAAAGCTATCCGCTCGGCGGTACTGTCAGGAAAGTTCTTCGTAGTATCCGGTGGAGACGGCCGTGGCGTGATAGTCGAGAAACTCTTAGATACAGTTAATGATTTCCTGCCTAGCCCCTTGGACCGAGGAAGTTCTTGGGGCCTAAACCCCAAAAACGGTGATGAGATCGAGCGCAAACCGGAACCCAGCGAGCCCTTCGCGGCTCTAGCTTTTAAGATTGCTACCGACCCGTTTGTGGGCAAACTGGCTTTCTTTAGGGCCTACTCCGGAAAAGTTACTACCGGAAGCTACATATTAAATAGCTCTACCGGTGAAAAAGAACGGGTAGGACGGATTGTGCGCTTGCACGCTGATAAGCGTGAGGATATTGATGAAGTCGAAGCTGGCGACATCGCCGCTATCGTCGGTTTAAAAGGTACTAGTACCGGCCATACGCTTTGCGATTCAGCTAACCCGATTGTGCTGGAAAGCATCTCCTTTCCAGAGCCGCCCGTCAGCATAGCTATCGAACCCAAAACAAAAGCTGACCAAGAGAAAATGAGTACCGCCTTGCAGCGACTGGCCGAGGAAGACCCAACCTTCCGAATTAAAATGGATCATGAAACCGGCCAGACCATCATCTCCGGTATGGGCGAATTGCATTTAGAGATTATCGTTGACCGGATGAAGCGCGAATTTGCCGTAGAAGCCAGCGTTGGCCAGCCCCAAGTCGCCTACCGTGAGACAATTCGGAAAGATAATGTCGAGGCCGAAGGCAAATACATCCGCCAAACCGGCGGCCGCGGTCAGTACGGTCATGTCTGGCTCAGGATTAAACAAAATGAGCTCGGTAAGGGCTTTGAATTCATCAATCGCATCAAGGGCGGAGCCATCCCCAATGAATATATCCCTGCCATCAGAGCCGGCGTGGAGGAGGCTATGGCCAACGGTGTTATTGCTGGCTACCCGGTTGTGGACGTGGTGGCCGAGCTTTATGACGGCAGTTTCCACGAAGTTGACTCTTCAGAAGTAGCTTTTAAGATCGCCGGGTCAATGGCCTTGCAAGACGCTGTAAAAAAGGCAGGGCCGGTTCTTTTGGAGCCCATCATGAAGGTGGTCGTAGTCACACCTGAAGGCTATATGGGGGATGTAATTGGTGATCTCAACGCCAAGCGGGGACGAGTAGAGAGCCTCGAAGACCTCAGCCCTGGCATCAAGCAAATTACCGCCTATGCCCCGCTTGGTGAGATGTTTGGCTACACCACTAATCTGCGAAGCATGACCCAAGGCCGGGCCGCAAGCACTATGGAGCTGGACCGCTATGAGGACGTGCCGGCTAACGTCGCTGAGAAGATCATTGCCAAATCGGGCAAATAAACATGGGCCGCCTTTACAAAATAGGCTATTTTACCCTATAATGTCCGTGATATCGTATGGGGGTGGATTGTTTCCCATGCTAAATTATCAACTACTAGATCAGAATAAAAGGAGTTATTAATGGCAGATTTCGACCGCAGCAAGCCGCATGTAAACATCGGTACGATGGGCCATGTTGATCATGGTAAGACTACATTAACTGCAGCTATTACCTCGGTACTTGCTAAGAAAATGCCGAGCGAAATTAATAAACCGGTCAGCTATGACCAGATTGACAACGCGCCCGAGGAAAAAGCTCGCGGGATTACTATCGCTACCTCTCATCAAGAGTACGAGAGTGAAAAGCGCCACTATGCCCACGTAGATATGCCTGGCCACGCCGACTACATCAAGAATATGATTACCGGTGCCGCTCAGATTGACGGCGCGATCTTAGTTGTTTCTGCTGCCGATGGTCCAATGCCGCAAACTCGTGAGCATGTGTTACTCGCCAAGCAAGTCGGGGTTCCATCTATTTTAGTCTTTTTGAACAAGATGGATCTAGCTGACCCGGAACTGGTTGAGCTGGTTGAGGCCGACGTTCGAGATCTTCTCAAGAAGTATGAATTTGATGAGAAGGCCCCGATTATTAAGGGTTCAGCCACCAAAGCTCTAGAGGGCGATGCTGATAGCGAAAACGCCATTATGGAACTGGTTAAAGCGCTCGATGAGTTCATTCCCGAGCCAAAAAGAGACCTCGATAAGCCGTTCATGATGGCTATCGAAGACGTCTTCTCTATTAAGGGCCGTGGTACGGTAGCCACTGGCCGCGTGGAAACCGGTGTGGTCAAAGTCAACGAAGAAGTTGAAATCGTCGGCATCCGTCCCACCAAGAAAAGTGTCGTTACCGGTGTGGAGATGTTTAAGAAGAATCTGGACCAAGGGCAAGCCGGCGACAACGTCGGAATCCTTCTGCGCGGTGTGGAGCGCGATGATATCGAGCGCGGCCAAGTTTTGGCTAAGCCCGGAACTATTACACCGCACACCGAGTTTGAGAGCGAAGTTTACATCCTAACCAAGGAAGAGGGCGGCCGTCACACCCCATTCTTCAAGGGGTACAAGCCGCAGTTCTACTTCCGAACCACCGATGTCACCGGCGAGGTTGAGTTGCCGGCTGACAAGGAAATGGTCATGCCCGGTGACACCGTGACCTTCAATGTCAAATTACAAGCTCCAATAGCTATGGAACAGGGTCTGCGCTTTGCGATTCGCGAGGGTGGCAAGACCGTAGGTGCTGGAGTAGTTACCAAAATAACCAAGTAATATGCTCGAAATAGTTAGCTTAGGTGAGTTTGACGTCAGATCTGAAATTGGCGGACGTGACTTTGTTGCTGAACCGACATATCCAGAACAAGGGCCGCAGATAACTGGGCGACTAGACGTAGAGGTTCCAGGTCAGCCGGTAGCAGTTTTGCATAGCGAACGGCTACCGGAAGCCAGAGTTGTAGGAGAATACCTCTCCTCACTAGACGCTATTCTGGCCGTAGCTAATAATAATCAGGCGAGAAGGTTAATATTGAATGGTTTACTGGTAGGGACAAGAAGTAGTGGCAGGGGCTAAGAAATCAACGAAGGCTGAGGCAGTAGCGGAACCGAAGCAGCGGATTCGGATTCGCCTGAAGGCCTATGACCATAAGGTCATCGACCAATCGGCTAAACAGATAGTGGAGACCGCTCTACGGACCGGTGCGACAATTTCTGGCCCGATACCTCTCCCAACTAAGAAAAGTACTTTCACAGTGGTAAAAAGTCCGCATGTTTACAAAAAGGGGCGCGAGCAATTCGAAATGCGCGTGCACAAACGTCTTATAGACATCAGCGACCCGACACCTAAGACCGTAGATTCATTGATGAATCTTAGCCTACCAGCCGGTTGCGACGCCGAAATCAAGATGTAAAGTATGTCTCACGAGCAGCTTACACCAGAAGGTGCGGAACAGTACATTCAATGTGCTACCGGTTATTTACTAAACCCTGAACCCAGCAGATGCGCGCGTTGCACTTTGAGAAGAGTCGTTGCTAGGGAGGTTACCGAAATTGCATTCGCCAATGATCTGGACCTCGACGACATCGAGTCGCGCTACACAGCTATTATGGCCGAGTGCCCAGGAGGTAAGACTGATAAAAGCACTTGTGTTGGGGCTGATGGAAGCGATCATTCTCGGAAGAAGATTCGGTCAGTCTGCGGTCACCCTGACAGTTACCCTGGGGTAGTAACTGTGAAAATATTAGAGTTGATGAATAAATTATTGAGTGTTGAAGAAACGCCGCAAGACCGATCAAACGTCGGTAGTGCGCCGTATTTGACTCTGATTGTCGATAACGATTAGCTACACCCTGGGTTTTGTACTTTTTACAACAGATTGACAGATAAAGGAACTACATGCTAATCTGTTAGCAGATAACGATCGAGTTCGGCTGGTGTCGGTTCAAGTCCACTGTTAATAACAGATTAGAAACTGTTCCGAGCCAGATATTCTTAGATTGAGTGTCTAAAATCCGGTGCGTTATTAAAACTATGGGCAAAATAAGCGGAAGGCCAAGTGAAAGCATTAGTTACCCGAAAAATCGGTATGACCAGCGCCATCAACGACCAGGGCGCAGCTATTGCTGTGACTTTGCTTTGGGCCGCATCAAATGCCGTAACTCAAATAAAAACTGATGAAAGAGATGGCTACACGGCGATTCAGGTAGGCCTTGAATCAAACAGAAAAGCTCGAAAAGCCCAAGCTGGACACACCAAAGAAGCAAAGATCACATCTATGCTTATGCGGGAGTTTCGCATTGCCAAGCTACCCGAAGATCTGAAAGTCGGCGATCATTTGAGCGCCGACTTTTTTAATGTTGGTGATAAAGTCGACGTTACCGGTGTTAGCAAAGGCAAGGGCTTCGCCGGCGTAATCAAGCGACATAACTTCCAACGCGGCCGTAAGACCCACGGAGGAAGAAGTTATCGTCGTCCGGGATCAATCGGCTCGATGTATCCGCAACGGATATTTCCCGGCAAAAAAATGGCCGGGCAAATGGGCCATGTGAGAGTGACCACCAAACGGCTGACTGTTGCCCTGGTTGACCCTGAACTGCGGGTAATTGGTATCGCTGGTGCCGTCCCGGGGCCCAAAAAAGGCGTTGTGCTGGTCAGAGAGGCTAAATAATGAGCGTGACTACTTATACCAAATCTGGCTCTAAGTCCAGCACCCCAGTAAAGCTGGACAAAAAAATCTTCGGCACGTCTGTTAAGAATCATGAACTTCTAAAGACAGCCTACTTATCTTATCTGGCGGGCAATCGCTCCAATCTGGCTAAAACCAAGAAGCGCGGCGAGGTCAGGGGCGGCGGGCAAAAACCCTGGCGCCAAAAAGGTACCGGGCGAGCACGCTTCGGCAGTTCCCGCAATCCTATTTGGGTGGGCGGCGGAGTAGCCTTTGGTCCAACCGGAGAAGAGAACTACCGTCTTAAAATAAATGTCCGGGCTAAGCGCTTGGCTCTGCGCCAAGCTCTGAGCCTAGCGGCCAGCGAAGACCGCATAAGAGTAATTGAAGCTTTTGAGAGCAAGGATGGCAGAGTGAGCCAAACCAGCGCCCTGCTTAAGAAGCTCGGACTAACAGGAGCAATCCTTGTGGTGGTCAGCCCCAAGGACGCACTGATAGAAAGGGCGACCCGGAATCTACGTGCCGTAAAAGCCGTAGAGCCGGCCTACTTGAACGTTTTTGATGTGATGAACGCTACTCATATCCTGATTAGCCGTAAAGCCTTGGAGGCTATCAGTCAGCGCTTGGGAGATTCGAAATGAAGGCTCTGGCATTAAATCCGCGGATGAGTGAGAAGGCCTACTCTTTAAGCGAGGAGCATAATACTTACGTCTTCGACGTCCCGGCTCAGGCCAATAAGCAGATGGTCGCTGAAGCTGTGGCAGTCCAATATCAGGTTTCAGTTGATAGTGTTCGGATAGCAAAAACGGCGGCTAAGACTCGTCGGAGCATTAAACGTCGGGGTCGTAATATCTATCGTGGCGAGAGTAGCGGTATCCGGAAAGCTTATGTTCGTCTAGCCAAAGACCAGACCTTACCGATATTTGCAGCTGACAAGGAAGCCGAGGCCAAAGCTGAGAAAGTCCAGCAGACAGCCGAAAAGGCCATAGCCAAAGAAACCCAAAAAGAAGGTAAGACCAGGAGAGGTTTCTTCGGCCGCAAAGCATCTGATCGGACCTCAATCAGGGGGAATAAGTAATGGCCATCAAGACTTATCGTCCCACTACACCAGCTCGTCGCCAGATGACATCACAGGATTTCTCGGCAATTACTGCTAAAAAACCCCTTAAGAGCCTGACCAAGATTAAAAAAACAGGGGTGGCCCGAAATAGTCAGGGTCGCATCACAACCCGCCATAGAGGGGGAGGAGCGCGCCGCTATTACAGAGTGATAAATTTCAAGCTGCCTACCGGGACTACCGCAACAGTAGAGGCCATAGAATATGATCCTAACCGCAGCGCCCGGATTGCCAGAATTAAAGACCAGGACGGTAGATACCATTATATTTTAGCCCCCGCCGGGATAAGAGCGGGAAGCAAACTGGTAGCCGCTGAGGAGACTGCTATTAAAAAGGGAAATCGCCTGCCTCTCAAGAGCATCCCTCTGGGCACTATCGTTCACGGCGTTGAGCTGCAGCCGGGTAGGGGCGCACAGCTGGCTAGAGCTGCTGGAGCTAAGTCCCAGCTGATAGCTAAAGAAGGTAACTACGCTCAAATCCGATTGCCGAGTGGGGAGATTCGCATGGTAGGAATTGAGGGTATGGCCACCGTTGGTTCTGTCGGTAACGAGCAGCACCAAAATGTCGTAATCGGCAAGGCCGGAAGATCCCGCCGAATGGGTATTCGACCGACCGTTCGTGGCGTGGTTATGGCCGCAGCCGACCACCCTCATGGCGGTGGTGACGGAGGTAAACATCGGATGGCCCGCCCACCAACGACGCCTTGGGGGCAGAAAACGCTCGGTTATAAGACCCGTCGTCGAAAAGTAACTTCTAAATTCATCGTCCGTTCAAGACATCAGAGTAAGAGGAGATAGCATGGGACGCTCACTCAAAAAAGGTCCCTTCGTGGATCATAAGCTAGCCAAGAAAGTCGCTGCTCTGAGCCAGGATGACCGGTCGGTTATTCGCACTTGGGCCCGAGCCAGCACCATCCCCCCGGAGTTCGTGGGTCGGACCATTGCTGTACACAACGGAAAAGTTCATGTGCCGGTGTTTATCACTGAGAATATGGTTGGCCATCGACTTGGTGAGTTCTCGCCCACCAGAAAGTTTAGGGGACATGGCGGCAAACTGGCTAAGAGCCAGGAAGGTCAAGGGGAGAAGCGATGATAGTCCGCGCTATTTCCAAGAATGTCCTGATTAGCCCTCGCAAAGTAAATATCGTGGCCGGACTGGTTCGGGGGCGCTCTGTCGAGGACGCTCTGGTTATCCTAGAACATACCCCCCGGCGTACCGCCAAAGCGATTGGCGAAGTTATCAAAAGCGCCAAAGCCAATGCCGTGCACAATCACAACTTAAAGCCGGATGGCCTCGACATCGCCGGTATAAGCGTTACTCCGGGACCACGCTATCGTCGTTATCGGCCGGCAGCCAGGGGCCGTGCACTGCCCTATCAACGCCAGACTAGTCATATCAGGGTTGAAGTGGCTGGCGAGTTTCGGGCGGCTAAAAAAACATCAACATCTGGCAAGAAAGAGACCGCCTAATGGGTCAAAAGGTCAACCCTATAAGTATGCGTTTGCAAGTCAATAAGGACTGGCGAAGTAAGTGGTTTGTCGGCAAAAAAGAATACGCCGGCTACCTTAAGCAGGACTTGGCTGTCCGGCGGCTAATCGACCGTAAATTGGGGAGTCGAGCAGCTGTCAGCAAAGTTGATATTGAGCGTTCGCCGAATCTGGTTACGGTCAATATCCAGACCGCTAAAGCCGGTGTGGTCATTGGGCGGGGTGGAACTGGAGCTCAAGAGCTGAAGGCGGAAATTGAAAAACTCTATGGGATACCCGCTCAGGTTAATATAGAGGAAATAAAGCGTCCGGAGCTGCACGCCAAGCTGGTGGCTGAGAATATCGCCCATCAACTAGAAAAACGTATCGCTTTTCGAAGAGCCATTAAGTCAGCGGCGGCCGGCAGCATGAGAGCTGGAGCCAAGGGCATCCGGATTGAAATTGCCGGACGGTTGGGCGGCATGGAGATGAGCCGCCGCGAAAAAGAAGTTCAAGGCAGTGTGCCCCTGCACACTCTTCGGGCCGATATAGATTATGCTTCAGCCAGAGCCCTATATCCCGGGGCCGGCATCATTGGCGTAAAGGTCTGGATTTATAAGGGAGAGACGCAAGCCTAAAGCGGAGCATAAGTTATGTTAATGCCATCTCGAACGAAATATCGAAAAGTCCGAAAAGGCCGCATTACCGGCGGTACCGCTACATCTTTGGCGGAGTTGGCTCATGGACGATATGGTTTGGTCAGTCTGCAAAGTGAGCGAGTATCATCTCGTCAGATCGAAGCGGCTCGCCAAGCGATGACTCGCTACATAAAGCGGGGCGGGCAGGTTTGGATAAGGATTTTCCCCCACACGCCAGTTACCCGCAAGCCTCAGGATGTCAAGATGGGCAGCGGTAAAGGTAATCCGGAGTTGTTCGTGGCTAAGGTCAAGCCGGGCACCATAATGTTTGAGATGGACGGGGTCGCTGAGCCTATAGCCCGTGAAGCGATGCGCCTGGCCGGACATAAGCTGCCGGTCAAGACTAACTTCATTGTGAAAGAGGAGCTATGAGCCTCCCACATACCCATAACTCAGCCTCGATGAACACTAGCTTCCTACAAGCCGGTCATGGCTCGTCAACGTATCAGCGCGATACGTTTCCTCATCCTAGCCGTCTTTCGGTAGACGCTGGAAGTCCATCTCGCTTAACAAGCTCTGGATATGCAGGAGGCTCAAGATGAAGATCGCCGAAGCGCGGAAATTAAGCACGGCCGAGCTGACTACCCAGACCTCTCAGCTCCGAGATGAGATTGTCGAATTGCGACGTCGTACGTTAAGCGGCGAAGTGCAGAACGTCCGCATATTACGAACTAAACGCAAGGATCTAGCACGTATGCTAACAGTACTTAGCGAGCAGCTGGTCAAGGAGAAAATCTGATGGGACGTAGCATAACCGGAGTCGTGGTTAGCGATAGAGGCGATAAGACCATTGTCATCTCGGTGACCACCAAGAAGACCCACCCCATATATAAGAAGCAATACACTGTCAAGGATAAGTTTATGGCTCACGATGAAAGCAATAGCGCCAAGGTCGGTGACCGGGTAATAATCGCTGAGACCCGACCGTTAAGTGCTAAGAAGAGCTTTCGGCTGGTTAAGATAGTTGAACGTGGCGGTATAAAGTTTGTTGAGGAGGACGCCACGGCCGATATAGCTGAGCTTAAGACCGAGGAAGAACAGAAATGATCGCTCAAGAGTCCAATTTAATAGCATGCGATAACAGCGGAGCTCGCAGTCTTCGCTGTATAAGAGTCTTGGGCGGGAGCCGCAGGCGCTATGCCAGGGTAGGCGACATAATCGTCGCCAGTGTTAAATCAGCTAACCCGACTGGCGGCGTAAAGCGAAAAAGCGTAGTGCGGGCTGTGGTTGTCAGGACAAAAAGTCCAATACGGCGTAAAGACGGCACCGTGGTGCGATTTGACGATAATGCCGCAGTGGTACTGGCCGAAGACAATAAGAGCCCACGAGGAACAAGAATCTTCGGCCCGGTTCCCAGAGAACTGCGCGAACGCGGCTTTTCCAGGATAATTTCACAAGCCCCAGAGGTACTTTAGATGAACAAAACAGTCTATAAAATTAGGCTAAAAAAAGGTGACACGGTGATGGTACGCTCCGGTAAATACAAGGGGCAAACCGGCAAAGTTATGGCCGTTCACCCGACCCTTAATAAGGTAACGGTCCAAGGAATTAATGTGGTTAAACGACACCGTAAGCCTTCCAGAGCTCATCCCCAAGGAGCGGTTGTCGAGATAACCAAGCCGTTATGGGTTAGTAAGGTCGGCCTCCTGGATCAGGTAGCTAAAAAACCATCCCGGGCTGGTTACCGGTTCAGCCAAAATAATAAGAAGGCCCGCTATCTTAAGAGTAGCGGGAAGGAACTCAAATAATGAACCCTTTAGTAAAATCCACTCCCAAGAGCTACGCGCCGCGACTGGACCAGCTCTATCGTGAGAAGGTTGCAGTTGAACTCAAAGACGAGTTTGGTCTAAAGAATATTAACCAAGTCCCCAAGCTGGAAAGAGTTGTCCTAAACGTTGGTCTGGGGCGGGCCCAAGGAGACAAGAAAGTTCTGGAAGCGGCCACCAACACCCTGCGTAAGGTAACCGGCCAACAGCCGATCATAACGACGGCAAAAAAATCGATTGCCAGCTTTAAGCTTCGAGCAGGCAGCCAAATAGGCCTGCAGGTTACCCTGCGGGGTGCTCGAATGTATGAGTTCGCCGATCGTCTAATTAATCTGGTTCTTCCCAGACTGCGTGACTTTAGGGGAGTTAAGGCAGCGGCTTTCGATGGTCAAGGCAATTACAGTATCGGCTTTAGTGATCAGTCGGTGTTTCCGGAACTTAGTTTCGAGGAGACAACAACACCCCACGGTCTACAGGTAACCTTCGTTATCCGGGCAGCTAACAAAGAACAAGCTAGATCTTTGTTAGCTAGGCTTGGAATGCCGTTTGAGAAAGAAGAGGTAAGGTAAATGGCCAAAAAGTCAGTATTGGCTCGCGATGCCAAAAGAGCCAAGCTAATCACCAAATATGCCGTCAAGCGAGCTGAGCTAAAAGCTACCGGTGATTGGGAAGGTCTGGCTAAGTTGCCTCGTAACTCCAGTCCGGTCAGAGCTAAAAATCGCTGTGCCGAGACAGGCCGCGGCCGTGGTTATATGCGCCAGTTTGGGCTTTCCAGAATAGCTTTCCGGGAGCATGCCGCTAAAGGCGAAATACCCGGTGTAAGTAAGAGTAGCTGGTAGTGAAGGAGAATTGATAATGGTAAGCACCGACCCTATAGCTGATATGCTTAGCCGCATCCGTAATGCTATCTCAGTAAATAAGATTGAGATTAGCCTCCCACACTCTAAGGTCAAACAGCAAGTAGCCGAGATCCTAGTAGCTAGCGGCTTCTTAAAACAAGTCGATTCAGTTAAGGATGATCACCGGGCCTTCTTGCACATCACAGTTAATGAAGCTAACAGACCGGCCGTTATTACAGATATCGAGCGGATTAGCCGCCCGGGTCGCCGGGTGTATGCCAGTTCCAAGAATATCCCGATTATCAAGCGCGGGCGCGGGATAGTTATCGTTTCCACCAACCAAGGACTGATGACTGGTGATCAAGCCCGGAGTAAGCAGCTAGGCGGCGAGCTGATTTGTAAGGTGTATTAAAGATGAGTCGAATAGGTAAACAACCAATAGAAATACCCAGTGGTGTAACGGTCACCATCAACGGTCCAGACATCACCGTCACCGGACCAAAGGGCAGCTTATCACGCCGACTGTACCCGGCAGTTAAAGTCACCCATAGCGGCAACCAGCTGGTTATAGAACGAACCGGTGATGAAGCAATCAATCGGGCGCAGCACGGCCTGACCCGAGCTCTGCTAGCTAATATGGTCCAAGGAGTTAGTCAAGGATATGAACGCAAATTAGAAATTCACGGTGTTGGCTATCGCGCCCAGGCCCAAGCTGATAGTTTGAAATTCAACCTTGGATACTCCCACGATGTAGCGTATAAAATACCAGCTGGTATAACGGTCAACATCGATCAGAACACCGTCACAGTCAGTGGTATCGATAAACAGCAAGTTGGCCAGGTGGCGGCTGAGATCCGCAGCTTGCGGAAACCAGAACCGTACAAGGGGAAAGGGATACGCTACGCTGATGAACAAATCATTCGTAAAAGCGGTAAGAGTACCAAAGAATAGGGTTAAAGACTATGAAAGCGCTAAACTACAAACGACAAGTATCTAGACTCCGCTCCCAGAGAGTTCGCTCTCGTATTAGGGGCTCAGCCGAACGGCCTAGACTGTCAGTAAACATCAGTCACCGACATGTATCGGCACAACTTATTGACGATGATCGGGGTTTGACATTGGCTTACGCTACGACGGTTGGCAACCGTACGCTATCTGAGAATTTGACCGCAAAGGCCCAATTCGTCGGTGTTGCGATTTCTGAGCGCGCCAAGAAGGCCAAGATAAAAAAAGTAATCTTCGATAGAGGAGGGCGCAAATACCACGGTCGTCTGGATGCTCTAGCTAAGGCCGCCAGAGAGGGCGGTTTGGAGTTTTAATATGGCTACCGGCGAAGGTAAAAAAATGCCCCGGGGCGGCTACCAGTCCACTGACGACAAACAGCTGGACGAGAGAGTAGTAAATATAAACCGGGTAGCCCGTGTTGTAAAGGGTGGGCGGCGCTTCCGCTTCCAAGCTTTAGTGGTCGTTGGTGACCATAACGGGCAAGTCGGTGTGGGGGTCAGCAAGGGCCCTGACGTTAGTGCCGCTGTCAATAAAGCTACTGACGTAGCCAAAAAGAGCATGTTGAAGGTTAGCCTGTATAAGGGAACCTTAACACATGAGGTGGAAGCCAGAGTCAGCGGCTCAAGAGTCCTGATAATGCCAGCCGCTCCAGGCACCGGACTAATAGCTGGGGGTGTGGTTAGAGTCGTATTAGAAGTAGCCGGGGTTGAGAACGCGCTTTCTAAATCATTAGGTTCCAGCAATCGTATTAATAGCGCTTATGCGACTTTGCTCGCTCTGTCCAAGATGGTGCCGTCCTCACAGTGGCTTACCAACGTTGGAAGGAAGACTCCTGAGACGACTCCAGGTGCTAAACATGAAGTATAATGAGCTAACTCAATTTCCCAAGCGAAGACCCTCCCGGCGGGTTGGCCGTGGTATCTCTGCTGGCCAAGGCAAAACCGCCGGTCGCGGTACTAAAGGTCAGGGCGCCCGTAAAAGCGGGGGAGTACGCTCTGGTTTCGAAGGCGGCCAAATGCCGCTATATATGCGTTTGCCTAAACTGCGCGGTTTTAAGAGCCATCGCTCCACACCGGAGACCGTTAAAATTGGGCAGCTGGAACTGGTAAAAAAGTCGGTAATAGATAACCAAGCGCTGTATGAGGCTGCGATAGTCAGCAGTCCCTATATATCGGTCAAGTTGATAGCTGGCGGAGAATTAAAGTCTAAAAAAGATGTTAAGTTACAGAAGGCCAGCGTCGGTGCGATATCAGCACTTGAAAAAGCTGGAGGCAGCTTTACATCCCAAAGCCAGCCGCTTAGACCTCAAAGAACTAGTGATAAAATTAAGTAAATGATCATAGGGTTTGCGTCGGGAAGGGCAGCCTGGGCATCGGACTCATTCCGTACTCAGGGAGATGGGAAACTCACCATGCGAGGCGTTGTATTTTTATGAATTGGGGAATTATTGCCAGATCACTGACCCATCATGAGATGCGTAAACGCATCTTGGCGGTCTTGGGCATAATCTTGGTTTTCAGGTTGCTGGCCCATATTCCGGTTCCTCTGAGCGATCCGGAAACTCTCAAACAGGTTCTGGAAAATCTTTACACCCAGACCAGCAGCCAGCAGCTGCTGGGCTTCCTAAACGTTTTGTCGGGCGGTGCTTTGGCGAACTTCTCGATTATGCTGGTGGGTTTGGGCCCCTACATCAATGCCTCAATCATCATGCAGCTCTTGACCAAAGCCGTCCCCAAGCTGGAGGCTATGAACAAGGAGGGTGAATACGGTCGCCGCAAGATTAACCAGTACACCCGGATGCTGACCTTTCCATTGGCAATTATCCAGTCGATAGGCACTATCTATCTGATCAAGGGTGCCGCTCAGAGTATTGGCGGACTGGGTGATATAACCGCTAATACCTCTACAGCACAATGGGTGCTGATGGTCGCAGCACTAACCGGTGGCGCTATGATTTTGATGTGGATGGGTGAGCTGATTACCGAGAGATCTATCGGTAATGGTATCTCGCTGCTGATAGCTATAGGTATCGTTGCCAGTCTGCCAGTTATGATAGCTAGTCTGACTGAGGGCCTCTATTGGACAAGTACCCAAGCGGCTGACAAAGTAGTCTTATTCGGTCGCGAACTCAGCCAACGAGGCATGTGGGTCGTCGGCATTATGTCCGTAGCGACCATTGCTTTGACCTGGTCAGTAGTAAAACTTAACGAAGCTTCGCGTCGACTTACGGTACACTATGCCAAACGAGTCCAGGGAAGTCGGACCTATGGCGGGGTGACCACGACATTGCCGGTCAAACTGATAACGGCCGGCGTTATACCGATTATCTTTGCTATCGCGTTCCTTAGCGTCCCTGGCTTCATCGGTCAGCTTTCAACCCATGGTCAAGGAACTCAACTGGTGCCCGACACTAAATCCGAAGAAATCGGAGTCAAATTAACTGAATTATTTCAGACACCTACTGCTCAGACTTTCGCCACGGGCGGCTGGGAAGCGTGGGTTTACCCGCTAACGTATTTCTTCCTAGTCTTTATTTTTACTTATTTTTACACCAGCGTTACTTTTAACTCTAAAGAGATTGCCGAAAACCTCCAGAAACAAGGCGGGTTTATAACAGGCGTCCGGTCGGGCAAACAGACCGAGCAGTATCTTGGTAAAATCGTGAACCGGCTGACTCTGTTTGGCGCCACGGCACTTGGATTGTTAGCTGTGACGCCGATTATCGGCCAGGCCTATGTCAGTAACGCCAGCATTGTGATTGGCGGAACCAGCATTCTGATCTTAGTATCCGTATCGCTTGAGACACTCCGACAAGTTGAGTCGCGGGCCCTAATGATCACCTATGATCAGTATGAACACCCCGAATACTTCCATGGCGATGAAGAAAAAGAGCCTACCCCTCCGAAGCGGCGCCTGCTCCTCCCGAGAATCCGTCGGAAAAACCGCTAAAAAATACCAGGCTTTACAACACCTATGGCAATCTGATACAATCATCAGGTTATATTTTATGGCTAAAGACAAGGAGGTCATTGAGCTGGAGGGTGTGGTCATTGAGGCCCTGCCTGGAACCCAGTTCAAGGTCGAACTTGAAAATGGCCATCGGATAATAGCTCACGTCGCCGGTAAAATGCGGAAACATTACATCCGTTTAGTACCCGGTGACAGCGTGACGGTTGAATTGACACCTTACGATCTTACGAAGGGTCGGATAACCTACCGCAAGAACTAAGCCGCGAGCAGTTTAACAGCTGCTAAAAAGAAGGGGAGCATGCCCATAGCATGAAAGTTCGCGCCAGCGTCAAGAAAATCAGCCCCAGTGACAAGATCGTCCGCCGCAAAGGACGAGTATATGTCGTGAATAAGGCTAAGCCTCGACACAAGCAGCGGCAGGGTTAGATATATGGCTAGAATATCAGGTGTAACGCTTCCTAATGACAAGCAAGTATGGGTTGGTCTGACCTATATTTACGGAATTGGTCCAAAATTTAGTAAAGCTATTTTAAAAACCGCCAACATCAACCCCACCACACGAGTCAAGGATCTGACCGATGCCGAAATATCACGCATCCAAGACACTATCAACTCTAACTATACCGTCGAAGGTGAACTGCAAAGAACCGTTAGCGGCAACGTCAAACGACTTACTGATATCGGCGCCTATCGGGGTTTACGCCATAAGGCTGGTCTACCGTCGAGGGGACAAAGAACTCGGACCAACGCTCGAACCCGCAGGGGTAAGCGATTGACGGTAGCCGGTACAGCCAAGAAGGCACCGGCCAAGACTTAGGAGACAATATATGGCTGAAGAGAAGGTTAAAGAAGATAAGGCAACAGACCAACCGTCAGAACCGGAGGTTGAGTCCCAGAGTTCTAGCGAGGGCCCCAAAACCAGCAAACCTAAGGTGAAGAAAAGAGCGCGGCGGGCAGTATCGGCCGGGCAGGTGCACGTTTTAGCAACCTTTAATAACACGATTATTACGGTAACTGATGATAAAGGAAATGTTTTGGTATCGGCTAGTGCCGGCAGTTCCGGCTTCCGTGGCTCAAAAAAGGGTACGGCCTACGCCGCACAGGTGGCTGCCGAGAAAGCGATTGGCGCAGCTAAACAGGATTTTGGTCTGGAAAAGGCCGATGTATCAGTTCACGGTATCGGATTGGGTCGCGAAGCTGCCATCAGGACACTGATTAACCAAAAAATCCAGGTCGAGTCAATTAAGGACATTACGGGAATTGCTCACGGTGGTGTCCGCCCCCGTAAGGCTAAGCGTAACTAGGAGACTGTAGATATGGCTAGAAATACCAGTTCAATCGTTAAGCAGTCTCGGCGCGAAGGCTACGCCCTCCACCCCAAAGCTCACAAAGTTATGGTTAAGCGTTCGGCCCAACCTGGACAGGCTGCTTCCTCTAGACGCCGCTCTAAGCCCAGCCAATACGCTATCCAGCTGCGTGAGAAGCAGAAGGTCAAGCGACTCTATGGCTTACTTGAAAAGCAATTTTCCAAGTTAATGAACGAAGCGGCACAAAGTCGGGGTAATTCGGGGGCGGCCTTGCTTGAATACTTAGAGCGCCGTTTGGATAACATTATCTATCGTTGCGGTTTTGCTCAGAGTAGGCAGTCCGCCAGACAACTGGTTAGCCATGGGCACTTCTTACTAAATGGTCGCCGGGTTGATATACCATCACAGAGATTATCTCCGGGTGACGCGGTTAGTTTACGGGAACACAGTAAAACCACCGACTATTTTAAGAGACTTGATGAGGTAAGTCCCGCACCGGCTCAGACACCGGCTTGGCTAAAAGTCGATCGGAAGAAGATTGCAGTGACCGTCTCTGGCCAACCGAGCCGGGAGGATGCCGAGCCCGATATCAAAGAGCAACTAATTGTCGAGTATTACTCACGCTAAATGAAAGGAGTGTCTTATGAGTAAACTTATCCATACCCCAACGCTAGCAAACGTTACTGACCATGGCCCTACCAGTAGCACCTTTACTATTGAACCTCTGCACACTGGTTACGGAATGACCCTAGGTAATAGCTTGCGCCGAGTGCTGCTATCCAGCATAGCCGGAGCCGCAGTTACTGGATTTCGAATTGAGGGTATTAGTCACGAGTTTACAACTGTCAAGGGCGTTAAAGAAGATGTTGTGGCTATTATGCTAAACCTCAAAGGTATCCGTTTTAAGGTCTATAGTGATGAGACCCAGATCCTTCGTCTTTCGAAAAAAGGTCGGGGGCCGGTCAAAGCCAAAGACATTGAGCTAAATGCTGATGTTGAGGTTGTTAACACCGACCACCTTGTCGCGACTATTGATAGCGACAAGGGAAGCATTAATATGGAACTCCAGATTGAGACAGGGCGTGGTTATCGACCACTTGAAGAGCATGCTTCAGCTAGAAAGACCAGTGATATGGTGTTGCTTGACGCTGTCTTCTCACCTGTTTTGCGTGTCCGTTATCGTGTTGAGAATACCCGCGTGGGGCAAATTACCAACCTAGATAAATTACTGATCACCGTTGATACGGATGGCTCTATAACGCCCCGCGAGGCCTTTGAAGAGGCCGCCGCTATCCTGATAAATCAATATACCGCGCTAGCCGGCCAGACGCGTGTTGAAGCGGCTTTACCGCTAAGCGACACCGGCCTAAGTGGTGAAGGCGAAGACGATACAGAGGAGCCGGCGGAGCTAATGACCTCCATTGAAGATTTGAATTTAAGCGCTCGTACAACCAATGCACTGGTTAACAATGACATCCACACCATCAAAGATCTGCTAAGTCTCTCAGAGGCCGAGCTAAGGGATCTAAAGGGCTTTGGCAACAAGGCTCTGGAAGAAGTTAAGGACAAAATAGCCGAACTCGAGCTATAAGGGGCCGTTAGATATGCATCGCCACGGATATAAAGGAAGGAAATTCGGACGTAAGACCGACCAGCGTCATGCCTTGATAGCCGGTCTGGCCGATGCCTTAATCTTGTCTGAGACCATCGAGACGACCTTGCCGAAAGCAAAAGAAGCAGTTCGTTACACCGAGCGGTTGATAACCAAGGCCAAGCGAGGAGGCTTGCATAATCGGCGACAAATTATGTCGAAACTACCAACCCCCGAAGCAGCCCACAAGCTAATGGACGATATTGCCCCAAAGCTGTCATCAAGGAGTAGCGGCTATCTGAGGATTAAGCGAACTACTAGCCGCCGAGGTGATGGCGCTCAGTTAGCCGGTATTAGCTTCGTGGACGATCTTAGCTCTAAGTCCACTGCCAAGGAACCAAAGCCCAAGGCCAACAGTAAAAAGAAGACCTCTGCAAAAAAAGCGGCCCGCCCTAAAGCTGCTAAGGCTCAGAAAGAGGTTGAAAAATGAAGACTCATACCTCTAAGCCAACCGGCGTATCCCGCAGCTGGTATCTTCTAGATGCTTCTAAAGTGTCACTGGGCCGGTTAGCTACAACCGTCTCTCGTTTATTGATGGGAAAAGACAAGACCGATTTCAGCCCCCATCTGGACGGAGGCGATTATGTGGTTATCGTCAACGCTCAGAAACTAAAAGTGACCGGAGGTAAGATGACCGATAAGAAATACTTCCGCCATAGTGGATATCCCAGCGGTCTGACAACCGAAACACTAGCCGAAGTACTATCTAAAAATCCGTCCAGGGCAATACATCAGGCGGTCCGCGGCATGTTACCGAGCAACAAGCTACGACCCCAGAGATTGGCACGACTTAAAGTTTACGCTGGTAGCGAGCACAGCCACTCAGCACAAAAACCCACCGAAGTACAGCTAGTAAAGAGTGGCCGGTAAGAACTTGTGAGTGATAATCACTTCTTTGGCCTAGGAAGACGCAAAAGTTCCACTGCCCGGGTTCGGCTATCTTCTGGTAAAGGGCAATTTATAATTAACGATAAATCTGCAACAGATTACTTTGCGGGAAGTCAGCAGTTAGCTAGCGAGCTGGAAAAACCATTTTCAGCACTCGAGTTGAATGTCTCTGAATTCGATATCAGCGTTAAAGTAAATGGCGGCGGGCACTCCAGTCAAGTCGATGCTATAAAACTGGGTTTATCAAAAGCACTGTCTGAGCTGAATGGCGATTTTAAAGCCACCCTGAGACGAGCAGAGTTGCTAGGTCGGGATCCCCGTGAACGGGAACGCAAAAAGGCCGGTCTTAGAAGTGCCCGTAAAAAACGGCAATTCACTAAACGTTAAGACTGTGCTAAACTTTTCACCTATGAATCAGAACTATTCATACCGCTTTTGGTTTGCCGACATTTCCGTGGCGGTTTGTTCTGTGCGCTCATAGATAAAATACAAGAGAGAATACTGAAAAACCCGCCACCGAGGCGGTTTTTTTGAATTTTTAACCAAAAAAGGAGAAATCATGAGAGGCGAACTAATATCTGAAGCATTGAGTCGTCAACATCATGAGCGGCGAAGAAGAGAAGAAGAGGCTGCTCGACTGATTCTTGATAGCCATCGAATAGTAAGAGATATTGGAGATCACAGACCTGATTCTGAGATATTGGCTAATTTAGTAGCAATGGGTAAGTTAATTCTTCAGCCGGAGACAGATAGCGCTAGTCCCAACACGGGCCAAGATGAGCTATAATTAACACCAGATGGGTAAAGAGGTTGTTTTAACGGGCTTACGCTCTAATGCCGAGTTTCATCTGGGGAACTACCTAGGAGCGATTTTGCCCATGGTCGAGCTTCAAAAGAAGCACGCCGGTCAATATCAGCTCAATATGTTCATACCGGATCTACACAGTTTTACTATGCCCATAGATCACGGCAAGCTGTATGAGCAAACTCACCAGAACCTCAAGGTTTTTGTGGCGGCTGGATTGGACATAGATCAGCCAGATACTTTCATTTACCGCCAAAGCTACATTCCAGCTCACTCTGAACTAACCTGGATACTAAGCTGTTTTTCGAACATTGGAGAACTGAGCAGGATGACTCAGTTTAAGGAAAAGGCACAAACGTTTACGGAATTCATTGGAACTGAGGAGTTCAACCCCACCAAAGGTAAAGACATGACGGGGATAAGAAGACAACCTATATCGTCAGGACTTTTTATTTATCCGGTCTTGATGGCGGCAGACATTCTTCTCTATGGCGCCAAATGGGTGCCGGTGGGCGAAGATCAGCGTCAGCACGTGGAATTCACCCGTGATTTGGCAATTCGGATGAATAACAAATTTGGCGATTTGTTCATACCACCCGAGGATAACGCCAAACAAATGGAGTTTGCCGGTCGGAGCGAACCGGTACGGATTCGCAGTCTGCGCAATCCGGAAAAGAAAATGAGTAAATCTATTGAAGACCCGGCAGGCACGATAGTGCTATCTGATAGACCCGAAGAAGCCACCCAGAAGGTACTGTCAGCCACCACTGATTCAGCGGGTGTAATTAACTACAATTGGGAAAAACAGCCCGGAATTGCGAATTTGTTGCAAATCCTAGCTTTGTTATCTGAAAAATCGCAAGATGAAGTTAATGCTCAATGGGTTGGAAAATCAAGCTATAACGAGTTAAAGTCATCAGTCGCTGAGATTGTTAATAACTTCTTAGCGGACCTTCAGGAGAAAGTGGCGAACGTTAACGATGAAGTGATGATGAAAAAACTGAGAGATGACGAAGTGGCTATGAGCAAAATTGCGGATGGAACTCTCCAGAGGGTGCAAATCGCTGTTGGTCTGCGACCAAAAGCTCCGCAGGCTAGCCAATAATGCGTAAATTCACCGCCGATAAATCTGCCGAAGGGCTAAGGACGGATGTGTTCTTAACCCGTGAATTCCCCAAATTCACCCGCTCATCTCTGAAACAACTCTTTAAACGTGGCCTAGTGAAAGTTAATAACATAGCGGTTAAATCAAGTCGCAAAGTACATTTTTCTGACAAAGTCTCGGTAGACGATCGTCTGCTGATATCTAACCCTGCACCACTGAAGTTACCGCTAATTTACGAAGATAAGGACGTGATTATAGTTAATAAACCAACAGGTGTCTTGACCCATTCCAAAGGTGCTCTGAATAGCGAAGCAACCGTAGCCAGCACTATGCGTCCCAAAATCGACCCCTCGCTAAGTGGTAACCGTGCCGGAATCGTGCACCGCCTTGATAGGGGTACGAGTGGCGTGATTATTCTGGCTAAAAACCAGCAAAGCATAAGTTACTTACAGAAACAGTTCTCAAAGAGACAGGTTAAGAAAACTTACCGCGCAGTCGTGGAGGGAGCCCCCAAACCCGGACACGCCCTCATAGATGCGCCAATAGCCCGTAACCCTAAACGTCCTCAGACATTTACTGTAAAGAGTGGCGGCAAACCCGCCCAAACCGAATATCAAGTGGATAGACTACTCCGTAAAGGCAACAAAAAGTACTCACTTCTCGACATTAGGCCAATAACTGGCCGAACCCACCAGATAAGAGTTCACTTAAAGTATATTGGTCATCCAATTGTTGGCGATAGTATCTACGGCCAACCGGGTGAAGCATTACTGCACGCGACCAGCCTCGAGCTAACATTACCTAGCGGACAAAGGAAAGTATTTAGGGCTCCTGCACCGCCGAAATTCAAGAAGTTTATTGATGATGGCGAAAAATAACCTAGGCAACCTTTTATTGAGCTCCCCGACGCGAAAAATGGCGGAGGTATATTTGGCTAGCCCAACTACGGCACTACTGATTACTGGTGCCGCCGGCTCCGGGAAATTTACGCTGGCCCGAGCCATTTCGGCTGGTTTACTGCAGGATTCGGCTGACCATCTGGACCTAAACCCCAACTTTACGCTGGTTCAGCCGCATAGCGGTCAATCTGAAATATCGATTGATGCCGTACGTAACATAAGGCGGATGCTAGCGTTGAAAAAACCCGACCATGAACGTCTGCGGCTAATAGTATTTGAGAATGCGGATAGAATGAGCGAAGAGGCCCAAAACGCTCTTCTAAAGACACTAGAGGAGCCACCCACAAACACAACCTTTATACTAACGTCCTCAACCTCGAGTGGGCTGCTGCCAACCATCGTTTCAAGAACTTGGAACTTATCTGTCCAACCAGTATCTCTTAGCATGGCTAACAGTTTCTACGAAGACCTTAATACCAAGGATGTTCAAAAAGCTT
This sequence comes from Candidatus Saccharibacteria bacterium RIFCSPHIGHO2_12_FULL_49_19, assembly GCA_001788565.1. Lineage (GTDB taxonomy): Bacteria > Patescibacteriota > Saccharimonadia > Saccharimonadales > UBA10212 > MGCX01. The sequence continues at coordinate 1,175 of MGCX01000004.1, read as the reverse complement.
GGAGCCTGAGTGGGGGTGCTCCGGGTTTATTTAGTACGCTGCTGAGCGACGATGCCAGCCACCCCCTTAAGGAAGCTGTTGATAGAGCCAAGCGATTTATATCCTCTCCAGTATACGAACGGATAATACAGGCTGATCAAGAAGCTGGTGATCCAAACAGCTTCTGGCTTTTCCTAGAGGCTTTACTTAAGATAACAACCGCCCTGCATCGTCAATCAGCAAAACAAGGTAGCAGACACGCCGCTATTCTCTTGAAAAACCGCAAGCTTATTATTGGCTTGCAAAAAAATCTGGAAGTTCGCGCTAATTACCGTTTGGTAGGTCTTGAGCTAGCACTTAGTCTTAAAAGTGTAAAATTGGTATAATACCAATCGCATGTACGCACTAGTACTACTGTTGTTTTTCGCCCTTTTAGTCTATCGGCACGCTCGAATCTCTGAGCGTGAAATGGCCATAGTCCCTGTTCGTATTGGAAGCCGCTTATCTAAGCTTTGGGAAATTGCTTACCATGGAATGCGGGAGAACCGCTTCTTGAGAGCCGAGAAAGCACTGCTGACGATTCTAAAAATAGACGAAAAAAACGCGGCCGCCTATAACCGACTAGGTATTTTGTATGCCAAGCAAAGGGAGTATAAAGACGCGATAGATTGCTTTGAGATAGCCAGCAGCATTGAGCCTAGTGCTTCGAGCCTTCACAACCTGGGGCTGATTTACTACGAAACAGAGAATTACCAGAAAGCCGCCACGGCGTTTGAAAAGGCACTAGAGCAGGAAGATGAACTGGCAGCGCGGCATATTGCCTATGCTAAGGTTCAGGAAAAGTTAGGAAACGACAAGTTAATGCTAGCCGAACTTGAAAAAGCTGCTGAATTAGAGCCCAACCCAGAAACATATAAATTACTGGCCAACGCTTTAGAATCGCGAGGTATGCACGAAGAGGCGACTGAGGTCAACAAAAAATTGGGCAAGCTGATTATGCCAGCCGGCCGTCCACGGCGCATAATGCGGCCCCGTCGGGTCGTTATCTAGGCTCGGATTGCTATCTCACCTCTGTTTTGCTAGACTTCTAGTGGTTTTAAGCCACCTTAGCTCAGCTGGCTAGAGCAACGGTTTTGTAAACCGTGGGTCGTCGGTTCGAATCCGACAGGTGGCTCCACATGTTCGGATGAGAACCG
>MGCX01000003.1 GCA_001788565.1 Candidatus Saccharibacteria bacterium RIFCSPHIGHO2_12_FULL_49_19 | reverse complement strand
CATACCGGTTTCCTGATCATGGACGTTCTTGAATCCAGCGCGCTCCACCAGCCAGCCGGCTGAGAGTTTGACGCGCCCACTTCCTACCGGCCATGCTTTTATATCTGGATGCCGGTGTTTTAATCTTTCAAACTTTGACTTATCAACTATCGGGTTAGTGAAGAATGAACCATTGTTTTTGACTAAACTAGGGTCGGGCAGTTTGACCGTTCTGATAGCACTGACTGTGTCCCGGACGGTCTCGCGGGTGAAGGTAGTAATGTCATGCTTATCAAAGTAAGCCTGCAGCGACTCATAAAATGGCGGGGCGGGTTGGTCCTTGGTCAGCCTTAAACTGATAGCAGTGATAATGAACCGGCCCTTGTCAGTGGTTTTAAACCGGCTGGTTCGGTAAGCAAAACCACAGGCCGCTGCGGCAATTCCGCCGAAGGCCTTTTCTTGAGTATCATAAACCTCAACCTCCACAAGAGTATCGGAGAGTTCATGACCATAAGCTCCAATATTCTGTACTGGCGCTGCACCAACGGTGCCGGGGATTCGTGATAAGAACTCAATGCCACCCCAGCCCTTTTTAACCGTCCAAGCTACCACCTCATCCCAATTTTCTCCACCAGCTACCCGGATAGTTGCTCCATCTTCGTCCTCGGAAATTATATCCCGGCCGCGGAGGCGGTTGACGATAATCAGGCCACGGTATCCCTCGTCGCGCCAAACAATATTGCTGCCTTGCCCGATTACGGTAAAGGGAACTTTCTCATTGCCTGCCCACTCGACGAGATCAACTATGTCCCGGTCGCTATAGGCCTCAGCCAAATAGCGGGCTTTTCCACCTAAGCGCATGGTGCTGTGCTGGCTTAAATCTACATTATGGGAGATATCCACTTATGATTAATTATACTCACTATAAGCTGCCACTTGCCCCAAACTTGTCATGCTATACAATGAATATATGGATCAAAAATCTTCTGCTAATCCTTACCGTCCGCTTGGCAAAAGACTCAAAGTGCTAAGAGACAGTGCTAACGAAACACTAGCGGAAGCATCCGGGGCAGTGGAGATTGACGTTAGACAGCTGGCCAGTTTTGAGCTCGGTCGGACTCGACCGACTGAGGATGTTTTGTTGCTTTTGATAAGCCACTTCGGGGCAAAGGATGATGAAGCCGTTAAGCTGTGGGAATTGGCTGGATATGGTATGAGTAAGATCCCGGCGGCCCACATGGCCAATGAGGAGCCTATCGTCCACCAGGCTGAGGAATCTGACTCTCGTATTCTGTTTACCGACGTCGTGGATATCGTGGTTAATAATTATGGCGTAGTGATGAAGTTTCTCCAGGGGGCCGGACCGGGTAGTCAGCCTAGCGTTGTAGCCAAAGTAGGTATGAGCCGAGAGCACGCCAAAAGTGTTCTGCACATTCTGCAAGTTACCTTGAATCAGACCGAGCGGACCACGGTTGGTCCCAAGAAGCTAAATTCTCCAAACGAGTCGCGTAATAACTGATATAATCGCCCCTGATATGCTCCGTTAGCTCAGCGGATAGAGCGTCTGGCTTCGGACCAGAAGGTCGGGAGTTCGAATCTCTCACGGAGTACCAGATCCCGGTTTCAGCCCCGTTAGTTCAACTGGATAGAACGTCAGCTTCCGGAGCTAGAGGCCAGAGGTTCAAATCCTCTAGGGTTCACCATTATCAACCCTTCGCGAAGTAATAGCCGGATCCGCGTAAGTTATGGATGTAGTCGTTGCCTGATAGTTCTTCCAATTTGGCTCGCAGGCGCTTGGTATAAACTTCTAACCTGTTACTACTGTGTTGATGATTGATACCCCAAACATCTTCAAGTAATTCTTTTTTTGGTACGGCGTCGGGCGCACAATTCATCAACTTTAAAAGCAAAAGTGTCTCGGTCTTGGTTAACCGCGTCTGATTATCGCCAGACTTGACTAATCGCGATGCTACATCAAGTTCCAGCCCATCTCTAACTATGTGTCGAGTTGGAAAGGACCGCTTGTTACGGCGTAGCAGGGCGTTTACCCGAGCTGCCAGCTCACCATGAACAAAAGGCTTGGTTAGATAATCATCGGCACCGGCCTCTAAGCATTGAACGATACTGACTTTGTCGGTCTTTCCAGACAAGATAAGGATAGGCGACATTACATCGCTGGAGCGCATATCCGCACAAAGTTCCAATCCATTGCGAACTGGCATCATGACGTCTAGAACTATCAAATCGTAGTTGTCCTTGGTGGCTAGCTTGTAACCAGCCATTGCGCTAGTTGCAGTGTCGACCTTATACCCCAAGTGGTTTAGCTTGATGGCTAGTATGCCAACTAGTTTCTGGTCATCGTCGATAATTAAAAGCTGTCCAGCTCTCCTATCTTTCATGCTAGAAATATAGCATGAGCCCGTATTATGCAGCTGGTTTCTGGCTTTTTACTATTGGTATCCAGAAGCCGAAGAGACTGCCGCTATCTTGAGGCGCGTAGTAGGCCTCTCCTCCGTGTGACTCGGCGATGGTCTTGACTACAAACAGGCCGATGCCATTGCCATCAGGGTGTTCAGTCCGGGCATTTTTGGCGCGATAAAACTTGGTAAAGAGGTTTTTTCTCTCGGCCGGCGGCACCCCAATACCGCTATCAATTACCTCAAAATACAGCCGCCTTGCTTTGACTCGCAGGCTGACTTTAACCTCTGTTTTTTCCGGACTGTATTTCAGTGCGTTTTCAATATAGTTGGTAACTGCTTCATTGATCTTGGCTCTGTCTATTAAGGTATCAATTCTTGCTTTAGGTGCTGAAAAATTGATTCTGATACTTTTCTCATCAGATATGACGCTAAGTTCTTTAAGCGCTCTCTTGACCAGCTCAGTCATATTATTAAGGGACTTTTCAACATTGAAATGACCGGCTTGGATACGGGCGATGCTGAGCATGTCCACTACTACTGATACCAGGTGCTCACTGCTGGCTTCAGCCAACTCGGTCAGCTTCTTACGTTCCGCATTACTAAGTGAGGCGGAGTTAAGCATTTGGATGGCCTCGTGGACTGAGCTGGCTGGGGTGCGTAGCTGGTGTGAAGCCATGGAAATAAAGTCGTCCTTCAGAACGTCAAGAGTCTTGAGTCTTTTGTTGGCAGCCCGCAGATCGGCAGTTGCTTTTTGGATTTCCACTTTTAAGGTGTCGGCAAATCTGGAAATTTGTTCGTATTTTTTAGCGTTTTCTAATGCCAGAGCCAAATTTTTGGCTCCAATGGTCAATAGATCAATGTCTTGCTTGGTGTAGATCCGACCATTTTGCTTAGGGCCAAAAAACAACAAGCCACTGGGCTTGGCTGATTCGCCTAGCCTAAGCACCAAAGAAATATCTTGAGCCTCCAGCTCGGCCGGCCAATGCCCGGCCGGTCTTTCATCCTTTACGATTACTTGGTGCTTAGAATGTCCTTCTTGCTTGACTAACTTAGTTGCATCACCTGTGCCGAGACTGCCAAGGCTGACCTGGCGATATATTCTTCCGAACTCACCCAGCACTACAAAAACTGCGTGGGTTGGCCTGATTGCCTCGCTGACTACTTTGAGGCTGTTGTTCATAATCTTGTCCATATCGTTATCGGTAATTAAGGTATCGGAGAGGCTATCAAGCGCGGTTTGCGGGTCATAAGCATCCTGGTAAAAGATTCGCTTGGTAATTCTTGCGATGAAGCCTTGGATTCGATGAAAAGTTAGCGCCACGAAGATAGTGGGAATGATAAGTAGTAAAAATATTTCGGCGTTAGTAACCGAGTCGTTGGTATCTCTAAATAGAAAACGTGAGCCAATGCCCAAAACCAAAAAGGAATAAACCAGGGCCACAACACCAATCGTCAGCAAGAAACCCACGCTCCTGGTAAGTGCTAGACGCAAATCAAAAAGACGGTGTTTAACAATGGCATAGAAGGTTGCCAGCTCGAAAGCAAATATGCCCATATATGCTAAATTTCCGGCAGCTAAGTTAACCGACTCTGAGTCGGTAAGCTCAGGTATCACTAGATTGGCAGTAGATACAGAGATTGCTAAGATTACCAAACCTACCAGCATGGTCTTAACCTGAGCTTTGAGCCGCCCGCTGGAATTACGCAGGGCGGCTATTAAGTTGTAGAAGGCTAGGGCAACACCAAGAGCAGTAACTGCTGAGTAAATCGGGTAGTAGGATCCGTATTCAATTTTAATCTGGCCGTCTAGACTTTCTACTGTTACTAGAAGCGGTGAAAGAGTACTTATTGCACCGGCTATCACCAAAAGCAAAAAGGCCCAGCCGAATCTTCTTTGAAATCGACTACGCTCTGGTTGAGCTTCAATCAAGAACTGGCTAGTTAGTCGCCAAAATGCGTAGGTGAGAAGCGGCCCAAGAAAGAAGTCGGTATAAATGAAGTATTTGGAGAAAGAATAGTCTTTAAAATTCGACCCAATGTAATTAGTCATCATCCAGATTGAATTAAGAAAAGCGAAATTAGCAAAGGCTCGGTTAATGCGGTCGCTATAGTTTCGGGTGGCGACAAACACACCCATGAAGAGGCTGATAAGCGATAATGCGGCTACAGCAACGGTTAGTATCATTTGTTTAAATGGTAGTGCCTTTTAGTTTACACATCAAACTTCCTCCTTTGGTGCTTCAAAAGGGCTGGGCTTTTTGAGAGTCGGCCACAAGGCTACTGCTCGGACGCCAGTAATAGCAACAGAGTATGCCGGAATGGCCATTAACCCCCAGGAAGCCTTAGGAAGTTCTAAAACGCCAACAGATAATACAGCGTCCCAACTTGCTGCGCCGGCAATATGGACTGCGTAACCAACTCTCATAGCATTGGTGCCGTTGGCATCTTTGAGTCTGTGTAAGTTACCTCTGATTCTCAGCGGGTTGCCAATTCTACTGCCAGCAGCAGCTAGCATAATTGCTGCGCCGCCAAGCAGCACAGCCTCGCTGGCGACTAGGCCGGTAGCTACCCACGGCGCAGCTTCGGTAGCTATCTTCCTATTTTCGGACATCGGCTGGAAGGCCATAGGTAATGCTAAACTCAAGGCTGCCGCCCCAACCGCCATTTTGGTTTTGTGCCTTTTAAGCCAATTCTCATTTTGAATTCCGGCCTGGTCTTTTTCTTGAGAAACATTAGTCATCAGAATACTTTTTGAGTTAAATAGTTTGACTTTGAAATACTCCTTACCGCTAAAGCGATACCTTTCCTTAGTGTTGGCGAACGTCTTACGAAAGAAGGCAGAGGGCTCTCATAGGTAGCAACAACCCCGTAATTCATGGACAGTTCATCTTGATAGGCGTTGGGTACTAACCGGGAGAAGTAGCTACCCATATCATGTAAGATCTTGAGCAGGGGGTCTATGGGTTTTTCACCGGGTGATAAGTTAGTGTTTAGTCTAAAATATTCCTCTGCATATTCTTGTTTCTGGCGTTCACCCAGGCTATCTATTTGCTGTCCGTCCTCTCGGCAGCGTCCCAGCATCCATCGCTTTAGTCCGGGCAGCCGGCTCTCAAAATAAGCAAGATAATTTCCCTCAATGATCTTACTGATTAAGTCCACCATGAGCATGTCCTGTCCAGCCAGCTTAGACCCTTCAGATGTAACGGATAGACTTACAACGTACAGAAACTGCCCGTTCCGATCGTAGGTATTTTTCAGAGTTCCGTTATCAGTGGTATCCTCCCAGGATATAAACTCCTCTGGTGGTTTGCTGGTGGGGCAAGCCATCAAAAATCCCACGATTTTATTGTCCCTTTCTAATACCGTAATCCATTTGTTGCCGACACGGTCATAGCGCTGCTTGAACTTATCAAGTAACTCAGTCTTGAGTTCGTCAGGGGGTATGTCGTAATACCGATAAACTGACCTGAAGGCCAGCAGATCGACATCAACTAACTGCTCTATGTCTTCGTGCCTGGCTGAGCGGACACCCATTGAGCGCCCTTCTCTTAAAGTCTCGAGCTCCTTTTGCAAGGGGTCCGGAGCTGAGGCCTTGAACTTTATCGAAACACAGATATTTGGCTCGCGCAGCCGTCTATCTGGTGCACAAACACTAGTCGAGTTTCGAAAAATATCGCCGATTCTGCTTCTTATGCTACTGATATCCCAAGAAACGCAAGCCAGGTCTGGATTGGGGTTCGTTAGAGCGACTGTATTTATGCTGTCGCATGCTAAACCCGCATTAGCTTCAGCTTCCCCGGATGCTGCTGAATCGGTCCTCTCAAATGGACTATAGGCCTCCATACCCACCCCTCACTTATAGGTATGCTACAGAGGTTTTAGGTTGCAAAGAAGGTTAAGCTTGGAAAATTCATTAAAAGTTCATTATTCAAGGTAAGGTCAAAAAACAGTTTACGAGTACTGGTTAAGATATCTTGTTGCCTTCGGGGCAACTCGCCAGGCCAACAAAAACTGCTTAATGACTGGTATATTAAAGGAAACAGGAAGAACAAAATGGCTAAAGTTGTGATTATCGAAGACGATCCACTAATCAACCGGATGTATCAAAAGATCTTTACTGCCAAGGGCCACAAAGTTGAGGTGGCCACCAATGGTGAAGAAGGCATGGAGAAAATCGCCGAATTCAAGCCGGACCTCATTCTTCTTGACATTATGATGCCCAAAGTCAATGGCCTGGAGCTCTTAAAGAAAATAAAGAATTTGCCGGACGTCGCCAAAACTCCCGTAGTCGTCTTATCCAACCTTTCCGGCGAATCAGACATCGAAACGGCTTTATCAGAGGGCGCGGTGAAATACATCGTCAAAAGCGACTATAAACCTAAAGAAGTTTACGATCAGGTAAAGGGAGTTCTTGCCGGCTATACCCGCGATGAAGTCCCCGAAGTAAAGTAGTCTTATCTGTTTCCAATCTGTTAGAATAAGGGTGGAACACGCCCCCGTAGCTCCCCGCACCTTTTACAGGCGCTTTCGCAATCCGATTGCTTACCGCTATCGCCCTGAAAAGAAGCGGGGCAAGCAGTGGGTTAGCCCTACCCATTTTGGTGCCCCCTTAGCTCAGCGGATAGAGCGTCTGGCTTCGGACCAGAAGGTCGGGAGTTCGAATCTCTCACGGAGTACCAGATCCCGGTTTCAGCCCCGTTAGTTCAACTGGATAGAACGTCAGCTTCCGGAGCTGAAGGTTGTAGGTTCAAGTCCTGCACGGGGTACCACGCGCCATTTTGATCCGCGTGATTTTCACTCGAATCAGCGGCCATCAGTCTTGTAATACCGTATAACCTCTCATAACGTTTATAGCCCGCAAACTCTGATAGGGGCCAAACAGTATTTGTGCCTTCAACTGGTGTGGCATGTAAAATGCGAGGGTCTCCGTTTGATACGTCTGCGAATACACCGACGTGTGTAACCGGAAACTCCCGCCAGTTAGCCAACTGCCCATCAGAGTAAACCGGCCTGAATTCTTCAACTCCAACTTGGGGGTTAGCCAAACCGAACCACGCCAAGTCTCCCTCTTGTGCATCAGCTATATCTTCTACAGCCCTAAAGTGATCTCTGTCTCTATAAAGCTCCACGCACTTGAGTTCAGGGGGCAGGTGATAGTCAAACAATCTCTGCATGGCAAGGTGAGCTAAGGCAACGCAGTTTAGACCACCTGCACGGGCATCGTCGATAGAGCGAACTACGTCGGGTCCTTGAGTAAACCGATATACAAATGCCGGGTTAACAAGTGGTTCTAGTGACCCGTTCATCGGCTAATACCCCCACCGCGTTTCCATTTGACACTTTCCAGAAAGGGGCCATACAGGTCGTCTTTTCTTTCTACAATCAGTTCATTGATGTCTCTTCTAGTTGGGTCGTTATCTTGGAATTCGACGAAGGACAAGTCTTCTAAAATAGCGATTGGGGTCTGCTCATCGCCCTCGCCCATAACCACCACAGCCGCCGCGGCCAGACCGCTGGCCACACCGGCTCGGCTAACTTTGAAGGGTCTTCCAAACAGATCGGGTTTGCCTATATAGTTCCTAAGCGGCCTGAATCCACTATGAGCCAGGGCAATACCGATTGTCCCCCAACGTAATGGGATACAGGTGCTGTCGGTAATCAAAACGCCGACTTTGGCGAGCTTGAAGCGGCCCCTTAAATATTTGCGTATATCATTGGCAGTATTTTGCGGATCACTCGGCCAAAGCACGTAGGGCCCCCCTGCATTTGATTTATCTATACCGGAATCCGGAATTAAAGTGTTCTTGGTAATCGTAAACTGGAATCCATATCGATTAGAGCCCTCAGGCATATAGTAGTCTGACTCGCGGCGTATCAAGCTCTCCTTGGCTGATTCCTTAACGGGTACCGTCCGACCCTCGCAGAGAGAAATTATTTTAGATGTGACGACTAAGATACTGCCCTCACTCAGACTCTCTATATGTTTATCAAGCGCTTCATAAATGGTCTGCTTGCCAGACTCAATACGATCAGTTTTTATAGGTCTTACAACCATTTATTTACTCCCGTTGCCTGTCTAGTATACCCCCATTTGCTATAACAGGGGTAGCCATGCTAGTATTCAGGTGATATTTGGGCCATTAGCTCAGCCCGGTTAGAGCAGCGGCCTCTTAAGCCGCGTGTCGTGGGTTCGAATCCCACATGGCCCTCCACACTTCGCCAAGGCTACGTGCGGCGAGCCACACATAGCGTAAGCGATGTGTGGTGGGGCAGGCCACCGAAAATTGCGAAGTGTGCCGCCCATAGCTTTATGCGAAGGGTGGCCATCAAAATCATGTATTACGTATACCTATTAAAGCTAGCCGACGGTTCTATTTACACTGGGTCAACAAACGATCTGCAGAACAGAGTTCAGAAACATGACAAGGGAGATGTATTAGCTACAAAAGGCAAGAGACCTGCAGAGGTCATTTATTATTGTTCATTTCCTTCTAAAGAAAAAGCTATAAGGTTTGAAAAGTATCTTAAAACCGGATCAGGCCAGGCTTTCCGTAATAAGCGTCTAATCTAGCAAACTGTCCCACTGGGCCCTCCAAGCCGTTTGTGCTTAAAACTCTCTATTTGAGAGCTTTTGTTTTCGTAGTTTATAATCCATTATATGAATGACAAGTACAAAAAGTACAAACAACTCATAGAGTTAGCTACAAATCTTTCCGTCGCTAAGGAACTAACCAAAGAGGCAACTGCGGGGTATGCTGGAACCGCCTTGTTGGCATCCAACGGAGAAATTTACACAGGTAAAAGTCTAACTGGTATCTGTAGTATTGCCTTCTGTGGTGAAGTAGGTGCAGTTTTATCGATGTTAAAAGACGGGATAAGCGAAATTGAGGCTATAGTAACTGTCAGCAATGACCGCAAATTAATGCCTCCTTGTGGACGCTGTCGTGAAATGATGTATCAAGTTGATAGAAAGAATCTAAAAACTAAGTTATTGCTTGAAAATGGCCGAGTAGTTACTCTCAATGACCTATTCCCTGAGCGAGCTCAGGAATTATGGGAAACTCTTCAGGAGGATAGCTCCTAAATATAGTTGCTACAGCCTTCACGATGGCCCTCCAGCCAAAGAGTCCACCTTCTGGTGGGTTTTTTGGCTGGTTGACCTTGCGCGGATTGACCATTTGGAGGTAATTATTGTATAATAGTTTAAATTTTCTCATGACTAGAGCTAGCGAACAACTTAGTGCAGATCCTGTATTTGACAGAGAAACACTGCTAAAGAGGGCAACGGTCGGGGCACTTGCTCTTGGCCTCGGCCCCCTGCTGAGTGGCTGTGGGAATAAAAAGTCGGATACTGAAGTGGTTCGTGGATCTGGGGAATTTGCCCAAACTCCCAGCTGGGAGCAAGATTTCTCCTCTATGCCAGAAGGACCGATTAACCCGACTGTTTGGAATTTTGAGCTAAACCCGGAAGTCCCCGGTTACAACAATGAGCAGCAAGGCTACACCGATTCCGTTAAAAATGTGCGTATCGAGGATGGCCTCCTTATAATCGAGGCCCATAAAGAACCTTATCAATACCCAAATGACCCAGAAAGTCGAGCCTTTCGGTACACCTCCGGGAGAATTGACACAAGGAGTAGCCTAGCATTTGAGCATGGCAAGGTAGAGGTCAATATGCGGCTGCCGGAGGGCGCAGGTGTCTGGCCGGCCTTTTGGTTCCTGTCTGCAAATAACCCATATACTTCTAAACTTCATCCCACGGATGAGGACTGGCAAAAACCGCGATTTTATCTAAAGGACGGGGAACTGGACGGGTTGGAATATTACGGCGATAACCCCGGTATGATTGAGGCCACAGTCCACACCTTCGTGGAAAGCTTCTCAAAACAGGTGCCATTAACTGACGCTACTGAGAAGTTCCACACTTACGGTGTTGAGCTGACCCCCCAAAAGATAGTTTGGACTCTTGATAGTAAGCCCTACTACAGTGTTAAAAAGCCATCTGATAATCCAGATGAGTGGGCCTTTGGCAATGGGAATAAGCTGTATATGATACTTAACCTGGCAATGGGTGGCACTGCCAGTGGCGAGATTGATGATTCCAAAGCTCCATGGCGCATGGAAGTCGGTAATATCAGATTCTACGAATATACCGGCGAGTAGCCCGTTGGTGTTTTTAGTGGATGGGTCTATACTAAGGGTAATAAGTTAGACACGGAGGAACTATGGGGATTTTAGCTCAAGCAGATAGTATTTATAATGTTGACTACACAGTGACTACTACCGATGCCGGACTTTTTGGCATGGCTTTTGGCACTATTTTACTCTTCTCGCTGGTTTTCTGGGTTGTCGCGATAATCGCGCTTTGGAAGGTCTTTGAAAAGGCTGGCCGGGAAGGCTGGAAGGCCATAATTCCTATTTACAACTTTTGGGTACTTTGTGAGATTGCCGGCCGCCCGGGCTGGTGGTCATTAAGTTTTCTGTTAGCGTTCATTCCTTTCGTTGGCTGGATAATTCCGCTGATTGTCTGGATAATTGTAGCTCTTGATATCGGGAAAGCCTTTGGCAAAACAACAGTCTTTTCAGTTGTCGCTCTAATCATATTCTCATTTATCGGGCTGTTGATCTTGGGCTTTGGTGACGCCAAATACCACAAACCCGGTAGCGGCAAAACGCCGGCGCCTTCTGCACCAGCTGGAGCTTAGGTCTATAGTTCATCTGTTAGTATAGAGCCATGAAATTACTAAATGGCTCTGAGTTAGCCGGCTTTATTAAGGAGCGGCACGCTAGTCAAGTTCGGGAGCTTAAAAACCGGGGCATTCAGCCTAAACTGGCTATTGTGCAGGTAAAGGATGACCCGGTCATTAACACCTATGTGCGGCTTAAGCAGAGCTATGGTACAGATGTCGGAGTTGAGGTAGAGCAGCATAAAGTCCAGCAGTCGGATAGCACCGAAGTTATTCAGTCGCTCAACAAAGACCAGTCAGTGCACGGAGTTATTGTACAGTTGCCGCTGACTGATCCTTCTGAAACGGAGAAGATTGTTAATTTGGTCACTCCTGATAAGGATGTTGACGCGCTGGGCAAAGACGCCAAATTTGAACCAGCCACACCGATGGCAATTTTGTGGTTATTGGGTGGTTATGACATAGATTTAAAGGGCAAGGAAGTACTGCTCATTGGCCGTGGTAAATTAGTCGGCGCTCCGCTGGAAAAAATTCTAAAAACTTCAGGAGTCAACGTCGAAGTAGTAGATCGCTCCACCCCTGATCTACAAGGTGCCACCTTGAAGGCTGATGTTATTATCACAGCTACCGGCAGCCCAGCAATCCTGTACCCGGACATGATAAAGCAAGGTGCCGTGGTTGTTGACGCCGGAGTGGCCAGTGAAGAGGGTAAAACCGTAGGTGATCTGTCGCCGGAAGTTCATCAGCGTGACGATCTGACTATTACACCGGAAAAGGGCGGGGTAGGCCCGCTGACAGTCTGTGCCCTGTTCGAAAATGTTATCCGGGCTACTTCGAAAACCGGCTGATAGCGCTGTTTAAGACATCAAAGGTCTCAGGCGGCATAGAGTGCGGGCCAAGCGCTGCGTAGTCGTAATCCCCCGGAATGTCATAACGGTATTTCTCTAGCTCAGGGTATTGTTTCTTAGCTAGGTTCATGGCGGCCCGAGCTTCCTTGATTTCGCCTACGCACTCCAAGGGTTTATCACCCTCAATACCGAGTAGCTGTTTATAGGTTGGCTCTAGGGCCGGGTCGAGGAGGAGATTCTTACCGCCCCAGAGGCTCTCTAGCTTGTCTTTTGAAATAAACGGCGTAAGCGCTAAAAAGGTAAAGGCGCATTTGGGGCAAACTCCACACCAATAAAGATTGCTGCTATCGTGAGTAAAGGCCCGGTTACAGGAGCTAAAGACATCTTTGTATTTTTCAAACGCAATTTTTGCGAAAATGTCGCTAATCCTAAGTTCGCTAAGGGGTCGCAGGAATGAAAAGTAGCGAGGCCCGCTGACGAAATGCTGCGCCTGATAGTTTTGGAAGTCTTTTTCAAACTCCAATGACTTGGAGTACTGATGATTAATTGGCACCCTGTGGTAAGTAAGACTGGATTCAGAGGCAGAACTCTCGTTAGAGACAACCACATCGCGGTAACCGCTTAAAATGGCAACAACAACGCCTACACAAGCAAAGATTGCTGAAATGGGGATATGCCCGTTGTAAGCATCTTTTTGGTTAAGCTCCAGCAGCTGCTTATCCCAAGTCCTATCCACCCAAAGGTGGTTCAGCCCGATTTGTTTTACAAGCGGCTCTAGTAACGAGCGATGCCCGACGCTCCAGGTGGCTACTCGAGGCTGGTCTCTGAGTAACTCAGCACTGACCAAGGAGTCTTTACCGCCACCGATAGCAATTAGCTGTCCATCCCGGAGATTGGTGTTTGCGGGTTGAAGCGAGTCGAGGTTGTCCGGGAAGTGGATGGAGGTATTCGGGTCAAGGTTGTTAGTGTAAAAGAATTCGCTAAGCCCTTTTTGGTAGGTTTTAGCGAAAAAGTCAGCATCTTTTTTATCTAGTCGGCCTTTGTTAATAACAATCTCCGGTGGCAGATAAGTCTTATAGTAAGAAATACCGGCCATTATAAAGAGGCCTTGCAAAGCCTGATCTAAAACTGCCGGATCATAGCTGGTAAAGTCAAAGTCAAACTTGTAAGTCTCGCTAAAAGCCAGACTGTCATCGAGCCTATAGCTAAGGGTCAGGACTTTACTATCTTGATTGAAGTTGTAGTCCTCAAAGATAAATTGCCGGTACTTCATAACTTCATCACGACTTCTTTAAACTGGTTGCCGCGGTCCGCAAAGTTTTTAAACATATCAAAGCTGGTAAAACCCGGGGAGAGGACCACTGAGCTGCCCGGCTTGGCGAACTCTTTAGCGCTGTTAACGACTTCAGTCATTGTCTTCGCCCCTGGGATTACATAATTCTCGAACCCAGCTTCATCCAGCTCTTTGGCCAGACGCTGGGCGCTGACTCCGATCAGCACCGCTTTTAAAAGATCCGCGGAGTGTCTCTTAACAGCCTTCGCTAGATGACTAATGGGTAAATTCCGGTCAAAACCACCCAAGATTGTTACTTTCTTACCGGCAATAGCCTCCATTGCCACAATGGCCGAATCTGGCGTTGCCGCGAACGAGTCATCGTAATATTTCACCCCCTCAAACTCACGTACGAGCTCCAGACGGTGTTCCAAACCGCTAAAGCTATGCAACACTGCTTTCGCTTTGTCAAGACTTCCAGTGGCCTCAGAAACGGCTGTAAGCGCCGCACAGATGTTCTGCAGGTTATGTTCTCCTAGTAGCTTAACCTCAGATTTGTGAACTACATCTGTGTCACCTATCACAATCATTCCATCATCGCGGACATAGGCGCCGGGTTTCTGGTAGTAGGGCACTTTTTTACCCGGTGAATGACTGGCGGTGCTAACTGAGGTGGGGTTATTGGCAAAATAGATGGCAACATCGTCTGCCGATTGATGACTAAACAGATTAGACTTGGCTTGGGTATACTCCTCTAAGTCGGTGTGCCAGTCTAAGTGCTCCGGGACGACCATCAAGCAGACACCGATGTGGATTCGACCGGAGAAAGTAATCAGCTGGCCAGCGCTCATCTCTAGCACCACCCAATCATCCGCCTTTATCTCCTCTAGACTGTCCAGTAGGGGTTTACCGATGTTACCTCCCAACCACACCTTCTTACCTTGTGCTTCCAGAAACTTGGCAATCAAGGTAGAGGTCGTACCCTTACCCTTGGTTCCGGTCACTCCAACGATTTTTTTAGAGGGGGACTCCTTAACGAAGATATCGGTCAGTGAGGTAAGCAGGGTATCAGACGTTATTTGGCGGGGGTGGATGACCGGGCCGCGAACGATTAGATCAAAGCCGCTTAAGTTATCAATAACGGCGTTTTTATCAATCTTTACCTTGTGTACATCGTTTGGTAGCTCTGGCTCACCCCAGTAGAACACGGTGATATCAGCGCCCTTGGCCTTGAAGTATCGATAGGTGGGTAAGCTCTCACTCTGCTCAAGGTCTGAAAACCCCAGAATGGCGACTCGCATGCCTTAATTCTACAGCAGGTTGATGCGGTGCAAAGTTCAGCCGACTTGTTGTTTTACCAGTTCGGATACTTGCTTAGGAGTCATTTCCGCCTTGACGATGAAAGCTGTCACTCCTAACTTCCTAAGGCTTTCCGGCGCTTCCTGCTCGCCGACATTGGTAAGGATTATAACCTTGATATGTTTACCCCAGTCACTATCGCGCATTTTTTCCAGCATTTCGTCGCCGTTCATCTCCGGCATCATCAGATCCAAAAGAACCACGTCAGGCTTCATCTGCTTGCACAGCTCCAGCCCGAGTCGGCCGTTTTCGGCAATTTCTACCTTGTGGCCTTCGGCCTCAAACTTGAGGCGGTACATCTGGGCAATAGCCAGATCATCTTCGACAATTGCGATTTTGGCCATCTTAAAATTTAGTATACACCCAGATTGACTGGATAACCCAAATATACTGTTCTAAAATAAAGCTGGTATGACCCAAACAGAAATAAAACAAACACCAGACTTTCACGAAGATTCCGAAACTACCCCGGCTATCAGCTTTGAAGCCTACCGGGATATCTATGATTCCCACGCCAATAGTTTCCGGCTTCTAGGGATTCTGAATAAAGAAATGTACGAGAGTGCGGTAGCTGACCACTCTACTGTAATGGGAGGCCATGGTGCTAACCGATTGCCCGTCTTGGTGCCTATAGAATACGCGGTTGGCTACGATGCCCCAAAAACCAATCAGCTAACCGGCAGTCCGAAGACGATGCTCTTAAGTATCCCGTTGGCTCTTCTCAATGAAGTGAGGCTAAGCGATGCTACTGAAAAACTTTCCCCGGGGGGTATGGCAGTCCTGGTTGAGAGTCCGCAAAGTGAATACGCCTCCGCCAAAGACGAAGTCAAGCAATCCCTATCTGTAGTCAGCGAATTAGAAGCTAGGGATTTCTTAGATGATCAATTGGCTAACGAGGACGATCGGCCGGCATCGATGAGCATCTTTAGGGGCCGCTTAGTACCTGTTAATCCTGATGCCCACACAGCCAGCAGTTTGGAAGAGGCCTGGAGCCAGAGTCTAGCCGAGACAGAATCTGCTGGGCAGCCTATTGATATGTCGAACGGAACCCGCTTCTTTACTGCCGAGGGTCTATCACGGGATGATGAGCTAACTAAGAAGCTTTGGAATTTGTGCCAGACTCGTTTTAGCGAAATGGGTGAGAACCACCCGGTATCTATGGAAGAAGACGAGCAATTTTTTATGGACATGTTGCTTGATAAAGATACTTATACAACAGTTAAATTCGTAGATGGTGAGCCAGTATGTTTGGGCTTTCTGAGGCATGGCCTGGAAAACTGCCCCTGGTTATCCAGAAGTTTTATTGAGGATGAAAAAGAAGCTGCCGAAGCGGCTGGTGAACAAGTGATGTATTTCCCTGAGATTGTGAGTAAAAAGGATGGGGCTATGCATGCCGCGGATGTAATAAAGCTCCAAGCCGACCTAGCTGCTAAAGCGGGCATAACCTATAGGCTGCTTTTTGAGTGCAGTAACCGTGCCGCCACCTACATACCAAGAATAGTTGCCAGATACATAAATAACTCCGGATCGCTTCGTGTAGAAGAAGGCATTGAGCGAGTCGATAGATTATTTTATTGGTACTTAGCCCCTAGTGGCCAGACGGCTGCTTGAGTGGCTGGACCGTATATCTTTTCAAGAAGTAAGTAGGCCGCAGCTCTTTCTTATGGGTTCTTAGGCCGGCAATCCCAAGGTCTTGTTCTCCATTAAGCCATTCAATCCCCATGGTCTTAAGGCGACTAGCCGTGCAGTAGAAAGTGAAATCAAAGATATACTGGTATTCGTAGTTGCATTTCATGTGGTTGCCTATCGCGAATCCCTTTTGAGGGGGCAGGTGAAATAGTGAGAAAGACTGCAAGCGGCCATTGATGAACAGGCCAACACATCTGGAATCCAACTCCGGGGCTAGCTGTAAATAACGGTCTATCGCCAGTCCCTCAATTCGGAGTTTGTCGTTCTCGGTAAGAGCGTAAACTGAGTCCCAGGTGTGCAGGCTATTGATAATATTCATCTGTTCCTCCAGTTTGCCGAGGTTGATGTCGCGGTAAATCAGGTGATCGCCGTATTTCTTAAGAAATGAATTAATCCGGTGTCTGAGATCGGCGAAGTCCTTGCCTTTTGCGTAGTAGGCATTATTTACATTGAAAATATAATCTTGGTTACTGATGTCTTCTTGAATATCCAAGTGTCGTTGCTTGCCTAGTTCTATTCCATCGATTACTGCCTGCGGCACCATACTAAGCTTTTGTTGATAACCTAACCCGGCTTGGTATTGAAAAATGGTCCCCAAGGTCTGGTAAGTTTTTCTATTTCCTATCAGGGTGAAACTTGTCTCATTGTTCTCGAAGGGGTCGCTGAATTTAAAGATGAGATTTCCGTTTAGTCGGCTAACTTCTAAGTCGGAGTTGATGTCCAGCCAGACCAGTAGGTTATTGAAGCTAAAGTCAGAATAAGGTTCTAGTTCACTGTAGAAACTTTGGTATATATCCCTGTCATCAAGTACAAATTTTCTGAACTCTGGAAACTGGGGGAAAGCCTTGACCAGCCGCTTGCCATAGTTAATGCTAATGCTAGGATGCACGCCTCGCTTGAGCGATTTCAAGAATTTATTTTGTAACATTAATTGATGGGTTTTTATCTTTATTTGTTTTTTTACTCGGTAGCGATTTTCGGGATTTTTCTTATTGCTTCTTTAGTAATAATACGCCAAAAAACTGAAATCTATAAAAACTTCGCGATCTTTGCCTTTACTCTTGGCTTATGGCTCCTTTTGCAATTTCTTTCTCAGCTTTTCTATCAGCAGCCTGATCTTGCCCTCCTCTTACTTAGAAGTGCGGTCCTAATTGCCGCATATATGGGTACTTACTTCTTACTGTTCGCGGCCTCCTATACCGGATACAGGATTAAGACTAAGCTATACGCGATACCGTTATTCTTGCTTTCCGTCCTTGGCCTGACGAAATGGAACATAACATCGGCGGACATCGTTAAGGACGGTATTGCCATTAAAGAGGTCGGTATTGTTTATGCATTTCTGATTCTTTATTTAGCATTCCTGTTCGTTAAAGGGCTGTACCTTCTGCTTAAAGACACCAGGAAGACTAAAGATCAAGGGCATAAGTCTCGAAATCGTATTCTGTTGTTTGGTTTTTCCCAAGCAATCATTATTAACTTGGTTTTCGGGGTGTCTTCATCAGGCAGTCTCTGGACGCAGATTTTCGTACCAGTGACTTCTTTAGTTATGGTCGTCCTAGTAGCTTATGGAATTGTCCGTCACAAACTCTTTGACATTCGGCTAATAGTTATGCGGTCCCTGGCGTATCTATTCCTGGTCGTTATCCTTGGCGCACTTTATTCGCTCTTGCTTCTGCTAGTGTCCCGATTTGTTTTCAGCGACTCAGAGCTTACTACCACTTTGGAAATTATCTACGCACTTATAGCCGTTCTTCTTGGTTTCACCGTACACCCCCTAAAACGAGTTCTTGATAAGCTAACCAACCGCTTCTTCTTTAAGGAGATTTATGATCCGCAGTCTCTTCTTGATCAACTGAACCAAATTCTAGTAAGTACTATTGACACCGAGGAGCTTCTTACCCGCTCGGCAAAAGTCGTTCAAGAGGCATTAAAGGCGACCTATCTGATTTTCTTATTACCCAGCCAGGAAAAAGGACCTCGAATTATAGGTAAGATGCATGGCGGCAATAGCCAGCCTACAGCCCAGTCGGTAGAGATTATTTATGAGCAAATGAAGGCCTCTAAGGAAAAAGCATTTTTCATCGATGATTTAGATGCTATGAACTCTGATGAAAAGATTTACCACTACCTTTATGAAATAAATGGTTCGGTGATTGCCAGCCTTATCACACACAATCAGCGGGTGGGATTTATGCTGATCGGCATTAAAAAGAACGGCGGTCCTTATAACAATTTGGATATGCGGGTAATTGATATCATCTCTGGTGAGTTGGCAATAGCCGTTCAGAACGCCTTGCGGTTTGAGGAAATACGGCGCTTTAACATCACCTTGCAGAAGAAAATTGAAGAAGCTACTCGCGAGCTGCGCCGGGCTAACTCCCGCCTGCGCGAGATTGATAAAGCCAAAGATGAATTCATCAGTATGGCTTCTCATCAGCTCCGAACACCTCTAACGGCGGTTAAAGGCTATTTAAGCATGGTCTTGGACGGCGATGCCGGGCCAGTCAAGAAAAACCAAAAAGAGCTTGTCCAGCGGGGGTTTGACGGCGCTCAGAAGATGGTCTATCTGATAGCCGATATGCTCAACGTCTCTAGATTACAAACAGGGAAGTTCGTTATTGAAAATCAGCCTACCAAGCTGGCCGATATGGTGGAAAGTGAGGTTAATCAGCTTCAGGAACAGGCTCAGAGCAGAGGTGTGGAATTGACCTATCAAAAGCCGGAGGACTTTCCGACTCTTAGTATGGATGAGAATAAAATCCGCCAAGTGGTCATGAACTTTATTGATAACGCCATCTATTACACTCCCAGGGACGGAAAGATAGATGTCAATCTGGAAGCAACTCCTGAGACCGTGACCTATACAGTTACTGACACCGGAGTAGGTGTCCCCAGATCGGTTCAGCACCATTTGTTCTCCAAGTTTTACCGGGCCGAAAATGCTAAGAAGCTGCGGCCGGACGGCACCGGATTGGGACTGTACATGGCCAAGAAGGTGGTCGTAGCTCAAGGCGGGGCAATTATCTTCAAAAGTACCGAAGGAAAGGGCAGTACCTTCGGCTTCAGTTTTCCGCGCAAGACCGCTGAGGCCGAAATTTCCCAATAGCGTCATTTTCCAGGCGTTGCAAGATGCTTAAGTTTATGATTATGTTATTGACTTTTTACCCCTATTGTGGTAATGTTTATACATCCTCGCGATATTGCGAAAAGAGGTGATTTTTATTGAAGCGGCAGTATCGGGCAAGGAGGTGTTACTTGACAACTAATTCGTTCGTAAAATGTTTGTTTTCTAAGAAGTAAGCAAACTAGATAGTTATGGGATTTTAATCCCCATAACCGACTACCGAATTTTGTGTTGCGGCTTCGCTGATGCCTAGGGGGGCATGGCACCTTGAAGATGAATCTTTCGTCTGCAGCGTGCTATGCCCGCTAAGGGCTAAGTACCGGCGAGGTCGCCAAAGGCCTAGCGGCCTCGCTGGTTTCCTCCAACCACCTGAAGGAGGTGGACAATGTACAAGAAGCTCTGGCCCGCCATCCTGATGGTGGCTGCAAGCTTCGCGGTGCTCGTGTCCATTGCGAGCGCCAAGCCGACGGCCGACCCGCCCTCACCCTACACGGTGGAGGACTCGTCCGTAGGCACGTTCCAGCTCAACATGCGTGGCGTGATCCTCGAGGAGGTCCATCTCCCGGGGAGCCAGGAGAACTCGCCGCGCTGCAAGGATGACGTCAGTGGCTGGAACGGCTACCACGACGTCAACGGCCAGCTGGTCTGGACGTGGGACACCCACATGAGGGTGTGCCCGAATCCGAACTCGCCCACAAAGTGGGTGAAGGTCGGAGGTGGAAAGACCGGGCGCGACTGCGATAACCCGGTTAGCTTCCATCGGCCGTCCGGGCCTTTCGCACGCCTGTTCACGGTCGTGAGGAGCCTCGATAGGTTCCGCAAGATCGTGACCGCTAAGGCGTTCGCCAAGGTCTCGGGCAAGTGCCCAAACGTCGATCTCTCGGGTGAGGCAAGCGCGAGCGGCATCGTTCGCGTGGTCATCAACCGGGAGATGGTCGTCACGGCGAAGGGGAAGGCTGGCCGGCTTAAGGTGCTGGTCAAGGAGGCCCTCGAGGCGAAGGGGGTAGCAAGGGCCTTAGCTCGGCTGAAGCTCAACTGCGGTGCTCCTCCGAGCCCGCAGCCCCCGCCGGCGCCACCTCCGGCGCCGCAGCCTCCTCCCCCACCCCCTCCGAGCCCGCAGCCGCCGCCTCCGCCTCCACCGGCTCCCAAGCCGGCGCCGGTTCTCACCATCGAGAACCAGCACGAGCGGATTGTGCTGCGCGTCAGCACGATCTGCGGAACGGCGACGTCGCAGTGGAACCAGAGCGGTCTCAGTGTCTGGTTCACGGCGAACAGGGGGGACATCCTTCCGGGGACTACCAGGAAGGTCGGGGACAACAAGTGGTGTGCTGACTACCGGGCACCGGTGAGTGCCGGACCGGACCAGCTGCACATCCACGCGCTCGACGGGTTCAACCCGCAGGTGACTGCATCCTCGAACGTGTTCAACGTTCGGGACGCGCCGAACCCGCCGTAGCACGCGTAGTCGGGTTGGGACGCCCCTTCGGGGGCGTCCCACCGGCTACCGGTAACTCTCCGCTGTATTGCGGATTGAGAGCAGTAATGCTCCTCTTGGAATCAAGAGTTTAGTTACCGGTAGTCGTCGATCAATGTTTTGAAGCTCAGTAACTATCTAGTTTGCCGGTAGAATTTAAAGGTAAGAAAGGAGAACACAAATATGTCACGATTTCTAAAGATGGGCATTGCTTCTTTGGCTGTCATGCCAATTTTAGCTCACGCAGTCCCAGTATTTGCTGCTAGTCAAATAGAGCGAGGCAATATATACCTGGTTAAAAACGAAACTCAAAACAGCGCGTTTGCGGATATAGTGAATGCCAGCTGTAACGACACACTGCGTTTCAGGGTTCATTTACATAACATCGGTCCCGATCCTGCAGTTAACGTAAGGGTCAAGGCCACCCTGCCTAGTGGTAATGTTAATAGCTTTACCTCAACAGTAACAGCGACCGCTGACAACACAGAGCCCCCGACTGTCAGTGATACAGCCAGTGTTAATCTGTCTGCTACTGGTTCCGTTGCGTACGTTGCTGGTTCAACAAACATGATAGACATAAATGGTAACCCAAAGGCTACCCTGCCTGATGGTATAACTCAGAGCGGAGTTCAGCTACCTAGCAATATAGGTGTTTCTGTTGACAACTCCCGGTTCGTACAGTTCAAGGTGAAAGTCAGTTGTCCGCAGCCCCCGGCTCCAAAGGTGAAATTCGCCTGTGTGGCACTGGATGTAACTAAGATTGATCGAACCCGGTTCGACTTTACGGCCCGCGCTTCGGTTGAAAACGCCACTGTCCAAAGTTACGTTTTCACAACCAAGAACAGCGGCGGCGGTACGGTTGACACCACAACCGTTACTACCAACGCTTTAAGCGCGGTTTACCACTTCAATCAGTCAACCACTGGTACTTATACCGTAAATGCCGTGGTTAACACTGACAAAGGCAGTACTGGTGTAACCAATGTTTGCACTAAGCAGGTAACCGTCGAGGCACCTCCCGTCGTCCAGGGCGGAGTTACCCCTCCGCCTGCCCAGCAGCCGTTGCCTAAGACCGGTGCCGCAGGTGTGGCCGGACTGTTTGCCGGCGCCAGCGCGCTGGGTACTATCGGTCACTACCTCTTCCGCCGCTACCGCTAAACTGACTTGCCGGGTGGGCCTGCTTTCTGGCTGAGCCAGAAACTCCGCCGACCCTCTTGGCGCATAGCTTCGTTGCCGGCTGCGGTACTCACTCGATGTATTGTCAAAATACACCTCGTTAGAGTTCCTCGCTGTCGCCTCGCTCTGCATCCAAGCAAGCAGTTAGCATAACATTAAGAAAAAAAGAGCAGTTAAGAAGTTGCCAGATCTGTCAAATTGTGCTAGGTTAGTAGATAGAAAGAGCACTGACTGACCGCTCTGCTAAAACAAAAGCATCAATTAACCCTCGCGTATTTATGAGGTGGGAACGCGGGGGTTTTTTGATACCTCCCTAAACTGTAGAATATTAGTGTCCAAGGCCCCTTCGTCTAACGGCTAGGACACCAGGTTTTCATCCTGGCAACAGGGGTTCGATTCCCCTAGGGGTCACCAAACTGGTATTTGAACCGCTCTTTTGACATACTAATCTTAAGAATAAGGGGTGGGATTGAATAAAAAAACCGTCAGGGATATAGATTTAAAGGATAAGCGCGTAATGCTGCGCGCCGACTATAACGTGCCTGTGAAGAACGGTGTGATTACGGACGATTATCGTATAAAACAGTCACTGCCTACTATCCAGCATATCCTTGAGCAGCCGGGCACCAGCCTGATTATAATTTCACATCTAGGACGGCCGGAAGGGCACCCGGACAAAGACAGTAGCTTGGAGCCGGCGGCTACGGCTTTGGGCGATCTGCTTGGAAAACCGGTCCATTTTGTCTCTGATTGTGTGGGA
>MGCX01000002.1:267-5050 GCA_001788565.1 Candidatus Saccharibacteria bacterium RIFCSPHIGHO2_12_FULL_49_19 | reverse complement strand
ACCAACAGGGAGATAGCTCCCAGACCCGAGATAAAGGCCGTCATACTATCAACTACCTTGTTAGCGATGTTAAGCAGCTCATATTGCTGAAGCACTGAAAAATCAACCACGCCGGCGTGATTTTTCTGCAGAGTGCTTTCAATATCAGCCACCGTCTGCTCAATGTTAGGGTCCTTACTTTTGGCCAGTATCTGTAAGATGTTGGTCCGACCGCTGGTCAACTGCTTGGCTTGGGCCAGCGATATAAAAACTGCCGAGTTGAAGTCGGTCTGAGCAACAGATAGCAGTCCGCCGGAAGATCGCTCCAGCACTCCGCTAACTACAAAATCAACCCCATTGATTCGGATGGTATGACCTACCGGGTTTAACTTTTGAAGTAGTTGGGCAGCAACTCTGGGGCCAATGACCGCATAGTTCCCGTTATCTTGCCTTTCGTCAAAGAAGCTTCCATAAGCAACCTTTTGGTTTAATAGATCAGCTACATCTGAGTTGGTGCCTATTACGAAAATGTTATCCAGCCGGTTTTGGCCGGAGCTGGCGGTATTGGTCACAAAGTTTATCGGCACGACCGTCTCTACGGAGGGCAACTTACTGATCACCTCAGCATCGCTATCGGTCAATGTACTGGTACTAAGTAAGGCCAGGACGTTGAGGCTGTCCTGCCCAACCCCTTCGCTGGTCAGTCGGCCGGAGCGGACGGTAATTACATCGCTGCCTAGCTGGTTGATCTGCCCGACAACTTGCTTTTTGAGACCCTCCCCCAAACTGACCACCGTGACAACCGAGGCCACTCCGATGGTCACTCCCAATATGGTTAGCAGAGTGCGCCACTTATTTAGTCTCAGGCTTGATATGGCCGACTTTATGTTACCGCTCCACATCTAAGCCCTCACCTTCTTGGACCTGCGTCCGACCCGGCGCTTGCGAGCGGGCGAGCGACGCGCTCTAGACCCGCCGGCTAATTCTTTGCCGGGAACCTTCTTAAGCAGTGCCGAAACTCCGGCAACGGTATCTTCTTCAGTGGTTCGCCGTCGCCGATAGTAAGTTCTGCGGACGCCTTTAGCCAACCGCCCAATGGCTGTGGGCTCATCACCAATGATCTGGCCATCGTGCATATAAATCACCCGGTTAGCATACCGCGTCAGCTCCGGGTTATGAGTTACCAGCAGGATAGTGTTGCCCCGGCGGTGAACATCGGCTAAAAGCTCCATGACCACTTTGCTGTCGTTACTGTCCAAGTTTCCGGTAGGTTCATCGGCGATAATGATGCTGGGCCGATTAATTAACGCCCGAGCGATAGCCGCCCGTTGGGCCTGTCCACCGGATAGCTGGCGGGGCATGAAGTACTCACGATCACGCATGCCCACCAGCTCCAAAATATCGCTGGCCCGCTTTTGGCGACGAACCGGAGTCATGCCCTTATAAGCTAAGGGCAAAGCGACGTTGTCCAAAACGTTCATCCGGGGAAGCAAGTTATAGTACTGAAAAACAAAGCCTACCCGATCGCGGCGAATTTTTGCCTGGGTGTTACTGCGCAACCGGGCCACATCACGGCCGTCTAACAGATAGGTCCCATGGGTCGGCCGATCAAGTAAACCAATTAGGTTCATCAGCGTGCTTTTACCACTGCCCGAGGGACCCATGCAGGCCAGGAACTCGCCTTTTTCAACAACTAAATCAACCTCGTCGAGCGCCAGTACCGTGGCGCCGCCGAAGCCATAGAGTTTAGATACTTCTCGTAGATTAATTAGTGACATAGTTGCTTACGTTTAGTTATTTTGGGGTGCGAAAAATAAACCCCACCTCGCCTTGCAGGGAAAGAACACCAGTTCTATCTCTCAACTTCTAGTTTACGCCTCAACCTCAGTGGTCACCAAAGATTTTCAGTTGTAAAATAGTCTAAGAGGAGAGGTGCAGGAGCGGTTTAACTGGCATGCTTGGAAAGCGTGTGTGTTCGCAAGAGCACCGAGGGTTCGAATCCCTCCCTCTCCGCCATCCTCCGTCGCGCCGGCCTCGTGCCGGAGCTATGGAGGATTGTTGATAGGAATGAGAACCCGAAGGAGCTCGCCGAAGGCGAGCGGAAGGGTTCGGTGGAGCGAAGACACGCGCCGAAGCTTGCTTCGAGCATGTCTGAGCGGAGGAGCGACTGAACGCAGTGAGGGAAAGCGATATCCCACCCTCTCCGCCATCCTTATTTCAGCCAATCCTCTAGACGGCCGATTCGCAGGTGATCTTTTTGGACTTGGCGGGTAAAAGCCTCCATGTCTTTTTTGAACTCCGGTTTAAAGTGCATAACAACAATGTCGCCGGATTCCAGGTGCGTTTTATCATGTTGAAAATACATCTGGCCGTTTTCCACCACCGCTCGCCACATCACAATCGCTTTCATGCCGCACTCTAAGACCGCCCGGCGAGTGTCATCGTTAAACTGGCCATATGGCGGTCTAAACAGGGTGGGGCGCTGGCCAAAAACTCCCGCGAAGATGTCGCTAGCGCCGCAAATCTCGGCTTTTTGCTGCTCAAAGGTCAGGTATTTAAGTCGCGCGTGATTGGCGGTGTGGTTTTGGATGGTCATACCGGCGTCCCGCAAGCGGGCAAAATAGCTATAGTTACTGCGGACGGCGTGGTCGTCCAAAAAAAGAGTAAAAGGCAGATGCTGGGCGGTTAGTGAGTCGGCTATTTCCGGGGCCTGGGTCACCCCGTCATCAATGGTCAAAAATACTACCGGGTCGGTGGTCGGGATATCGTAGATGACCGCCGCGGCATTTGGCTCGCCTGCCTGTCCGGTAGGCAGGGTGGATAGTGGTTTGATGGGGCCGCGCCACGGCATTAAATAGGGTCGAGCAGTTTTGGGCAGGTTATCGGGTTGGCGCTTGGCAACGTTACCGTTGGGCACCGAAAGCTGAGCAGTAATTCGGTACGCATCGTCAGACTCGTCCGGGGACTGGCTAGTCGCTGACTGCCCGGCGACAACGCAGATAACAGCCAAAAAGATCGCCGCCCAAAGCCATCGGTATTGATCCACGGTTGTCTTTAGGCCCCAACGCTTTTTTTGCCGGGCCGGTTTCTTCTTGGCCATGACCGGGCCATTGTACCAGCTTAGGCAAGCTAGCTTCCAGATTGACACCGGATTGACGTAAGCGGTTTATCGCCTACAATGAAAGCATATGGAGTTTGTGCGCAAGCTGGTGCTGGTGCTGGTGACACCGCTGTTTATAATTTTGCTGTTCGCGGTGGCCGCTAACACCGCCACCATCCAAATCGCTACCGATGCTGCCAAAATCAAGTCCATCATCGCCAAAAGCGACATCTACAAAAGTGTCGTCCCCAGCTTACTAGATGAGGCCGGCCAGATATCGGCTGGTGGGGAGGAAGTTCCCTTAAATGATGACGTCGTCCGTCAAGCCGCCTTGGCTACTTTTACGCCTGAGTTTATCCAGCAAAATACCGAGGCGGTCATTGATAGTGTTTACGAGTGGCTGAACGGTGAGACCCCACTGCCGGATATTAACGTCGATCTAACTGCCACCAAAGCCGATTTTGCCGCTAACGTAGCTGCTGCTGTGGAGGCCAAGCTGACCAGTCTGCCGCCCTGCACCAACTTGCCCGACAACTACGACCCTTTCGCCGCGACCTGTCTGCCCAGCGGAGTTAATCCGGCCAGCCAAGCGGCGACAGTTGAAGAAAATATCTTATCCGGCACCGGCTTTTTGGATCATCCGGTTATTACCGCGGACACTATCAAGCAGGAGAATCAGGACCAGTCAATTTTTACTGATGAACTAAAGGAGTTTCCGGAGGTGTACCAGAAAATTAAGGTTTTGCCGGTTGTCTTAGGAATCCTCGCCCTAATGCTGGCGCTAGCCATAGTTTTACTTAGCTCCTCAAAGCGCAAAGGCTTGCAGAGAGTTGGCATCATGCTGGTGGTGGTCGGCATCATTATGCTGGTTATCGCTTATGATCTGACCCGGCTGGTCGGCGAAGGTTTAGAGAAGCTGGATCTTACCAATCGGGTGCTGGAAGACAGCTTACGAACCCTGGTCATTGATCTGGCCAGCGAGGTCGGCAAGTACTACTGGATATTCGGCGGCGCCTACACGGCGCTTGGCGCTCTGGCTATAATTTGGACAACTTATAAAAAACCCAAGGGCGGTCAGCCGGATGACGATGGTCTGGAAGGGGAGGGTCAAACCCCCGAAGATCGCATTGACCTTAAAGAGCCGGAAGACGTTAGCGAACTGGCCAAGGTTGAAGAAAAACCCTCCGAGTTTGTCGGACCGCGCGAGCATGAACCCACCAAGCCAAAACCTAAACCCAAACCGGCTACCAAGCCCCCTCCTAAACCCAAAAAGCCGGCGGTCAAAAAAATCATCATCCAATAGCAACAGATGGTTAGATGGCCACTAACTTCAAGAATTTAAGCCAAAAGCTAAAAAGAAATCAGGGAATTGTACTGATTACCCTGCTGGTCGTGATGATTGGTGGGATTGTGGCCTATCGACAATATTCAATTTGGGCTGACAAACAAAGGTTTGAGCAGGCTCAAGCCAGCATCGATGCCCTCTACAGCGACATCGTTGCTAATGTCGGTCAGCCTGATAAAGTTGAAAAGGGCCAAACCTGCGGTTATGCCTCCCGCAAATACGAGCGCGGCCCCCTAAGTTGCGGAGATTATCTCTATTTTGTATATGGAGTGGCCAATAATAATCAGGCAAATGAGAGGTTTCAGGGGATCAAACAGGCAATACTCCAAAACCAGAGTACCTTTAATGTTACTTTTAGC
>MGCX01000002.1:0-256 GCA_001788565.1 Candidatus Saccharibacteria bacterium RIFCSPHIGHO2_12_FULL_49_19 | reverse complement strand
AGTGGTTCCCTTCAATACGTTACGTGATAATAGGGATCGTGAAGAAATCGGTATGGACATCACCGAAACAAAGTCTAATATTGCTTGTACACTAAGAGCTTTATATGCAAGTAAAGATAGCAATGGACATGTATTAACTACAGATGTACAGACTGAAAATATGTCTGTTGCGATTGGTTGCTCCGACGATGCGAAAGTTGAACATTACCCTATAGTAGAGAACTAGGCTTTAGTTGATTAATCTGTAAAAAGTGCA
>MGCX01000001.1 GCA_001788565.1 Candidatus Saccharibacteria bacterium RIFCSPHIGHO2_12_FULL_49_19 | reverse complement strand
CACCCCAGTTGCTATAAATGTTGCACCGAGATTACGTTTATGGTAAGTTGTATCCTAATGCATAAAGATAGGTATCCCGATGCATAAAAAGCTCGAGATAGCTATTTTTCAAAAACAGCCCTACCGGGGCTGTTTTTTTATGCACAAATCTAAGGGGAGGTAACAGAAGGTGACAAACAACTATGTGGGCGTAGAGGACACCGTAAGCTTTAGCAAAATTGTAAATAAGCTACGCAACTTTTGTCTTGAGAAAGGATTTTACGAAGTGAGTACTCAAGACAGGCTAAGTATTTTGGCGGCCTGCGAAGACCCCGAAACAGTGGCGACCTATAAGTATGCCGGGAAAGTATGGCCGCTACCGCAAACCGGGCAGATGTGGCTGGAGTACGAACTGCTGACTAAGCCGGAGCTACCCGGAGTTTTTTGTGTGAGTACCAGTTATCGCAACGAGAAAAATCCGGTTCCCGGAAGGCACAAGCTGATTTTTCCGATGTTTGAGTTCGAGCTAAAGGGCTCGATTGAAGACCTGGTCAAATTTGAAACCGAGCTTCTTGAATATCTGGGCTTTGGTAACCGAAAATCATACCACTTTAAAAAATATGACCAGCTAAAACGTCACTACAATACCCGTGAGCTTACCCACAAACACGAGAACAAAATGAAAGACGACTTTGGCTCGGTGGTATTTTGCCGGGACTTTCCGTCTTACACATCACCTTTCTGGAACATGAAAAAGAAAAACAAAACTCACTCTCAAAAGATAGATGTGATCATTCACGGTAATGAAACCATCGGCAGCGCCGAGCGCAGTGTTGACCCCAAAGAAATGACTCACGAATTCTACACCATCAGCGGCGGCAAATACTCTAAGAAGCTGTTTAGTCTGTTCGGCAAAGCCCGGGTAGAAAACGAACTAAGCGAATTTTTAAATCATAACTTTATTCCTCGCTGTGGGGGCGGAATCGGCTTGACTAGGTTAATCGACGCTACCAAAAAAGAGGGGTTGTTTGCTACAGCCTGAGTTTGCGGCTGAGGCGATCGACGCCGGAGGCCTGCTTTTCGTCGTAAGGCAGGTGCTGGCCCAACACGTCGGTAATTTTTTCTTCGTCTTGCGCGGAAAAGTAAGCATCAACGGGAGGCATGAATTTTTTTAGCGGCAGTAGGCTGATGTAGCTGGGGCCTTCGCTGCGAATTACCGAGAAAGATTTAAATTGATCTAAAGGGTGCATCTTTTGTCCGGCCCGAAGCCCGTCACCCGATAGTTCATAAGTAATTTGGCCGGGTTTACGGACGGCATAAATCCCAATGATTATTCCTACCGCGACGATTGCCCCGGTGGCAAAGTAGTCCTTGGTCAGAAAATAGACCGCGGCGGCTAGTACAACAGTAGCCAGCAGGAGCAGGACATACCAGATAAAGCCCTTATCATGGTGAAGGTACTCAGATGCCGTCCAAGTTACCGATGAGCTGCCTGATGGCGGCTTGGATGGAGGAGCTGATGATGGGAGAGGATTTGTAGGAGGTTCGGCTACCGCTGTGCCAGTACCTCGTTTTTTGTAAAAATCATCTTCCTCGGGATCCATAGTATTTATGCTTATTGTAGCTGACTAACCCTTATACGCCAACGTTGTCCGGCCCGGGGAGCGCACGATGACAGCGTAATTGGCTACAAATATTAACAGTAAGACAATGGCTAAACTGACCTGTACCCCTACTGGCGCGTCTGAGCTTGCTAATGCAAAAACACCGAGCAGTGTAATAAGCAACCCGTTGCCCATCTTAGCGCCAACGCCGATGTATACCTGCTCCTTAGCACCTTGTGGGGCAAGCTGCAATCGTCTTAGCACACTGATAATCAGAGCAAGGTATACAGCCACAATCAGCTGCAGCCAGACCAATCCCTGTAGAGCCACAATGATCATCACCCCTCCGGATAAGATAGCCAGCAAGCTGACTAGGCATGTTGAGTTTTTGCCATATTTTAATAAAAAGGTCGGCTTGTTATATCTAGCATCGCCTTTTCTGTCACGAAAGTCTTTAAGGATAATTCGTCCGATAAACATCAAATACAGCCCGCTGATCCAGACCCAATCGTTAGCTTCCATCGTTTGACCGATAACTGCCAGCCCTAGTGCAAACGGGATGCCAACGTAGGCCACCCCGAGAGCCAGCGGAGCTAAGTAAGTCCGGTAAGAGAGCCTGATTGGCCAGAGCGAATAGGCTATATTGATTAAAAGCGAGGCTAGAATAATAAATAAGGCCACTACATTTATTAATGCCGCCAGTAGTAGTGCGGTAGCCGATACCACAATATACACAGCCCACAGTTCGTTTACCGATCCTTGGCCGTTAATAAGCGGCCGGCCGGGGCTATCGGGATGGTTAATGGCATCAATTTTCCGATCAGCAATGTCATTGACGCTGGTAGCGCTAACGTAACTTAACGCCAATGATAAACTCGCTAATATCAACGCAGCCGTGTAGTCAGCTAAGTTGGCGTGTAGGGTCACGCTTAGCAATAAAAATAGCAGAAGCATAATCGCCACACGATAGCGCAGCAAACGCCAGACCAGAAATAAGAACTTCACTTGGAGGATACTGTTCTGAAAGGCCAGATAGTGGTTAGGGTAAACATGAAAACAATCCAGAAGACGTGATACAAGATTATTAAAGAAACTCCCAGCCAGAAAAAACTAGCCAGTAGCACCGCGCTATTGACGCTTACGGCTTGGGCACTTACTGTCTCAAGACCCCAGTAGGCAAAAAAGGCAGCCAAGCCAATAGCGAACACTATCGGAATAATTAGTCCCGAAAATACGATTGATACATACCCCGCTGCTATAAGACCGGGGATCAATGGGACTACCAGCACTCCTCCACCGGTTAAAATAATAGCTCCGATAATAAGAAGTGCTGCAATCCAGCGTTTTGTATGAGCTCTGTGCGCCGATGCTGGGACGCTGTTTAAGGAAGGTGTCCTAGATAACAAGTGTCGTCTGATAATCCGATAGATTATCCAAAAAACCAGCAAGTAAAGGAGCAGTACAGATACTCCGCTGAGAAAAAAATAGGTTCCGCTGTTGTAATCAAAAAGGTCCTCAGTGAATGGAGACCTCTGATTGGCCACATACATGCCTAAGGGGGCCAGTACCATCTTAATCGTGGCTATCGTTGCGCTTAGAAAGAAGGCCAGCAACAGTCCTGTTTTACCGAATCCCAAGTTCAGGCGACTTAGGTACCAAAATAGCAATCCGGTAAGACAGATTACTGTCAATCCGGCTACTAAGAAAATCCAGAATGGCGGCGCAGAATCTAGGCTGCTAGCTGGCAGCTTCGGTATGATTGATACCACTGTGGCGCCGGCTAACCCAAACAGCAGCAGGGCTAGCTTAACATTGCTGGATAAAGGGATCCGCTTCTTTTTTTGTTGGGCAGGCTGCGGGTACTGCTGAGATTGTGGCGGCCCAGCAGGGTCGGAGGGAGGGGTTGGCGGCTTCACTGTTTCTGTAGAAACGCTATCTTGTTTATAAGGCTCGTTGCCCTCGGGATCCATGGGTCTAATCTAAAATGCTTATGTCTCAATTGTAAGTTAAGTTCTGCTAGACTCAAAATCAGTAAAAACCGCGAGCCGTCAAGGCCTCGACCGGGGCAAAATCATCGGTTAACACTTTACTGTGGGATGTATTAATGCTTAGAAACACACGTCCTTCTTCAGGTTTCTGATATTCAGACAAGTTATTATCCTCCGCCGCCAGTAAAATAACGTTTAGGCGGGCGGCTTTGTTGGCACCCGGAGTTGCCTGAAATGCTACGGCTTTATTGAAGACCTCTTGGTAAGTTAAATACTGAGCTTGCAAGAAACCGGCTTCTGGCCCTTCAGCCGCGGATATGATGTTAGCCATCACCAAACCTCCGGGAGTAAGGCTTTCCTTGATTTTCTCCAAAACCTCAACCGTCGTCAGCTGAAAAGGCGGGAACTGAGAACTGAAAGCATCCATAACAATCAGGTCATACTTAGTTTCCAGCTTATTTAGAAATGTCCGGCCGTCCTCGTGGATAATCTTAATCCGCTTGTCCGGTTTAAAACTGAAGTACTTTACCGCTAACTCATCGAGCATCGGGTCAATTTCCACTACGTCGACCGTTACCTTGGGGTTTTTAAGAACAGCCAGTTGGGCAAGCGTATAAGACCCGCCGCCAATTAGGAGCATCCGGCGCGGCTGGGACTGGACAATTACCTCATCCATACGGGTGCTATAGTCAAGAACCGGGGTGTAGGGATCGCCAATATAGATGCTGGACTGCAGAGTAAATTTATCGGTGACCAGATGCCGGACCGGCCGTCCGTGGTAGCGGCCATCAATTACCTGATATCTGGAATACAAGCCGTCGCCGTCATAAATTACACCGCTATTTGAAGAGGATTGGGTGGGCATTACAAGTAGCAGGACGGCGGCTACTGCCACTATCAGCCGGTGAATCAGAAGCTTGCGCCGCTGGGCCAATAGCGAGATGCCCAGCAAGGCAAATACCATCGCCCAACCAACAGCTCGACTGTTAAATAATGGAATCAGCCAATAGCCGGCGGCAAAAGTGCCGGCGATACTGCCAACGGTTCCAGCCGCATACAACCCCCCAACATAACGCCCGGCTGTTTTTAAATTCACCAATTTGAGCTTCACCAGATACGGTGACACCATTCCCAGTAAAGCGCTTACCGGCGCAAAAAGTAGTAGTGAAGCAACGAAGGCTTGACCGCGCAATCCACCGGGCATAGCGCCCGCTAGTTCCAAAATGCTGTCTCTCAGCCAGACGCTGGCTAACCAAGCGACGGAGGCTAGCAAAAATATCACCATCAGACCTTCATCGGTCGCTGATTTATCAGCCAGGCGACCACCATACCAGTAGCCAAAGGCTAAGGCCCCTAAAATAACACCGATTATAGCGGTCCAGACATAGATTGATGTGCCAAAGTCAGGTGCGATAAACCGTACACCCACCAGCTCGATAATCATGACGGCCGCGCCGGAACAAAAGGCAATCAGCTCATACCTAAAACGGCTGATAAAGGACAGGGTTTTTGTTAATGACACAAGCGTTAGTATAAACAAGTACCGGCAAACCAGGCAAAGTAATAACGTCCAACAATAAATGGCGGAGAGGGAGGGATTTGAACCCTCGCGGGAGCTTGCGCTCCCCTATCGATTTAGCAAACCGACCCCTTCAGCCTCTTGGGTACCTCTCCTTCGTCGCGACTTACACACCTGCCTCGTTTTGTCTGGTAAGCCAAAAGCTTTGGCTTGGTGCTATGTCGCTCCTCTCAATTTTGCAAAAACCTGCACTGCGTGTTTTTACAAAATTGGGATAGCTGCGTGTGGCGGAGAGAGTGGGATTCGAACCCACGGTACCGTTGCCGGCACAATAGTTTTCAAGACTATCCTCTTCAACCGCTCGAGCATCTCTCCTTGTCTATTTTAGCTGGGTAAGTATAACAATAAAACCCCTGTCAACCAACCTCGATTCACCAACCGTGGCGCTATGACGTCATGACGTCATAGCGTTTTAACGTCATTAATCCTATTCATAGCACCAGTGGCATTTTATTCGACACCCAAGACAAATACTTAACTAGTCAAGCATTTCCTAGAGGCGTTTGGCGAAAATTAAGGCGTCAACTCGGCTAGCGCCGGCCTGACGAAGAGCCTTAGAGGCCACATTTATAGTAGCTCCGGTGGTAACGACATCATCGATCAGCAGTATCTGTCGGCCAGCTACCAGCTGAGGGCTTTTTACCCAAAAGTTGTCGGCCATTTGACTTAACCTATCTGAACGCTTGGAGCCAACCTGGCGGGTCTGGCCTAGCCGGCCCAAGATGGAGAGATACTCCAATCTTAGAGACATAGATATTTTCTTAGCCAGCAGAGCGGAGTGATCAAAACCGCGCTCCCGAACCCTGCTTGTCGCAGTCGGAACGGGCATAATCAGATAATCAGGTCTAGTTTTGCCAGAATTAAGATAAGTTTCCAACATTAGTCGATAAATAGAATCGGCGGCGGCGCGGTTCTGCTCGAATTTGAAACTGTGCAAAAGTTCGCGAGCTAAACCTTGATGATTAGTTGTAACCCACACATAAGCCGGCGAGCCAGTCCGACGACAGAGTCTACAGCTGCGGCCATCTTGGCTTAACGCGCCGCATCCCCAGCATCGTCGCCCATAGGGAGTAATTCTGGAGCCAGAACACCTATCGCATAGTGAAGAACCCTCCAAACCACAGCCAATGCATTCGGGAGGGGCGATGAGGGATATGACTGTCTCGAATATCGACATAATGCTCAATTATCAATGTTCAAGGCTCAATGAATGCTCAATGCTTTAATGGAGTAATGATGCGCTGTAGTATCAGGATGATCTCTTGGCACCCTTTCTGTAGAGAGGTAAGTTCTGGCGAGTCAGAAAATTCTCCAGCTAATTTTAGCCAATAAAGTGTTTCGGAGGCTTCTTTCTTGCTAATAAATACTTTGTTGCGGAAGTCTTT
This sequence comes from Candidatus Saccharibacteria bacterium RIFCSPHIGHO2_12_FULL_49_19, assembly GCA_001788565.1. GTDB lineage: Bacteria > Patescibacteriota > Saccharimonadia > Saccharimonadales > UBA10212 > MGCX01. The sequence continues at coordinate 4,372 of MGCX01000001.1, read as the reverse complement.
CTTTGAGCTGGCGTTTTTGGCCTCCACAAAGTTAGCGCCAATACTAGATGACGAACGAATAAGCTGGTTGATAATGGGTTTCGCTAGAGGGTCACGTTGGTAGGGCCGAGCAAAGCGGATAACCTCAATAGCAAAGTCAAATGTTCTATCTCTTAGATCAACTGGTGCATTGGCCACATTGTTCATTGACCATTCATTGTACATTGACACTTGAGCATTGAGTATTGCTAGAGGTTAAGTTGTTTAGCGTAAGCGTGTTGTAAGGTTTGTGTTGTAAAACATCATTAGTATGTGTTGCGCCAGCGAGCAAGGCTCAGCTATACTAGCATTAACATAAAGACGCAAACTGGAAAAAACTGGTCTGGAGATTTCAGCCGCCGAAACTTTTCATTATGAAATGTATCGGTTATTGCAAGCAGAAAACTACAGGCGTACTATACCGGAAGGTGTGCTTACTAGCGTTCCATAATTGAATGAAAAGTTTAGGAGGCTAAAATGGCTCGAGGCAGCCAACAGCAAGATGATTTATTAATGGGTGATGATATTACCGCCGCTTTTCTATCTGAAGATGAGGCTCCGGCTCCGGAAGAGTCCGGAGTAACTGAGCCGACCCCGGCCGACGAACACTGGGACGAGCAAGAACCGGTAGCCGGACAACTGGCGGTTGATGTTTATGAGACTAAGGAGAAACTGATTGTCAAAGGCCGGGTAGCCGGTGTCAACAAGAATGACTTAGACGTCAGCATTTCTGATAATACCCTAACCATTAAGGGAACGCTGAGCGCCGGCACTGAGGAAAATGTTGAGAATTACTTCTTGCAGGAGTGTTATTGGGGCGAGTTCAGCCGCTCTATTGTGCTGCCGGTTCCGGTCAAAGAAGAAGAAATCGAAGCTGTTCTAAAAGACGGTGTATTGACGGTAAGCTTCGCAAAAGTTAAACAAGATACTGTCAAGAAAATTGAGGTTTTGTAGCCTTAAGCAATTTTCTTGATTGGTTCTAGGTGCTAGGGTCTGGGTTATAGTATGGCCCTTAATTCCTATAAAGATTTAGTCGTTTGGCAGAAGTCCTTTGAATTAGTAAAAGTTGTATATAAGCTATCAGGACAACTACCTAATTACGAGGCTTATGGACTGGTTAGCCAGATGCGCCGGTGTGCGATTTCGATCCCGTCAAATATCGCGGAGGGGCAACAAAGGCATAACTTAGGAGAATACAAGCAGTTTCTTGGTATAGCTAAGGGCTCGGCGGCAGAATTAGAGACTCAACTACTTTTATGCAGAGATCTACACAAAAAAGATATCGAAATCCCACTTAACCTTCTGCTTGAAGTTCAGAAAATGCTGGGGTCCTTAAACCGAAAGCTAGAACCTAAAACCTAATACCTATTACCTTGGGGCTCAGCCCAAGATACAGTCAAAAAGATAGAAGTTTTATAGCTAGCTTATAGCTAATAGCCGATGGCTGATAGCGAACTAGCTAATGGCTTATGGCTGGTAGCTGGAAGAATCTAGACTGAGGCTGTCGATTGCTGTAAAACGAAGCGGACGATTACTTGAGCTAGTACCACTATGACCAGACCAATAATCGCGTAAAGGATAGTGTTTTTGGCGCTGGTAACACTGGTATCGCGGCCGGCACTGGTTATATAGCGGAAGCCGCCGAAGATTATCATGATGACTGACACTATACCTACCACGATGGACAGCAGATTAATAAAGCGAGCTATGAGGTTGTTAAGGGTGGCTATGGCATCTGTGCCCCCGGCGCAGGCGGCACCGGGGGGTGTATCAAGGTCTAAGCTGGCTCCAACGCACAGACCTTCCTGAACGTTGGGTTCGGGGGCTTGAGTCTGCGCCACAGCCGGCAAAGACTGGCCCAACAGCAAGACCGCCAAAATAAGGCAATAAACCGCAAGATGTAGTTTTAGAAATCTCCACATACCGCGACATTACGATAGACCGAAATGGCAGGCGCGGTCAAGAAACAGCCAAGTAGATCTAAGGAGAAATTGTACCTGAGGTCTGCTGGAGCACAAATCTGACGATGATTTGGGCCAGGGCGACTATGACTAAGCCGATCAAGCCGTAGAGAATAGTGTTTTTGGCCGAGGTAACCTTGGTGGCATCGCCGCCGCTGGTGACATAACGGAAGCCGCCGAAGATTATCATGATGACGGCAATCACGCCGACTACAATGGATATGATGTTGATGGTGGTGGCCAGCACGTCATTGAAGGTGTTGGTCGGGTCACCGGTAATAGGACACTGACCCGAGCCACTTGCCGGATCATTAAAAGTAAGGGTATCCGCTCCGGCACAAAGGTTTTGGTCAATATTAGCATCTGCCGCCGCTGGTGGTGGTGTCTGTGCATAGACTACGGCCGGTAAGGCTACAGCTGCCAGCATAGCCAGTGTAAGGATTGGCATAAGTAACAAGAGCTTAATTTTTTGAATCATTTTAAGTTTTTCCTCATTTACTTATTTACAAGTATATATGTGCTTATGCTTTAGTCAATCACACCGAACCTCGAGTAGTCAACACATAGACGGCTTAGATGGTTTTCTTCAGAACGAAACGGACGATGATTTGCGCCAAGGCAACAACTATCAAGCCGATGATGGCGTACATCAGAGAATTTTTAGCAGATTGAACTTTAGTGGCATCACCGCCGCTGGTGACGTAGCGGAAGCCGCCCAGAATTATCATAACCACGGCAATAATACCTACAGCAATCGATAAAACGTTAATTATATTCGCAACGAGGTTGTTTAAGTCCCTAGTGGCCCGTGAGGCCGGCTGGTTACTACCGGCGGCGGCATTAGTACCGCATTGGATAGCCTGTTCAGCAGGCAGATTGGGATCATTACAATTAATCTGAGCAAGTGCAGATGTGCAAAAAAAGGTTAATGTTAAAAACAGTGCGGTAGTGAAGCTAAGAAACAGACTCTTTATTTTTGACTTCATAAGTAAGTATTTTACTACGTTTAAAGTATTCTATCGTTAACAAAGCTGACGATGCTCCAAGCTAGAGCGACGACTACCAAACCAATAATCGCTCCAGTCAGTACGGTTCTAGCTTCTCGAGCCCTGGTGGGGTTATCACCGGCGCGTTGGCCGCCAATGGCCCCGCCAGCGGTAACGAATATAAATCCGCTGATAATAATAGTGATGACAGCGATAATACCGGCAACCAGGGCGATAAGATTAGCGGCTGTTTGAATAATACCGTCCGGTCCGGCAATCGGATTGGTCCCTGAAGTTCGCTGTTCTTCTTTTTGCCGGCAGGTTGGGCTATCGGGAGCCGCGGTACAGGGATCCTCAAGCGGATCGAACTGGGCGTCAACCGCCGGAGTCAGGAAATTAAATAGCACCAGCACAAGCGATAGTGCGAGCGTTAGTTTGAGTATCGATAAAAACATGCTCATTCTAGATAGTTCCCAGGACATATTGAACGATCACCGCCGCCATGGCAGCCAGTACTAGGCCGATCAAGGAGTAAATTATCATATTTTTGGCTACCTTGACGCTGTCGGGGTTGTTGCGGGCGTTGATGTAGCGCAGGCCGCCAATAACTACCATCAACAGTGCGATAGCACCGATGGTCACAAAAGCTATGGTTAATATTTTTTCCAGTGTCTGCTGACCCGCGGCGCCAGAAACCGGAGTTTGGGGTAAATTGGCATCGCCGGCATCAATGACCTTTTGAGCGAAATACCACTTCATGGCGCCAGTCGTCCTCCAACAAAGGTGACGATTGCGGTAGCTACGAAAACTATGGCTAAACCGATCAGCGAGTTATAAACCCGGCGGCGGGCCGAGGCGGCTTTTTCCGGGTTGCCGACCGCGAAGATGTAGCTGACGCCGGCGACAATGATGGAAACCACAGCGATGAAACCGGCTAACCTGAGCAGCATGTTGAGTATGGCCAAGCCGATCAGCCAGATACCGTCAGGGAAATTGACGATTGGCATACATTGCCCCTGCGGATCCATTTCACTATCCAGATATATCCACCAGGGCGGCAGAAAGAAGAAATTTTCACCGGGGCAGGGGACGCCAAAGGTAAACAGATTAAGCTTTAAAGCGGTAATAACAGACAAAATCATCACCTAAATACTCCTCCCGGGACCAGCCATTCCAAAAATCCCCAAGTAAGCATAAAGGCCACTAGGGCAATCAACCCGTTGATGATGCGCTGCCGGGCGGCGGCTACCGCTTGGGGGTTATCACCGGCCGTAATGTATTGGATCCCGCCAAAAATTATTACTCCGATAACTACCACGCCAACACCAGCGCTGAGAAAGTTAATAATCTTCTGCAAATCTTGGATAATCGGGTTGTTTAGAAGGTCGTACATTTTTGTGTGTGGGC